>CAZMOF010000019.1:0-14551 GCA_964567905.1 uncultured Aquiluna sp. | reverse complement strand
AAAATCTCCAGGCACGATTGCGTGCAGTTATTCTCATGGGAATTTCAAATACTGAAGGCCGACTGCTTTTGAGTACTGGTAACAAGTCAGAAATTGCAGTTGGTTACTCAACCATCTATGGAGATGCAGCAGGTGGATTCGCACCAATCAAGGATGTCCTAAAGACTGATGTCTGGTGGCTCGCGAAGTGGTTCAATCAGGCAAAAGGTAAAGAAGTAATTCCGCAATCCTCAATCACTAAAGCTCCCTCTGCGGAACTAAGACCCGGCCAAAAGGATCAGGACTCACTACCCGATTACCAAATCCTGGACGACATCCTCAGACTGCTTATCGAGAAGTTTGCCACCGTCGATGAGGTTGTTTCACTTGGATTTGACCGTCAGCTCGTGGCTGAAATTGACGAAATGGTTAGGCGGGCTGAATGGAAAAGAAGTCAGGGTGCCATCGGGACAAAGACCACAGTAGTTTCCTTTGGCTCGGGGCGAAGAGTTCCAGTAACAACTAGATTTGGAAAGCTATGAAAATCCGCACAGGCACTCTTGCCGAACTTAAGAAACAGGGCAAAAAGTTTGCCTGCCTTACCTCTTATGATCAGCAGACGGCCGAGATTTTTGACTCCGTCGGAATCGAGGTGATTCTGGTTGGTGACAGTGCCAGCAACACCGTTTTGGCAAATGACACCACAATTCCTATTTCGCTAGAGGAAATGATTCCCTTTGGAAAAGCAGTTGCTAGAAGTGCAAAGAGCTCCCTTGTCGTCTTTGACATGCCCTTCGGAAGCTATGAGGAAGGTGATGCCCAAGCACTTAGCAACGCCATTCGGGTGATGAAAGAAACTGGAGCAGCCGCAGTCAAAATCGAAGGAAAGAGGACCTCTCAAATCAAGGCATTGGTGGAAGCTGGAATACCCGTCATGGGACATGTTGGGTTTACACCGCAAACTGTGCATTCCCTCTCGGGGTTCAAAGTCCAGGGTCGTAACCAAGATGCTGAACGAGTTCTCGCTGATGCGAAAGCAGTTGCAGAAGCGGGAGCCTTTGCAATCGTTCTTGAAATGGTCCCGGCAGATCTAGCCTCTGAGATAACCAAAGCTCTGTCCATTCCAACCATTGGAATTGGTGCTGGCAATCACACAGATGGACAAATTCTGGTCTGGACAGACTTTGCCGGACTGGGAGCAAAAATCCCAAGTTTTGCCAAGCAGTATCTGAATCTTCGGTCTCAACTCGAACAAGCAGCCACTAGCTATCGGTCTGATGTTCAAACTGGAAAATTTCCATCTGCCGAACAGAGTTTTAGCTAATCCTGTTGCTCTTCTTCCTGAGCAATCGCGCGAGCTCGTTCTCTAACGATTTCCTCTGCTCGCAACGCTTCCTGGTAGCTTGCGAATGGACCAATTCGGTCAAGTCCTAACGACTTCGGACCTTCTTCCACAGTTTTGGTCTTGGTATTGAACCAGTAGCGCTTCTCCATGGGTTCCAACCTACTCCCAAATACAATTTGCCTAATGCCTAAAGATGCCAGCGGTCGACTAATTCCAGGGAAAATATTTCCGCTTCGTGAAGTCCCAACCTCAATCGCAAGGCCAGAGTATGTGGGAAGGCCTTCGCCAGCGCCTCACACTTCAGGCGACAGGTACGATGCGCAAACCGTCGCAAAAATTAGACGAGCAAGCAAAATTGCCGCTCAGGCCTTGGAGAAGGTACTACTAAGTGCTAGAGCAGGAATGACCACTGATGATCTAGATCAAATCGGACACGATTTTCTGGTTTCGCAGAATGCCTACCCTTCGACCCTGGGGTATCGAGGTTTTCCTAAATCCCTATGCACCTCAGTCAATGAAGTGATTTGTCATGGCATCCCAGATGACACGGTGCTTGAAGAGGGTGATTTGGTGAATGTTGACGTCAGCGCCTTCATTGATGGAGTTCACGGCGATACCAACGGGACAGTCGTCATTGGTCAGGCGGCGACCGAAATACACGAGCTTGTGGATAGAACCAAAGAGGCCCTCAATCGCGGAATCAAGGCAGTTGGCCCTGGCCGAGAGGTTAATGTCATCGGTAGGGCTATTGAAAGTTACGCAAAAAGATTCGGTTATGGCGTGGTCAGAGAATTTACCGGTCACGGCGTTGGAACCAGTTTTCACACCGGGCTAATCATTCCCCATTACGACGAACCTGCTTACAACACCATCATCGAACCTGGAATGGTTTTCACAATTGAACCGATGATCACTCTCGGCTCTCACGAATGGGACATGTGGCAGGACGGCTGGACTGTGACAACCCGCGACAAATCCATCACCGCCCAGTTCGAACACACTATTCTCGTCACAGAAGACGGGCCAGAGATACTCACGGAGGCATAGTTGCCTAGAAAAGCAATCGGTATAGACATTGGCGGAACTGGAATAAAAGGTGGTCTGGTCGACACTCGAAATGGTTCTTTAGTCTCCTCGCGTATCAAAAAAGAGACCCCTCAAGGAGGAGAGCCGGAGGGTATAGCCGGAGTCGTTGGCGAGATTGTTGTGCAGCTCGGCAATCGCAGAGACAGGCCAATCGGCATCTGCTTTCCCGCTGTAGTCGAAAATGGAGTTACAAAATCTGCAGCAAACGTAAGTGCTAAATGGATTGGCTTCGACGCTGTCCAATTCTTCAGTCGTGAACTTCACACCAAAGTTGTAGTGGTAAACGATGCTGACGCTGCAGGTTATGCAGAGTCAAAGTTTGGAGCTGGCAAAGGCAAAAAAGGACTCGTCATTATGACCACCCTTGGTACCGGGATCGGCACAGCTTTAATTCACAATGGGATTCTGGTACCGAATGCTGAACTCGGGCATTTAGAGATAGATGGCGTTGACTATGAGACTAAAGCCTCCTATGCCGCGAAAGAACGTGAAAATCTAAGTTTTTCCCAGTGGGCTGAAAGACTTCAGCGCTACTACACCGAGCTGGAAAGACTGTTCTCCCCAAAGTTATTTATCGTTGGGGGCGGCATAAGTAAATCGCATGCCGAATTTCTACCGCTTCTAAAACTAAAGACACCGATTGTTCCGGCAAAGCTAAAGAACTCCGCAGGCATCATCGGAGCAGCGGCCCTTGTTACAGAAGATTATTGATGGGCCGGCCGATACGCCGGGTTCTGTCCATATGGACGGTCATCTATCTCGGCAACTGATTACTCAGCTGCTCTAGCGACCTACCCGAAGGCATCGAACGAGCAGTTCTCGAACGCCTTCTGCTTGGTCTTGCTCCAAGTGAGGTTTACCTAGCCGACCAGGTTGCCCTGATCGCTGGTGGTCTCTTACACCACCGTTTCACCCTTACCCTTTCGGGCGGTTTACTTTCTGTTGCACTATCTCTCGGGTTACCCCGGGTGGGCGTTACCCACCACTTTGCTCTTTGGAGCCCGGACGTTCCTCGACAATGTCGCGACCGCCTGGCCGACCCATCGCTATAAGCCTACTTTTCGCTCAGATGAGCGCAATAGTTGATAGTAAATATCTCAGCGAACTCCATGCCAAAGAATCGGTAGATGCTGATGCCGCCGGGCGAGGAGTTGATGTTGAAGTAGACATTCTCACTACCTTTCATAGCAGCGGCAGCGAAGGCCCGAGTGGGCATCATGTGGGTGGAGACAATTGCTGTTGAACCACGGTAGTTCTCGATGATGTCGCTCAGGGATTCCCAAACTCTTGACTGCATGTCCAAAACTGACTCGCCCTTGGGTGGTCTAACCGTAAGGGATCCTCGCCAGGCAGCTACCAGCTCTACTGCATCTGTCTCGAGCATTGCCATCTCTAGCATCTCCCAGTCGCCAAAACCAATTTCCTTGAGCCTTGTATCCGCCACAGTGTCAACGCCAAGCTGCTTGGCAATAATTTCGGCAGTCTGCGTGGTCCTAAGCATTGGGGAATGAACTACGGCTGCTGCACCAGGCAAAGCAAATTGACTCAATAATCTTGGAATTTCTCCGGCTGCGCCTTCCGCTTCGAAGAGACCAAGTTGAGATAGCTCTGGATCAGTTCCGTCTCCCCCAGATATCAGATTCTTCTCAGTATTAATGGTGTGACCGTGACGGACCACAACAATCGTGGTGGGTTCGATGTATTGCCTAGGAGCGCGGATTGATCTTGGCTGAATTGAGGATAGCTCAAGATAAACCTGACTGGTCGAACTGAAGTCACCCGAATCTAGGGCCGAGTTTGCGTTTGCATCGGCCTTGTTGTTTTCCTCTCTCGGAATCCACTCAAGGTGATATTCAAAGTCAGCCAGCAGCACCATAGCTTGATCCGCGAGTTCACGAAGCTGAGAATTCTTTATCTTCCAGCGGCCAGCTAGCTGCTCGATTACGAGCTTGGAATCCATGCGAATAAAGACTTGTCGATAGCTGGTGGTCGAAAGATAACGAAGTCCGGCAATAACTGCCGCGTACTCCGCTTGGTTATTGGTGGCTATACCAAGTGCCTCTCCAAAATCGGCAATAGTTTTGCCGCCTTCATCGGCAATGTGCACTCCGTAAGCGGCTGGACCGGGATTGCCTCGCGAGGCTCCGTCTGCATACAGATAGATCATGCTCTGATCACAATCGCAGCACATTCTGGACAGGTAGCCAGCTCATCGGCTGGGACATTGGATAGCTCTGCCATGGCTGTCGAGTTTAGGTTCATGTTGCAGGCTGTACACGCAGATCTAACAATCCGACCAACGGCATTTCCTTTAGCGAGTTTTCTTTCAAAAGCATCAATTAGTTCGCTGGGGAGATGTGACTTTATGGAGGAAATTTCCTGGTTGATCTTGCTGTTCTGGTCACGCATCAAACCAAGAGTTTGGGACAGCTCAGACTTTGATTGCTCCAGCTCTGCTTCAACCTCTGCCTTCTGATTTCGCAGATCTGTGAGTCTTTTCTCTGATTCCTCAAGTTTGTCAAGAAGTGACAACTCGCTATCCTCCAGCAGAGATTTCCTGTTTTTGAGACCTTCAATTTCGTGCTGAAAACCAGCTATATCCTTAGGGCTGGCGGAGGACTTCAGCTTTTGCTCATCAGATGCGATCCTTTTTTCAACCATGGACAGATCACTATCAATCTTTCGCTTGTCATCTTCAAGCTGCTCATGATTGAGCTGATGAGACCTAAGGTCCTCATTGATTTCTTGCAGCCTTTTTTCTATCGGCTTGAGCTTTTCTCCCGAAGATAGCTCTTTGGCGTCAGCAACTAAACGGCGCTGCGCGATGATTAGCTGCTGCATGCTCCAAAGACTTTCTAGCTGCTCGAGGGCTACCTTCACTGCATCACCGCAAAGTCCCAAGGGTCAGTTCTTACGTCACACACTGCGAACTCAACATCTGGCTGCTTTTTTGAAAGAACAGCAGCGGCTGTTTCAAGCCACATCCACTCGGCAGCCCAGTGCGAAATGTCCATGAGTGCGGGGCCATTGACCAGCTTTGACTGCTCTGCGAAATCCTGAGCAGGATGGTGGCGAAGATCGCTCGTTATAAAGAGGTCTACTTCGGACCGCTGAGCGAGTGATAGATAGGAATCGCCGGCACCTGCAACGAGAGCTACTGAGCCGATTTCCCTATTGGGATCTCCGGAAACCTTGATGCCTTGGGCTACAGACGGTAAAACCTTTGCAGCATTCCTTGCGAATTCAAGCAGAGTCGTCTTGTCAACTTTTCCAACAACCCCAGCTCCAGAGATTTCATCAAGCGCTACGAGATTTCTCAATCCGAGTGCTTTGGCTAGCGATTGAGAAACACCATCTTTGGCAATATCGGCATTGGTGTGAGCGGAGAAAATCGCCAAGTTTCCTCTCACTGCCTTGCTAATCAGGTTCCCCTTTAGAGTCAGCTCCGAAAGATCGTGCACAGGCCTGAGAAGCATTGGGTGATGTACGAGTAAAAGGTTTGCACCTTGGGCAATGGCCTCTGACACAACTTCATCTGTGACGTCAACGCTGAGTAAGACTTTTCTCACATCTTGATTTGGATTGCCAACCACCAAACCGACCCTGTCCCACTCCTCGGCGGTGTGTGGCGGCCACAGGTCGTCAAAGGTTTTAATCAGATCGCTAAGGAGCATAGGTAAAGCCAACCAGAAAAGCGAAGGATTCGCTTGAGATTCGAGTGGGCCCTACCGGGCTCGAACCGATGACATCCACGGTGTAAGCGTGGCGCTCTACCAACTGAGCTAAAGGCCCGCTGGAGATACTACTACAGAGAAGCTAGATCAGCTCAAGTGCTTGACGATAGCTGGCTAGGTCCCTGGCTTGACCAGGAGCAGTCACAAATTTCGCCGCGATAACTCCCTGCGCATCAATTAGGAATGTAGCTCTGGTAGAGAAGCCCTTGTCTTCCAAAAACACTCCATACTTCTGGCTTACCTCACCGTGTGGCCAGAAATCAGCTAGTAGTTGAAAGTCATAGTTTTCGGATTTAGCAAACGCAGCCTGGGTGTACTTACTGTCAATGCTGATACCAACCAGTTCTACTTTGGCATCCCGAAACAGCTGGATGTTGTCTCTGAGCTCGCACAGCTCCCCCGTGCATAGACCAGAGAAGGAGAATGGGTAGAACACCAGAGCAACAGGTTTGCCCTGGCTACTGAGGGTGAAGTCCTCTCCAAACTGGTTGCTAAGGGTGAAATCAGGGGCTTTATCGCCTACGGATACGCTCATTTTGGCTTCCTTTCGGTGTCTGCCCATGGTCAGCGGAAGAGTGGGCAGCTGAATAGACTTTACCTGCTCACAAAATGAGTAATCGGTAAACAGCCACGAAAAGAGGCTCAGCTTGTCATTCAACAACCAGGACGCATTCTCGGTCACAAACCCGGATACCGACCCCCAGGAGACCGCCGAATGGCTTGAGTCTCTGGACGCGCTCGCAAAGAAGCACGGCAGAGGTCGAGCTCGTGAAGTGATGCTAAATCTGCTTCGCAGATCTCACGAGTTGCAGCTAAATGTCCCGCTAGTTCCAACCACCGATTACATCAACACCATCTCTCCTGAAGATGAGCCACAATTCCCAGGCGATGAGCAAATCGAGAGAACCTATCGTGCTTGGATGCGCTGGAACGCTGCAATCATGGTTCACCGAGCACAGCGACCAGGAATTGCTGTCGGAGGACACATCTCAAGCTTTGCCTCTAGCGCATCGCTTTATGAAGTTGGATTCAATCACTTCTTCAAGGGTCACGATCACCCTGGGGGCTCAGATCAGATTTTTATTCAGGGGCATGCCTCCCCTGGTCCATATGCAAGAGCATTTCTGGAAGGTCGCCTAAGCGAAGCGGAAATGGATTCTTTCCGTCAAGAAAAATCCAGACCTACCAGAGGACTCCCCTCTTACCCGCATCCCAGACTGATGCCGGACTTTTGGCAGTTCCCAACTGTCTCGATGGGACTTGGACCAATCAGCGCGATCTATCAAGCTCAGTTCAATCGCTATCTGATGGCGCGTGGTTTCAAAGACACATCACAGCAACATGTTTGGGCATTTCTTGGCGACGGAGAGTTGGATGAAGTTGAAAGCCGAGGTGCTCTGCAACTAGCTGCTAACGAAAATCTTGACAATCTAACGTTTGTAGTAAACGCAAACCTGCAGCGACTAGATGGACCCGTGAGAGGCAACGGAAAGATAATCCAAGAGCTTGAGAGTTTCTTCCGCGGAGCCGGTTGGAACGTCATCAAGGTGATCTGGGGTCGCGAGTGGGACAGCCTGCTGGCTAAGGATTCAGATGGCGCCCTGGTAGAGCTGATGAATAAAACTCCGGATGGTGACTATCAGACCTATAAGACTGAGGATGGCAAGTTCGTCCGCGAGAACTTCTTTGGAAGAGACCCAAGAACTCTGCAGCTGGTTTCAGACATGAGCGATGCTGACATCTGGGCGCTAAAGCGTGGAGGTCATGACTACAGAAAGATCTACGCCGCCTACAAAGCAGCGACCTCTCACAAGGGTCAGCCAACTGTCATCATCGCCAAGACCATCAAGGGCTACGGCCTCGGTAAGAGCTTTGAGGGTCGAAACGCAACCCACCAGATGAAGAAACTGAAAATTGAGGATCTCAAAAAGTTCCGCGATGAAATGCGAGTTCCAATCAGCGATGCTCAACTTGAGCAAGATCCATACATGCCTCCCTATTTCAAGCCCGCGGATTCTTCACCGGAACTGCAGTACATGCACGAGCGAAGAAGAGCACTCGGTGGCTATCTGCCGGAGAGGCGAAGCAAGTATGTTTCGTTCGCTCTCCCTGAGGAAAAAGCCTACGAAGTAGCGCGCAAGGGATCTGGAAACCAAGAAGTCGCAACCACCATGGCATTTGTCAGAATGCTCAAGGATGTGATGAAGGCCGAAGGAACCGGTCAGAGAATCCAGCTGATCATCCCGGATGAAGCCAGAACCTTTGGAATGGATGCTTTCTTCCCCACTTCAAAGATCTACAACCCTCACGGCCAGCACTACATCTCTGTTGACCGAGAGCTACTGCTTTCTTATAAGGAGAGCGAAACGGGACAGATTCTGCACACCGGTATCAATGAGGCTGGTTCGGTCGCAGCATTCACAGCCAGTGGCTCTTCCTACTCAACTCATGGACAGCCCATCATTCCTATTTACGTCTTCTATTCGATGTTTGGCTTCCAAAGAACTGCCGACTCACTCTGGCTAGCTGGAGATCAAATGGTAAGAGGCTTCTTGATTGGAGCAACAGCAGGTAGAACGACACTCACGGGTGAGGGTCTTCAGCACGCCGATGGTCACTCCCCAATTATCGCCAACACCAATGCCGCCGTGATCACTTATGACCCGGCCTACGGTTACGAGATTGCTCACATTGTTAGAGCGGGTCTTGAACGGATGTACGGAGGTACACATCCAGATCCAAACGTTATGTACTACCTCACCGTCTACAACGAGCCAATGTTGCAGCCCGCCGAACCTGAGAATCTAGATGTTGATGGCGTCTTGCGTGGAATCTATCTGCTGAAGAAATCAACTGGCGAAGTCAAAGCACAAATCTTGGCTTCAGGAGTTGCTGTCCCCTGGGCGCTTGAGGCTCAGAATCTACTTACTGACTGGGGAGTTTCAGCGGATGTTTGGTCCGTCACCAGCTGGGGTGAGCTAAGAAGAGATGGACTTGCAGCCGATGAGCACAACTTCCTAAATCCTGATGCTCAGAAGAAGCAGGCATATGTTGCACAGAAACTAGCGGGAGCACCTGGACCTTTCGTAGGCGTCTCCGACTACATGCACTCGCTTACCGACATGATCAGACCTTGGGTACCGGGTGATTACACAACTCTCGGTGCTGATGGCTTCGGATTCTCTGACACTCGACCAGCAGCAAGAAGATTCTTCAAGATTGACGGGCCATCAATTGCAGTGAAAGTACTTCAGCAGCTTGCTGCTCAGAACAAAGTTCCAGCTGACTTTCCAAGACAAGCCATAGAAAAGTATCGCCTGCACGACGTGGCCGCTGGCACAAGTGGATCGGCCGGTGGTGACGCCTAAGCACCTGCCTTGGCTCAGATCGATTGCAGGAGATCTTGCAACCGCAACGCTGACTCGCCTTGAGGAAACGCTCCCCTGGTATAAGAAAATGCCTCCAGCCCGCAGAGCAGCCGTCGGATCTGTAGCGCAAAGCGGCATCACCAGTTTTATTCAGTGGTATGAAAATCCTCAATCACAACCCTGGGTAGCAGCGGACGTTTTTGCGGCTGCACCAAGGGAGCTCCTCAGGTCTATCTCTTTGCAGGAGACTCTCCAACTAATTCACGTCGTCGTTCAAATGGTTGAAGAGAGAGTCGTATCCGAACATCCCGAGCTGCAAGAAGCTGTGCTGAGATACTCCCGCGACATCGCCTTTAGCGCTGCCGATGTTTATGCCAGAGCTGCCGAAGCTCGAGGACTCTGGGATGCGCGCCTGGAGGCACTGGTGGTCGACAGCATCATCAGTGGGGAGACATCTCAGGAGATTAACTCCAGAGTCGCAGCGCTTGGCTGGCGTGCTGATGGCCAGGTAGCTGTGCTCCTTGGAACAAGCCCCGAAAATGCCGACCCTGACGCCATCAGAAAACTTGCTCGCAAATCTGGCTGCGATGTACTGATTGGTATTCAAGGAAGAAGGCAGGTCGTAATCATTGGGCTCATTGAACAAACAGAAAAGCCGGATGCCGCAGTCATCGCGATTGCAAATGTCCTAGCCGACTTCTTTGGACCGGGAGATCTAATGCTCGGGCCAGTAGTTTCAACTGTCTCGGATTCCGCAAGATCTGCCAGGGCAGCTCTTGCTGCCCATTCGGTTGCTTCTAGCCGCAACGCCACAGCGCGACCAACCCTCGCGGATGATCTCTTACCAGAGCGGATGCTGGCAGGTGATCAGCTTGCCAAAGAGACCTTACTTCGCAACTACTATCTACCTCTCGTTTCAGCTCCAGCGGAATTGCTACTGACGTTGCGCGCCTACCTAGATCACGGAGGCTCTTTGGAGGGCACCGCGAAATCGCTCTATGTTCACGCAAATACAGTGCGCTATCGACTAAAAAGAATTCAAGAGCTCATCGGAGAAGACGTAACGGTGCCGAGAATTGCTTATGTAGTTCAAACGGCGATAGTGGTAGGGCTCATCAGCGACGCTGAGAGTGGTGTGAGGAGATAGCTTGCTAATTTACGCATGTCCCGGTCAAGGATCACAATCAGAGGGATTCCTAATCCCCTGGCTCGAAACTTATCCCGAACTCAGAAGCAAGCTCTCCCAGTTATCTGAGGCGTGTGGCAGGGACCTGCTTCGACTTGGAACCGATGCGCCAGAAGAAGAAATCAAGGACACGGCCAACGCTCAGCGACTGATTGTGGGTGCAAGTATTGCAATCAGCAGAATCGCTCTTCACGATAGAACTCCAAACGGGGTTGTCGGTCACTCAGTCGGCGAGTTTGCCGCAGCGGCTATCGCCGGAGTGCTAACTGATGAAGAGGCAATTGAACTAGTTGGGATTCGCGCGGACGCGATGGCTAGTGCGGCAAAAAGTGAGAGTACTTCGATGGCGGCAATTCTTGGTGGTGAGGAATCTGAGGTGTTGGCAAAACTTTCAGCCTTAGAACTTGAGCCAGCGAATTTCAATGGAGCTAATCAAATTGTGGCGGCGGGCCTGAAGTCGCAGATAGTGAAACTGGTAGCAAATCCACCAGAGAAATCCAAGGTTATTGAGCTAAAGGTTGCCGGAGCGTTCCACACAAGATTTATGCAAAGTGCAATTGCCAGCGTCAAGCAGGCAGCGGAGAAGCTAACACCAAAGGATCCCAAAATAAATCTTTGGTCAAATGTTGATGGGAACTTAGTGAGCAGTGGCCAGGTATTTTTGGACTCACTGGTCTCCCAAATAGCCAGACCTGTGAGATGGGATAAGTGCATGGCTTCGCTAAATCAAGAAGGTGCTTTGGTGGTTGAGCTTCCGCCAGCAGGAGCCCTTGCAGGTCTAATCAAGCGGGGAGCGCCTCTAGCCAGTGCAGTAGCCTTGAAGAGCGTTTCAGATTTAGAAAAGGTTTCCTAGATGAAGACCCTGAAGCAGACCTCCCCCGTCTCCTTCTCCAAGATTTACTCACTTGGGGCAATGCGCGGTGAGATTGTGGTCTCAAACGACGACGTCGCAGGACCAATTGAATCTTCCGATGAGTGGATCCGCCAGAGAACTGGAATTGTCACAAGAACTCGAGCAGGTAAAGACACAAGCTTGATGGACATGGCCGTCGGTGCTAGTAAAGAAGCGATTGCGGAAGCTGGAATCTCACCGAGTGAAATTGACGCAGTCATTTTGGCCACCATTACTTTTCCATACCAAACACCTTCGGGTGCCTCGCTACTTTCCGAATTGGTCGGAGCTCACGGCGCTGCAGCCTATGACATTTCCGCAGCCTGTGCAGGTTACTGCTACGGAATCGCTCAGGCTGACTCACTTGTTAGAGCGGGAGTAGCCAGATATGTTCTTGTGGTGGGTGCTGAGAAGCTGTCTGACTTCATTTCACCCACCGATAGATCCATCAGTTTTCTTCTTGGCGATGGGGCTGGCGCTGCAATAGTTGGCCCTAGCGACCACCCTGGTATTTCTAAAACTGTTTGGGGATCAGACGGTGGTAACTGGGACAAGGTCGGAATGACCGGATCCCTAATTGACTACCGCGATGGAAAGATTCAGTGGCCGACCTTGATTCAGGAGGGTCAGTCCGTCTTTCGCTGGGCCGTCTGGGAGATGGTGAAGGTAGCCAAGGACGCTCTAGAGCAATCTGGGCTGGAACCCGAAGACCTAGCGGCCCTTGTTACTCACCAGGCAAATGTTCGAATTATCGATGAATTCGCCAAGCAACTGGGGCTTCCAGAGAGCGTTGTGGTGGCAAAGGACATTGTGGAAACTGGCAACACCTCGGCCGCCTCAATCCCGCTAGCCATGCACCGACTTTTGGCCGAAGGTCAGGTCAAATCTGGTGGATATGCGCTGCAGATTGGCTTCGGTGCTGGGCTTGCCTACGCGGCCCAAGTGGTCGAACTCCCCTAAAATAAAGCGACAACTAAGCCCCAAGGAGTTATTCATGGCACTTTCCGAACAGGATGTACTAGCAGGCCTGGCTCAACTGGTAAACGATGAGACTGGTATTGCCGCCGACTCTGTTCAGATGGACAAGTCCTTCACCGATGATCTCGATATCGACTCGATCTCCATGATGACAATCGTCGTAAATGCCGAGGACAAGTTTGGCGTGAAGATTCCAGACGAAGAAGTAAAGAACCTGGTTACTGTCGCAGACGCCGTCAAGTTCATCACGGCCAACCAGGGCTAATTTAATGCGAAGGGTCGTAGTCACCGGCATTGGAGCAACCACTCCGCTGGGCGGGGATGCGACCAGTAGTTGGAAAGCCCTACTGGAGGGAAAGTCTGGCATCAGCTCAATTGAGGCTGAATGGGTTTCTAAGTATGAACTGCCAGTTACGTTTGCCGGGCAAGCCAAGATCCCTTCCTCCGATGTACTAACCCCGCAAGAGGCCAAACGACTCGACCCCTCCTCGCAGCTCGCGCTTATCTCAGCAAGAGAAGCTTGGAAGGATGCTGGCGAACCCGAAGTAGCTCCCGAGCGACTAGCTGTTGATTTTGCAACAGGCATTGGTGGAGTCTGGACGCTTCTTGACGCTTTTGAAATTTTGAAAGAACGCGGACCTAGACGGGTGCTGCCAATGACCGTGCCAATGCTGATGCCAAATGGGCCCGCAGCGGCCATCGGCATGGATCTAGGCGCGAGGGCTGGCGTAAGAACCGCAGTTTCGGCTTGCGCTTCCGGGAATGAATCAATCGCAAACGCTTTCCAAAGAATTCGACTAGGAGAAGCGGACGTGGTGGTTGCTGGTGGAGCGGAAGCTGCAATCCACCCCCTTCCCATTGCTGCCTTTGCAGCCATGCAGGCACTGAGCAAGCGGAACGACAATCCTCAAGCGGCCTCACGGCCATACGACACTGATCGGGATGGCTTTGTTATGAGTGAGGGCGCAGGAGCGCTAGTTCTTGAAGAATATGAAAGCGCCCAGGCCAGAGGCGCAAAAATCTACTGCGAGATCGTCGGCGCCGCAGTGACTTCCGACGCGTATCACATAACAGCTCCAGATCCGGAGGGTTCAGGCGCTGCCAGAGCAGTCCTAGCGGCGCTCAGCCAAGCTGGAGCGCTGCCAGAGGACGTTGAGCACGTCAATGCCCATGCCACATCTACGCCTGTTGGCGACATCGCTGAATACACCGCTCTCAAACGTGTCTTTGGTGACCATACCAACGCACTCTTGGTGACGGCGACGAAGAGTCAGACCGGACACCTACTGGGTGGCGCAGGAGCGATTGAGGCAATCTTCACAATCTTGGCTTTGCGGGAGCAAATCTGTCCGGGAACTATAAATCTTGAAAATCAAGATCCCGCCATTGAGCTAAATGTGCCAAGAGTTCCAACTCCACTAACCAGAAAAGATGCTGTTGCAATTAGCAATAGTTTTGGCTTCGGTGGTCACAATGCAGTACTTGCATTTCGCAACATCTAGCCAACATTTCGCAGCCCATCTAAGGCAACCCAGCCTCTCCTAAGAGGATCTAAGGCATCCTGCCAAGCCTGGGCTCTTGCTAGTCGCAGCAGCCGGTCATACTCATAGCTATTTCCACCTGATTGCTGGCGGATAAGGTCTAGTTGACCAAATCTAATTACTGGCTCGCCAGCCTGATCCAGTTGAACTGTCTTCAGCCCCAGGCCGTGGTGATAGAAGATTTGGCTACAAGCAGTTCCGTCTGCAATTTCAAAGGCAAGTGTGCACTTGGCCAAATTGCTAGCCAGTAACGTGAGGTCAGCATCTTCAGGACACTCTGAAGTGCGGGCCTGGTAAGTCTTTGGGCTGGCCGGCTGGGTATACCAAATCAGCTCAATTCCAAACGGACGCAGCAAATCCTCAACGTCTGCGAGATGTTGCCTCGCAACGCTGAGCAGCCAGATTTCTGAAAACGTAACTAACCTCCGATTCAGTCTGCGTC
>CAZMOF010000018.1:0-16841 GCA_964567905.1 uncultured Aquiluna sp. | reverse complement strand
GCGACCCAGCCCCAGAGCCCCGGGCAGCAATTCGTATCTTCATATCGCGAATCATCTGAGCGACATCGGCAACGGTTAGAAAATAAGTTGCAAAACCAAGCTGATTAATTGCAATCAGCTCTTTGGAAAGACGATGCTGAATTTTTGCCAATTCGGCGGCCTTTGCCCCGGGATAGCGCCAGGAGATTGCAGAGTGAGATTTTTGCCAAAGAACCTCAAAGGGATTTTCGGTTATTCCTAAGGTTTCTTGCTCAGGAGTTTTTGGTACACCCCATCCGCAGTCAGTAACCGGATCTAATCGACACAAATCGGCAAGAAAGAGAGTGCTGGCGATTAGTTTTCTAGCACCAGCGGTGTCTTCTGTTATCTCAAGAGCCAGTTTCGCCATTTCTTCTGCGGGCTTTAGCCAAGCTTGGGCGTTTGGTTGCAGGCTGAATAACCCCAGTGGCTCAAGGTGTCTTGCCGAATCTAGGACGTCTGCGGTTAAAGCATCATCGGGCTGCAGGTATCTGACACAGTTGGTTAGTACGGCTGGAATCTTTTGACTTATTGCCAGCTCAAGCATTTTTCTACTGTGATCTTCAGAAAAAATAGAACCCGGTTCAGTTAGAAGATTGGTTATTTCCACAATCAAAGTGTTTGGTTTGGGGAAAAGCTCTTTCCACCTACTTATTTCTTTAGCCGCCACAGACGGGCTTGTCATTACTAGCTTTGCAAAAATTGAATCACCCCCTAGCAGAATTGAACAGGCGGGTTCTTCGCCAAGTAGAAGAGCAAGATCTGAAATCTCTATCTGAGGATTCTTGCTTTTGTGTTGGTGTGCTTTTGAGATGATTCTGCAAAGTTGTGACCAGCCTCTACCGCCATTTTTTCCGTGAGCAAGAATGACAACCCTGCTGATAGCTTCGTCACTACTTACGCTCAAGTTCACCCCGACTATGGGGGATAGGCCACTGGCAATGCAGCTGCCAATATGTTTCACTGCACCATAGAGTCCATCGCGATCTGTTATCGCTAGAGCATCAAAACCAGCGGCAGCGGCAGCCTGAACCAAATGCTCCGGCCTATTTACTCCGTAGTGCGCAGAGTAGGCACTTGCTACATTGAGGTGAACAAAGCTCATCAGTGACCGATTTTGTTTATCTCCCAGAGCTCATCGGGCATCAGGTGTTTAAGTTCAAGGAAGATTCGATCGAATTCGCTAACTGCCCACAGCCTCCACATCTCAACTTCCATCACCGCACTGCCGCTGCCCTTAGGGACACCCTGAGCTTCTTGCCACCAAAGCCTTCGGGTGTACCAGCGAACGGGCCTGGAAGAGACAAGATATTGCCTGCCCTGATAGCTGAAGGAGACAGGGGCGCCATCGGGATCTAGGACAACCTCAGTTATCGCTGCTTCCATCAATGGCACCCCTATTCGAACATTTGTTCGAATAGTTAGTTTAGGACTGGGTCAGACATTTTCCCAAATCCCTTGTAATTACAGGGGTTTTATCAGCTCTGGCGAGTTAGCGGAGACCTGTCCGACCTTGGAAGAAACTGGGTGGTAGACAAGCTCGCTGGCAACCAGGTCCGATTCCTTACCAAGTGCCGCCAGTAATTCAGGGGTTGTTTGATAATCCGGAGCCAACCAAGCGGAAAGGTTGTCTTCGGAGAGAAACACAGGATTTCGATCGTGGATGCTCGAAAGAGCGGGAGCCGAGTCCTTGGTCAGAATGGAACAGGATAATACCCAGCGGGTCGGATCATTTGCCTGTTTGGCTGGGTCGCGCCACCAAGAATAGATTCCGGCAAAGGCCAGCATGCCCTCGGATGGATGAATATAAAAAGGCTGCTTTCCGGAATCAGTTGCCTTCCACTCGAAGTAGCCAGAGGCAGGTATTGCGCACCTTTTCTTCTGTGTTGCTTCTCTAAAGCTTGGCTTTTCTAGAGCAGATTCAATGCGGGCGTTGAACAGTGGAGTCGATACTTCCTTAGCCCAGCTCGGTATCAAGCCCCAGCGAGCAGGGTGTAGCTGACGAGATGGAACTGCCTCCAACTCAATCTCAACAATTATCGGAACCTGCTGAGTGGGTGCGATGTTGTAGCTAAGGGGAGAGTAGTTTTCAGGAACCTCATCTAGTTCAAATAGCTCAGTAATTCCCGATAGCTCTTTGGCTATCACAAATCTTCCACACATTAGCTATCAGTATGCATTCGACTGAGAACTTTTTTGCTGATTGCAACGAGGACTAAGAAAACCAACAGAATTCCAATTCCCACCAGAGTTGCAATTCGCAAATCTCCCGAAAGCTGGTCATAGCTGGTTCTGGCTAGATAGCCAACTCCTACATATAGCGATGCCCAAATGGCACATGCCACAAACGTCCAGCTGATAAAGATGCGGTAGGGCATCCTGGTCATTCCAGCTACCGCAGGAACAGTGGAGTGGAGCACTGGAAGAAATCGAGAAATGAAAATAGCAATACCGCCTCGCTTTGCAACTAACTGATCTGCAGCTCTCCAGTTTTTCTCACCAATGCGCAAACCTAGTTTGCTAACCCTGAGCCTAGGTCCAAAAAATCTGCCAACCGCAAAGCCAATACTCTCTCCCACCAGGGAGCCAATTAGGACAGCAATAAGCAGGAAGAAGAAATCTGGCCAGTCAGTAACACCGGTCGAGGCAACCAAAACCACCGTGTCACCTGGCATGACCAGGCCTAGAAATATCGAAGTTTCCAGCATGATGGCAACACCTGCCAGCAGGTTTCTCAGCCAAGCTGGAACCGATTCAATCAGAGCAAGGAATGAACTTAGAAAATCAAACATTGCTCTCCCTCACACTGCATAAAAGTCTAGGGATGAAAGGAGTAACTAACTAAGAGCTTCAGCTAGTCAATCAGCTCCATGATTTCCTCTGGGCTTGGTAGCGGCTGGGATAGCAGTGCCAATCGCTTTCTAAATGGGCTGAGCATTGATAGAGAACCGAGCGTGAGTGAGCCCCAGCGGGTGACTCCTCTGATTCCCTGCAGTGCGCTAAGTGTCCAAACCTCACACCCTTCCAGATCCTCTGGTCTGGCCCTCACCTCTTGAGTCTGATATCCAGCCTGAGCTGCAATCTCGAAGACTAATTCGCGGGTGACAGAGGGCAGCCAGTTGGTGGTCTCATCGGGGCCATAGAGAACCTCTTCCTGCCACCAAACTATGGAGCTAAGAGCGCCATCGGCGATGTGACCGGCTGAGTCAACAATTACCGCTTCGTCAGCCCCGTGTAGGTTGGCTGCTCTTCTCAGTCTTTGACCATAAGCCAGGTCAGGGCCTTTAATCTTTGGGTTTTGCCTAGGGTCAGCCTCGTCTGAGGTCCATAGCGTGCATGTCTCAGTTCGCTCGGGAGCATCTCTGAGCCGAAGGAAAAGCCTCTGGCCTTCTGGCTGCATAGCTCGGTATTCCACTCGGGGAAACCAGTCACTGGTTTGGGGAATCAGTTTTACTACTTCCGAGAAGAAGCTGGGCAACTGTCTTTTGGTTTTTTCATCCTCTATCGAGTTTGCAAATCTAACCAGGTGCTTATCTAGTCCTCGGACCAAACCGCTCGTAACCAAAAAGGAATCAGCAACACTGAGGCTGTCTTCCAGCGATAGATCGAGCGCTCGCAGTTCACCTTGCTGAAACTGGAAGAAATCTCCACCGACACTCATGGAACTAGACTACGCATTTGAAGGGGTGCCAAATGCCACTGTTCTGGGACAAGCTTGCTGGCTGGACCTCTATTCACGACACCTTTATTACTCTCTATGCCAATCAGCAAGGTGCTTTTTGGCTAGACCGAGAGCATCACCCAACCTCGAGATTTTCCGTGATGGGGGTGGGAATCCCAACCACCGAGTTACCCAAGTATCGCGATCAAGACGCAGACCTTCCCTTTGCTTTTCGCCCCGGGGTGGTTGGTGCGATTCACTACTCAAAGATTGCCAAAGACATTTCGAAGACATCCCTTCTCAGAGTTGACCGAGCACTGGTCTATGACCACGACACCAAGGCCATTTATTTTGTGGCAGATCTTGAAACAAGAAAAGAGTTTGATGAGTGGCATCGGGCAGCACTGCTAAGACTTGCTCTCACTGGCGGAGGAGCGGCTAGCCACGAGCTAAATTATTCAGCTGCCACTGCCGCCGAGCTAGCTGCCGATGATGACAAGCAAAGCTATCTGGAAAAGATAAAGAAAGCCCAGCAGCACATTGCTCAAGGTGATGTTTATCAGCTGTGCCTAACCACCCGGCTCCGCGGAAACTACGTAGGTGATCCGCTGAGCTTTTTCCTAAGACTGAGAAAGCAGCATCCAGCTCCCTATGCCGCCTTCATGAGAATTGGGAGCAAGACCATAGTTTCGATTTCGCCTGAGCTATTTGTTTCTGTTCATAACGGTCGAGTCATTTCATCTCCCATCAAAGGAACCCGGAGGAGATCCAGCGACCAAGAGCAGGATAGGCGTTTGATTGAAGAGCTTGGTGCTGATCCCAAAGAGCGAGCCGAGAACCTGATGATTGTTGACCTAATTCGAAATGATCTATCAGCAGTTTGTGAGCCAAGCAGTGTCACAGTTGAGTCACTTCTGGCTGTCAGGAGCTACTCGACAGTGCACCAACTGGTTAGTGATGTTTCGGGGCAGTTGGCCGAGAACGTAGCCGCACTGGATGCCCTAAAGGCTCTCTTTCCAGGAGGTTCGATGACGGGTGCTCCTAAGGAAAAGGCAATGGAGATAATCAGTCAGCTGGAGAGCAGTGAGCGCGAGATCTACTCAGGCGCACTCGGCTACATCACCTCCGGCGGTGAAATGGAGCTGGGCATGGTGATTCGCACGGCAGTTTTTGAGAAAGACTCAGTGAGCATTGGAATCGGGGGAGGAATAACCTCCGACAGCCTGCCTGAGAGCGAACACGAGGAGATTCAGCTCAAGGCCATCGCCCTAGCCAGCGTGCTGGGAGCAAGGGTGCGTTGGTAACCTGTACAGGTTGATTTACCTAGGGTTTGAAATTGTCTGAAGAATTTAGCTTCCCCGCAATGCAGGAGAAGTGGCTGCCTGTTTGGGACAGGCTCAAGCCATTTGACTCAGGCAAAGTTGATGACAAAAGACCAAAGAAATATGTCTTGGATATGTTTCCGTATCCCTCCGGCGATCTGCACATGGGTCACGCAGAGGCATATGCACTGGGTGATGTTATTGCTCGCTACTGGATGCAAAAAGGATTCAATGTCATGCATCCAATCGGCTGGGATGCATTTGGTCTACCGGCAGAAAATGCCGCAATCAAAAGAGGACTTGATCCTAGACAGTGGACATACGAAAACATCGAACAGCAAAAAAGTTCGATGCGCCGTTATGCCTGCTCCTTTGACTGGGACAGGGTTTTGCAAACCTGTGATCCGATTTACTACCGGTGGAACCAGTGGCTGTTTCTAGAGTTTTATAAGCGAGGCCTTGCCTATCGCAAAAATAGCAACGTCAACTGGTGTCCAAGCTGTCAAACCGTTTTGGCCAATGAGCAGGTTGTGCAGGGTCTTTGCGAAAGATGCGACACAGTTGTCACCAAGAAATCACTTACGCAGTGGTATTTCAAGGTCACTGATTATGCCGATCGACTATTGGAGGACCTCGATGGCCTAGAAGGAAAATGGCCTTCGAAAGTTATCACCATGCAGCGGAACTGGATTGGTCGCTCTGAGGGTGCAAACGTAAAGTTTGTGGTTCAGGGTAAAAAAGAACCAATCACAGTTTTTACCACCCGACCTGACACGCTATACGGCGCAACATTTATGGTGGTGGCTGCTGATTCAGATTTGGCTAGTGAACTAGCGTCAGAGGCAGAACCGAGTGTTCGGATGGAGTTCTTCTCATATCTAGAAAAGACCAAGCAGGCTAGTGACATTGATCGACTAGCAGCTGACAGAGAGAAGACCGGTGTATTCCTAGGTCGATATGCCATCAATCCCTTCAGCGGAAAAGAAATACCAATCTGGGCATCGGATTATGTTCTGGCCGACTACGGAACAGGTGCGATCATGGCGGTGCCGGCCCATGATGAGAGAGACATGGGCTTTGCCAAGGCGATGAAGCTGCCTGTAGTGACGGTGTTGGATACCGGTGAAGAAGATCCTTCGGTTTCCTTCGTTGCCACTAGCGGCGATGGTGTGGTGGTTAATTCAGGCGAGCTAAACGGATTACGCCGAGATGCGGCGATTGAAAAGGCCATCGAGATTCTTGAAAGTAAGGGCCAAGGTGTCCGTGCTAGAAACTACCGACTGCGGGACTGGCTGATTTCTCGTCAGCGCTACTGGGGCACTCCGATTCCAATCATCCACTGCGAAAGCTGCGGGGAGGTGCCGGTTCCGCAGGAGCAGCTACCGGTAGAACTACCCAAGAGCGAAGGACTGGATCTTCAGCCCAAAGGCACCTCGCCACTTGGTGCTGCCAGCCAGTGGCTGAATGTCCCATGTCCAAAATGCACAAAGCCAGCCAAGCGAGATTCAGACACCATGGACACCTTTGTGGATTCCTCGTGGTACTTCCTAAGGTTTTTATCCCCGCAATCTGAAAAATTTGCTTTCGACCAGGAGCAGGCGAAGCTTTGGGCACCGATTGATCAATACGTTGGCGGTGTTACTCACGCAATTCTTCACCTTCTTTACTCGCGATTTTTCACCAAAGTCCTTTTTGATATGAATATGGTTGATTTTGAGGAACCCTTCAGTCGCCTTCTGAATCAAGGCATGGTCTTGATGAATGGTTCGGCAATGAGTAAGTCCAGGGGAAACTTGGTCAGACTCAGCGAACAGCTGGACGAGCACGGAGTGGATGCGGTAAGACTCACCATGGCGTTCGCTGGCCCGCCGGAAGATGACATTGACTGGGCTGATGTTTCTCCTTCCGCATCTGGAAAGTTTTTAGCCCGCGCATTCCGAATTGCGCAGGACGTGAAGAGTGATCCCGACGCCGATATCACCAAGGGTGATCAGCAGATAAGACGAGCTACCCACCAGTTCTTAGCAGCCTTTGAGGAATCCATCGAGGGCTTCAAGTTCAACGTTGGAGTTGCTAAGTGCATGGAGCTGACCAACACATTGCGAAAAGCTATTGACACCGGCGTTGGCGGGGCCGATCCTGCGGTGCGAGAGGGTGCGGAGGAGCTAGCCAAAGCGCTCAGCCTCTTTGCTCCCTACACAGCTGAAGAAATGTGGGAAAAGCTTGGCCACCAACCCTGCGTTGCTCTCTCGCAGTTCAGGACGGTGGATCCCAGCCTGCTCACTAAGGAGTCTTTGACAGCAGTGGTCCAGGTGGATGGAAAACTCAGAGACAAGTTCGAAGTCTCAACGTCAATTACCGAGGATGAGCTTCGTTCATTAGCACTGTCTTCGCCTGCGGTGATCAAGCTGCTAGCCGGCAATGAACCGAAGCAGGTAATTGTTCGCGCTCCTAAACTTGTCAACATAGCTACGAAGTAGCCGATTCTTCACATTTTTCCTAGCGCTTCATTCTTTGGGCTAAAGCCGGTTCAAACTACGGCTTATGGATATTTTTGATTGGCTAAAGCAGCAATCGCTGGTCAAGCGCTGGCAGCTTGGATTAGCTGGCGCCCTGGTACTGGTTGTTCTTGGATTCTCAATGTCTTCTTCGCAGGTTGAAAATGCAGAGGAACCGATTGGATTGTTCGAACCGCTGCAGTTTGATAACAGCATTTCTGTTCATGTAGTTGGTGAAGTGAAAAAACCAGGTCTTTACCAGTTACCCATAGGAGCCAAGGCAGCAGAAGCAATAGCTGCTGCCGGGGGATTAGGTGAGGATGCTCAGGAGTCTTCCATCAACCTGGCTCGCACCTTGATTGATGGCGAGCAGCTATTTGTCCTTTCCCAAACCGAAGCAACTGAGCAAGTCGGAAAGCTCTCACTCAATCAAGCAACTGCTGAGCAGCTTGACTCACTGCCTGGCATAGGCCCAGCGCTGAGTGAGCGCATTGTTGCCCACAGGCAAAGCATAGGAAGCTTCAGGAGTATTGAGGAACTTACCGATGTTTCTGGGATTGGTCCAAAACTGTTTAGCAAGATCCGTGATCAGCTGACAATTTGATTGTTCCACTGACTTTTGCTTACTGGCTGCTTCTCTGGGTTACTGCCAAACCAGATAGCAAGTCAGTAATCAAGCAGGTCTATCCAGACCCTCCATTCATGCAGCATCTTCGGCAGCGCTTTTTAGATGCGCTAAGCGGTGTCAGTGATGATGCCGAAGGGCTGGTCGCGGGTCTGACAATCGGTGAGCGAGAGATGGTCAGTGAAGATCTGGCCGAGCAGATGCGCGATCTATCGCTGACCCATCTGGTGGCAGTTTCAGGTGCAAACTTGGCCATCGTTATTGGAGCTGTCTATTTCCTAGCAGCTGCATTTTCTCTTGCTCGAAACATCCGTTATCTGATGGCGCTAGCGGTGCTTGTGTTTTACATCTTGCTCGTCGGACCTGAGTCCTCTGTCATTCGCGCGGCAACCATGGCTCTTTTTGTGATGCTTGGTCTTTGGCTTGGGAGGGGAAGTGGTTCAATTTATGCGCTCTCTTGCGCGGTACTACTTTTGCTTTTGATTGATCCCGGGCTTGCGACAGATGTTGGTTTTGGATTATCCGCATTTGCCACCGCTGGACTAGTGATGATTGCTCCGGCACTGTTCAGGAGATTTTCGAAGCGCATGGGAGTGTTTTTAGCGGCGGGATTAGCCGCGACAATATCTGCTCAGATTTACACGCTGCCAATTATCTTGTTTTTGCAGCCATCACTTCCCGTTTACTCTGTCCTTGCAAATCTATTGGTGGAGTGGGTTGTTGCTCCTGTAACAATCCTTGGGCTGATAGCGGTGATGCTCAGCCTAATCTTTCCAGTTGGTGCACAGCTAGCTTCTTGGTTGGCCTCGTTTGGTACGCAGTGGATTGTCATGGTTTCGGAAAACCTCACAGACTTTCCAATGGTTCGGGCTCACTTTTTGCCGGGAGTCTATGGGATTTTGGCTGCGACCCTATTCGCAATCTGCTTTACTCTCTGGCTTAGTCAAAACCAATTCGCAGGCCTATTTGGTTTTGCATCAGTTGGTTTAGTCCTTGTTGTATTCGCCTGGACCTTTACCGATGTGTTTCGGCAACAGCTTTTTGCTGGTAACTGGGAAATCTATGCCTGCGATGTTGGTCAGGGGGATGCACTACTAATAAGAAGCAATTCCGCTGTAATGCTGATTGATGTTGGCCCGGAGCCTGAGAAGATACGCAGCTGTCTTAAAAATGCGGGAGTACAAAACCTGCACACGCTTGTTCTCACTCATTTCGATTCCGACCATGTTGCGGGTATTGAGGGCCTTAGCAATTTAGAGATTGGACAGGTTTTAGTAAGTCCATTTAGAGATGACAGGCCTGTTGTCGACAAAGTTGAGAGTGTTATCAAGCAGATCGGAACACAGCAGTTTCCGGCTTCGACTGGCATGACGGGCAGCCTCGGCCACATTAGATGGCAGGTTCTGAGCCCTAGCGCCTCTGCTATAGAAGCGACAGATAGCAATGATGCATCGCTGGTTATGGTTTTTGATTTTGGTGACTTTTCACTTTTGACTTTGGGAGATTTAGGTCAGACAGGGCAGCGTCGCATTTTGGAGAAGCATCCTGGGCTTTTAGCTCAGCTTCGAGAAAAACCGCTAGTTGTGAAAGTTGCACATCACGGCTCTGCAGATCAGCATTCTCAGCTTTATGAATATGTAGATCCCGAACTCGGTCTGTTCCTAGTTGGTGATAATCGCTATGGCCATCCAACAAAAAGCGCCATCAACTTGGTGCTCAGCTCCGGGGGTCGTGTGCTGCGAACAGATAGACAGGGACCGATTGCAATTGGTTTTGAGAGGGAACTGCGCTACTGGGTCGGGGGTAAACTCTCCACATGAGCGCAGTGGTGAATTGGTATGAAGTCAAACCTTCACCATTAATCCTGATTACCGGGACAGAGAGCTACCTAGCTTCAAGAGCCATTAGACAGCTAAAGACCATGCTCAAACAGACGCATGAAAATCTGGAAATTTCTGAAGTAGCAGAAGGGGAATACTCTCCGGGGCTGCTTTTTGAATACGCATCACCTTCACTCTTTGGCGAGCCAAGGCTTGTTGTGATACACAGCGCGGGTGAAGGACTCAAAGAGGACCTAGCTAGGTACGTTCAGTCACCAGCGGATGAGGTTTATGTAGCTATCCGCTTGCCAAACATGGTTGGTCACAGCGGCACTATTCGCAAGGAGTTTGCAAAGTCATCTCTCAACGTTAGCTGCGAAGAACTCAAGAAAGATAGCGAACGATCTGACTTTGTGAATCGTGAATTCAAGCAAGCAGGAGTGGTAATTGAACCTTCTGCCGTTAGGGCCCTGATTGGCGCTTTCAATAGCGACATTGGTGAATTAGGCGCTGCTTGCTCGCAGCTAATTTCACTAGGGAAAAAGATAACTCTGGAGCACGTGGAGCAAACTTTTGGCGGAAGGGTTGAAACTAACGCCTTTAAGATTGCCGATGCTGCGCTTAGTGGAAATGCAACCGAGGCAATCAGACTTTTTCGCCACGGTTTCGCAACTGGAATTGACTCCGTTGCACTGGTGGCAGCGCTGAGCATGCGAATACGGCAATTGGCCAGACTGTTCAATGACCGCAACGCCCCCGCACAAGCGCTGGGAATGCAGCCTTGGCAGGTGGACAAAGCTCGTCGAGAACTTGCTGGTTGGAGCGAGCAGGATTTGGCTGAGCTAGTTGAGCTTGCTGCAGTAACTGACGGAGACGTTAAAGGTGCTTCGCGAGATCCCGAATTCTCAATCGAGCGCCTACTGCTGGCCATGGCCCGGGCAAACTAAAAAGCCGAGCACTTGGCTCGGCTTTAGTGAAAAAAAGTTGTTGCTAGAGCGAGTTTGCCTTCTTGGCAATAGCACTCTTGCGGTTAGCAGCCTGGTTCTTGTGAAGAACTCCCTTGCTTACTGCCTTGTCCAGCTTGCGAGAAGCATTCTTCAGTGCCTCAGCTGCGGCCTTCTTGTCACCCTTTGCATTGGCCTCGCGCACAGCCTTTACAGCTGACTTGAGCTCGCTGCGCACTGCCTTGTTGCGGGCCTCTGCCTTGCGGTTAGTCTCAATTCGCTTAACCTGGGATTTGATGTTTGCCATGTCTTACTTTCCTAGGGGATTTTTGGTTTGATACCAAAACAAGCTAAAACTCTAGCAGGGAGGCCAGATGGGGGCAACCATCTGCGAGAATTGACCCTCAATCCCCAAAGGCTCGAGGTAGCTTGTCACCCGCTAAGCGACTGGAACCGTCTCTGACTCCACCAGAGCAGATTCGTAACTTTTGCATCATTGCTCATATCGACCACGGTAAGTCCACCCTGGCTGATCGCATGCTGCAGCTGACAGGAATTGTTAGCGATCGCGAAATGCGTGATCAGTATCTGGATCGCATGGACATCGAGCGGGAACGCGGAATCACCATTAAGTCCCAGGCGGTGAGGCTGCCATGGGAAGTAGATGGCACTGCATACGCACTAAACATGATTGACACTCCAGGGCACGTTGATTTCACCTATGAGGTATCCAGATCTCTAGCTGCTTGTGAAGGTGCGGTTTTGCTGGTTGACGCGGCTCAGGGTATTGAGGCACAGACTCTTGCCAATCTCTACCTCGCGCTAGAGAACGACCTCGAGATTATTCCTGTGCTGAACAAGATCGACCTACCAGCAGCACAGCCTGAAAAGTTTGCCGAAGAGCTTGCCAACCTGATTGGCGGTTCTCCAGATGAGTGCCTGCGGGTATCCGGAAAGACGGGGCAGGGGGTAAAGGAACTAATGGACCTTATTGTTCAAAAGGTTCCTGCACCGAAGGGAGATGCATCGGCTCCAGCAAGAGCGATGATTTTTGACTCTGTCTACGACTCATATCGGGGAGTAGTAACTTACGTCCGAATGATTGATGGCTCACTGAAGCCTCGTGAAGAAATCCAAATGATGTCGACCAAAGCAGTTCACGAACTGCTTGAGATTGGTGTTATCTCTCCTGAGCCAACGGCCTCGAAGGGTCTTGGCGTTGGCGAAGTGGGATACCTGATTACTGGCGTAAAGGATGTTCGACAGTCAAAAGTGGGAGACACCGTGACTTCCCGAGCGAAGCCTGCCAAGGCTGCACTCAAGGGCTACTCAGAGCCAAAGCCGATGGTGTTTTCTGGAATTTATCCGATTGATGGAAGCGAGTACCCAAACCTGAGGGAGGCGCTCGACAAGCTAAGACTTTCTGATGCCTCGCTGGTCTATGAGCCAGAGACTTCAGCAGCTCTTGGATTTGGTTTCCGATGCGGCTTTCTAGGGCTTCTCCACCTAGAAATAATTACCGAGCGACTAGAGCGTGAATTTGGTTTGAGCCTGATTGCAACCTCGCCATCGGTGGTCTATCAGGTGACTCAGGAAGATGGCACTGAACTTGTAGTTACTAACCCCTCGGAGTATCCAGACGGGAAGGTTAAAGAGGTGCAAGAGCCGATGGTGCGAGCCACGATTCTTTCCCCCAAGGAATACGTCGGCACCATCATGGAGCTTTGCCAGAACAAGCGCGGAAGCATGATTGACATCACCTATCTTGGTGAGGACAGGGTGCAGCTGAGATATCGCCTTCCTTTGGCTGAAATCGTGTTTGACTTTTTTGATCAGCTGAAGAGCAAGACCCAAGGTTATGCATCGCTTGATTATGAGGATGACGGCTATGCGGTTGGAGAGCTGGTCAAAGTTGACCTGCTGCTGCAGGGGGAGAAGGTTGACGCTTTTTCGGCAATTGTTCATAAGGAAAAGGCATATGCCCACGGAGTGAGGATTGCGACCAAACTGCGTGAGTTGATTCCTAGACAGCAGTTTGAAGTTCCAATTCAAGCTGCCATCGGGTCGCGTGTGATAGCAAGAGAAACAATCAAAGCCATAAGAAAAGATGTGCTGGCTAAGTGTTACGGCGGTGACATAACCAGAAAGCGCAAGCTTTTGGAAAAGCAAAAAGAGGGAAAAAAGCGCATGAAGATGGTGGGACGAGTCGAGGTTCCCCAGGAGGCCTTCATTGCGGCTCTCAGCACTGATGACAAGCCAGGAAAGAAGTAAGTGGCTGGCCCACTGCCTCTTGGCGATAAATGGCCTGCGAATAATCTGCTAACCAGCAGAAGAGATGCCAACACCTTTCACGCCTATGTTCACATTCCCTTCTGCACCGTTAGGTGCGGCTATTGCGATTTCAATACATATACCCAACAGGAGATTGCCGGCGTCTCCATGCTCGATTTTCATCTGCCACTGATTCAAGAAATTGAGTTCAGTAGGAAAGTCTTAGGGGAATCAAAGATCAGTTCAAAAAAGCTAAGTTCGGTCTTTTTTGGAGGAGGAACGCCTTCTTTGTTTTCTGGTGAGCAAATTCGAATGATTTTGCAGGCACTAAAGGACAACTTTGGCCTGGAGTCCGACTGTGAGATTACCCTCGAAGCTAATCCGGAGTCAGCAAGCGAAGAGTTTCTTGGCGGAATCAGAGAAGCTGGAGTAAATCGAGTGTCTGTTGGTGTTCAGAGTTTCGATACAGAAGTTCTCAAGGTTCTTGATCGTCAGCACAGCATTGAAAACGTCAAGAAGACAATCTCCAAAGCCAAAGAATTTGGCTTCAGCGTCTCTGTTGACTTGATCTATGGAAGTCCGCTGGAAAGCCTAAGCTCCTGGCAGGAGACAGTAGCGAGAGCGCTCGAGCTTGATACCGATCACATTTCTTCCTACTCATTGATTGTGGAGGAGGGCACCAAACTCGCAAGACAAATTGCTAGGGGAGAGCTACCTCCAACCAACGAGGACCTCAATGCCGAAAAGTATGAGTGGGCCGCTGAAAGGTATGAGCAGGCTGGACTTGACTGGTATGAGGTTTCAAACTTCGGAGAGATAGCCAAACACAATTTGGCTTACTGGCAATCTCAAAACTGGTGGGGATTCGGGCCTGGAGCTCACTCCCACATCGGAGGCAATCGCTTCTGGAACACGAAGCATCCAGCCAGGTATGTTCAGCAGCTGGCCGAAGGCTCTCCGGCTGCTGGAATAGAAACCCTCTCGCTGCGGCAGATGCAAGAGGAAGAGTTGATGCTGGGACTTCGAACTAAGTTTGGCGTAGATCGCAATCTCCTGAGCGAGCTTGAGATTCCATCAGAAAAGGTAGCGAACCAACTAGCCGCAGGAACCCTGAGCCTTGCCGGTCAGAGAGTTGTTCCAACTAAGAACGGAAGGCTTTTGGTTGACAGGCTGGTAGTTGATTTTCTGCAATAACCATGGATGTTGTTTAGAATTGGCACTCTAGGTAGGAGAGTGCCAAATGATTCCTGAGCGTTCGCTCGAGGTTCTCAGGGCAATAGTCCAAGACTTCATCAGCTCCAACCAGCCCGTTGGCTCGAAGGCGCTGCTCGATCGCCATCCTCTTGGGGTATCAGCCGCAACGATTCGCAATGACATGGCGCTGTTAGAGGAAGAGCAGTTAATCACTGCACCGCACACCTCATCAGGAAGAATTCCTACCGAGAAGGGTTACCGCCTCTTTGTCGACAGACTTAACGAGGTTAAGGCCCTTTCCAGCGCAGAGAAAAACGCCATTGAAAACTTCCTGAATCAGGCCAATGATTTAGACGATGTGGTGGAGAGAACGGCTCGAACCCTTTCCTCGCTGACCAATGCCCTAGCTCTTGTTCAATACCCATCTTTGGGTAAATCATCGGTTCGCCACATCGAGCTGATTCCACTGAGCGAGAATCGAGCTCTGCTAATGCTGATTGCTGATTCCGGTCGGGTGCAGCAGTTGCAAGTTGAGAGCGAAAACGCGATTGATGATGAGCTGATTCAAGAGATTCGCGGTCGCCTTAATGGGATGTTGGCGGGTTCCCAACTTTCGTCGGTTAGGTCGAAACTTTCGCTGCTAGCTGGAGAGTTCTCGCCACAAAGGCGCGTGTTTGTTGAGAGGGTATTAGATGCCCTTATTTCGCTGGTCGAAGCCAATCGTCAAGAAAAGTTGGTAGTAAGTGGAGCGGCAAATCTTGCTAAGCATGATGAAGATTTCTCTGGAGAACTTTCAAGAGTTCTAGAGGCAATAGAGGAGCAGGTTGTTCTTCTGAAGTTGCTCGATGAGCTCCACGCTGATCAGCATGGAGTCGGATTGCGAATTGGTTCAGAACTTGGGGTTCAGGGTCTTTCGCGTGCAAGCATTGTGGTGACGGGTTACGAGAGCAGGGGCACCGAAGTTGCAAAATTAGGAGTCTTGGGCCCTACACGCATGGACTACTCGGCGAACATTGCTTCAGTTCGAGCTGTTGCCAGATATTTGACAAGAATTTTGGAGACAAATTCTTGAGTAATCACTACGAGGTCCTAGGAGTGTCGCCTGATGCAACCCAGGATGAAATAAAGAAGGCATATCGCAAACTAGCGCGAGAGTTGCATCCAGATGTAAACCCCTCACCAGAGGCGGAAGAAAGATTCAAGTTAGTAACACATGCCTATGAGGTGCTATCCGACCCGCAATCTAGGGCTCAATATGATCGCGGAGATACTGGTTTTGGATTTGGAGATATTTTCGACAGCTTCTTTGGCGCTGCGCCAAGAGGTCCGAGGTCAAGAGCACAAAGAGGTGAAGATGCACTTCTACATGTCCAGCTTGATCTTGCTGAGGCGGTTTTTGGCGTCACCAAGACACTAACGATTGACACAGCTATCGGTTGTGACAGTTGCTCTCGCTCTGGAATAAAGGCGGGCACTTCAGTTAAGACCTGTGATGTTTGTCGAGGCTCTGGTCAAATTCAGCGACAGGTCCAGTCATTTATGGGCGTGATGGTGACAACTACGACCTGCTCAGTTTGTCGAGGAAGTGGTCAGACAGTACCCAACCCATGTCCAGATTGCAGAGGGCAGGGAAGAGTGAGAGCTAAACGGGATTTAGATCTCGAGATTCCAGCTGGAGTAAGTGATGGCCTTCGGCTGCATCTTCCCGGTCAGGGAGAAGTGGGTTTTGCAGGTGGTTCATCTGGGGACATTTACCTAGAGATTTCCGTCACGCCGCATCCAATTTATTCTCGCGAGGGAGATGACCTAGTGGGTATTTTGGAACTCCCCATTTCAGATGCAGCATTAGGCAGCGAGGTTGAAATTGAAACACTTGATGGCCCAAGGATGGTCAAGGTGGACGCTGGGGCACAACACGGAGATGTGATAACCGTCAAAGGCTTTGGAGCGACCAAACTCAGAGGAAGAGGCCGGGGCGACCTCAAGATTGTCGTGCGCGTTCTCACACCTTCAAAGCTCGACTCAAAGCAGAAGGACATTTTTAGAAAGCTTCGCGAAGTAACCCAAGATGACTCACCCCGCATGGCAAGCAGAAAGCCAAGGGGACGATTCTGATGCACTGGTTCTTTGACAACACCTTCAATGAATCATCAAAAAAGATTTCATCTGATGAGCTAAGGCATCTTCGCAGTTTGCGAATTAGACCTAATGAGCAGATCGCCATAACCGATGGCAAGGGTTCAGTGTTCTTCTGTACAGCTACTAATCCAGACAATGGTGAAGTTGAAGTTCTGCGCATGGAGAAAAAGGAGTCAATGACGCCACGAATCCACCTCGTACAGGCTCTCGCTAAAGGAGACCGTGATGAGCAGGCACTGCAAATGGCTGTTGAACTTGGTGTTGCCACCGTTACCCCTTGGCAGGCAGAGCACTCGATAGTTCTTTGGTCTGAAAAGGCAGAAAAAAACAGGCAGCGCTGGCAGGAAAT
>CAZMOF010000017.1:0-18705 GCA_964567905.1 uncultured Aquiluna sp. | reverse complement strand
CAACAACGTCGCCTGCTCGGCAGAAGTGTTCACCAAAATTGGTGTTACCTCCGGCTATTACCGCTTTAATGTGTTTCCGGTTTTCCGGATTGTTCAAAAACTTAATTACCTGTTTTGGAACAGTTCCACCCTCGTTGCCTCCACCGTAGGTGGGGACGACAAGAACTGAATCTTTGTCATGAACAAACTCGGCTGCTTCTTCCGTCTTGAGCGGAATGCGAACTGTCTTGACGCCTAGTTTGTCTACGAAGCGCTTGGTGTTTTCAGAGACGCTCGAGAAGTAAACAACATCGAACATCTCAACACCTGCACGCTAAGCCGAGAGGGCTTGGATCTTGTCCATGCGGAAGCCTGACCAGTGCTCCTGGTCTGCGACTACCACTGGGGCTGAGGTGTAACCCATGGTCTTAACCATTTCCAGGGCAACCGGATCTTGGCTCATATCTACTTCTTCATAATCGATCTGATTGCGCTGCAGCATGCGCTTAGTGCTGTCGCACTGCACGCAGGCAGGCAGTGTATAAACGGTCACCGCCATTGGTTTCCTCCCCAGTTTCTTTGGCCTAAAAGAGCCAATTTGAGCCAATTTTTAGAAAATTCTTCGTTAATTCGGAACACTGACTATAGCAGGAAACCACAACATCTAGTGTTGAATCTAGAAAAAAGTCTGTTATTTAGTTGTTAGGCCAAACATTAACCCACAACTAGAGCTTTAGGTTGGAGGCGTCTCCCGCGTGTCGAGAGATCTTCACCAAAAGGACCAAATCGTTATCTCCCGAAGGGAGTACCAATGTTTGGGTTCCCAAATTATGAGACCAAACGCCGACATTAACCATGAGGGTATCGGCGAGTTTTAAAGCTCAGTTTTTGAACTTTGCTTGGGCCTGAAAAAGCCGAGTTTTCAGGCTAGCGGCTATCCTCTAGAGGTGCCCTTGCCCTTCTCACCAAAGCCTGGCACGGTTGTCGATTCCGGGGATCAGCTCCCTAAAAGACTTCTCCTTAGCTACATAGCCCTAATGGCGCTTGCCCTCTCGCTAATACCCTTCACCATCGACCCCTACCTTCCAGCCTTCCCTGAGATTGGTCAGTTTTTTGGTGTGACAAACGGTGTTGTGCAGGCCTCCTTCACGGGGGTCACATTGGGCCTTGCCATCGGCCAGCTAATTCTGGGGCCACTCTCGGATGCTTTTGGTCGCCGCCCTCTGATGCTCCTCGCGATTGCAGGCTACGTAATTGCAATTGGGCTCGCTTTCTTTGCTCCAAGTATTGAGCTATTTATTGCAGCGAGATTCTTCATGGGATTTTTCGCAGCGGGTGCAGACGTAGTTGGGCGAGCAATTATTCGTGATCTCTACAGAGGCCAATCCATGCAGCGGATGCTTGCAAAGGTTTATTCGATTCAGGCAATTGCTCCAATTGCTGGACCCATCTTTGGATCTCAAATCAGTGAGACATTTGGCTGGCAGGCCATTCTGCTGGGATTTGGATTAATCTCCATTGTCTTGCTTGTAGTTCTAAATTTTATTTTGATTGAAACTTTGCCGGTTGCTCGAAGACGTAGCAGTACACCATTAGGTCTGGCCAGAGGATATCTGAATGTCATGCGCGATCGAGTTTTGATCGGACTGATTTTTTATGCAGCTCTGCAACTTAGCGCTTTGTTTATGTATTTGGGTTTTTCGCCATTTATCTATCAGGAGTCCTACGGAATCTCACAAACAGATTATGGTTTCTGGATTGCACTGAATGGAATTGCTTCTTACATCGGCGTGCAGACCGGAGCGATTCTTGCTCGCTATATAAAGGGACAGTGGATTTTGGCTGTTACCGCTTTTCTGGGAGTTGGTGTTGGGTTGGGGCTGCTCTTGAACGCCGGTGGTGCATTCTGGATCACCCAGGCGATGTTCTTTATTCAACTGTTTATCTTTGGCGCAGCAATCACAATCATTCCCACCATCGCCCTTTACAACCACGGCAGTGAGGCCGGGACGGCAACATCGTTGATGGGAGTTTTTAGCTTTGCTTTTTCAACTGTCCTGTCCCTGTTCTACTTCCTGATCAACAGTTCTGACACCCGCGATATCGGAATTGCCATTGGGGTCCTGTTTGGAGCTTCGCTAGTGTGTCTTTTACTAATTAGCCGCCCCTGGCTAATCCCAGATTTGAGGAAACCTGATGTCCTTTAGGCCATGGCAAGAGCAGGACATTGGCGAGATTGTCCGTCTGTGTAATGCTCACGATTCCGCCATTGATTCAGAATTTGAGGACTCTAGCGAAGAGGAGATTCGCGAAGAACTCAAAGGGTTTTATGACGAAGTATTTGCCGAGGTATTTGAAGATCAAGGTGCGATTACTGACTTAGTGGCTGTGCAGGTAGATAAGAAAAGAAGACGGGCAGAGATTGATGTCTTTGGGCTGCCCTCGAAGCACGACTACGACCGGAGCATGCGGCATGCCATCAATTGGACCAAGCAGAACTATCCGGATTTTGAAATTCGCTCACATTGCAATGACAAAGACCTAAAACTCCGAAAGGCTATTTCTGATGCAGGGCTGCATCTGGTTAGAAAGTACTGGACCATGCGGAACCATCAGCCCGACCGTAGCTATCCTCAGTTGCCAAAAAACATCAAGATTCGCCGAGCTGACTATGAAAAGGAAAAAGCCACCTGGCACTTTTTGCTAATGGACTCCTTTTCAGACCACTACGGCTTTCAAAAGAAAACCTTTCATGACTGGCTCAGTAAGCAAGAAGAGGCAGTGCTGCAGGATGAAAATGGAGTTTTCTTCCTCGAGGAGAACGGTCTTCCAGTTGGGTTTTTAGTTTGCACCAACCATCGCGCAGACAATCAAGGTGGATTCATCGACAAGCTAGGAGTGAGAAAAAACTTCCGCGGTCGAGGTTATGGCGAGTACCTTTTGCGCTGGGGATGCGCATATTCGGTTGAGCGAGGTTTCAAGGACGTTGCACTTGGTGTTGACACAGGAAATGAAACAGGTGCGGTTGCTCTCTATGAAAAAGTTGGCTTTAAGCCAATGAATATCTGGTTAGCGTTTTCCGATTCTGAATAACGGCTTTCCCTGACTTAGGTAAGCGCCGACTAAGACCAGAAGTCCACCCACCGGCTCATACCAGTGAAGCGGTTCACCAAGTAAAGCGATTCCCCAGAAGGTTGCGATAACTGGATTTGTGTAGGTAACAGTTGCTGCCACCGTGCTTCCCGCCTGGGCAACTACGTCGTAGAAAAGCGCATAGGCAAGTCCGCTGCCCAAAACTCCGAGCAGAATCAGAGCACCCAGTGTTTCCAGCCTTGGCTCGGCAATAAAGAGCGGACCTGAGAGCAGATAGAAGGGAAGAAGTGTTGCCGCACTGGTCAGCACCTGGACAGCGGCCGCTGAGGTGCCAGGGATTTCTAGAGGCGTCACATACTTTCTTATATAAGGCGTTCCTATTCCATAAGAGATGCTTGCTGCGAGCAGCGCCAAAATTGCCAGCTGATCGTTTTCGCCAAAGCCCTGCCAAACGCCGAGGGTGATTCCAACACCGACCAGCCCCACCAGTAACCCAACTACCGCAACCGAGGACTGCTTCTGCGATCTAAAGATTGTCAGGATTGCTAACAGGGTGAACAGGGGAGTGGTGGCGTTCATGATTGCGGCCAGGATGCTGGTGGTTTGCTGCTGAGCAAACGCATACATCGAAAACGGAAATGCTGACATCAAGATCCCGGCTAGCCAGAGGTGACCGTAGTGAAAAAGTTTTTTCGGCAGTTTGATTTTCAGAAAAACCATCAGAACGAGCATGGCGATACCACCGAGGAAAGTCCGCCAAAAGGCAACGCCAAGAGCTGTGGTCAGCTGAAGTGAGAGCTCAATGAGTAAAAAGCTGGAGCCCCATATAAGGGCCATCGGGATGAACTTGTATACCCAGCTCTGCATGCAGCAAGGCTAGTCGGTCTGAACCTCGGTGCGATCTTGCGACCAGCGGGTGTGATAGGTGCCCGGAGCATCCACTCTCTTATATGTGTGCGCTCCAAAGAAGTCTCGCTGACCCTGCACCAGGGCTGCCGGAAGGCGTTCAGCCCTTAGTCCGTCGTAGTAGGCCAGAGACGATGAGAAGGCTGGTGCGGGGATACCAGAAAGAGCTGCCATCGCTACAACTTCTCGCCAAGCACCCAGTGATGCATCAATTGCCTTTACGAAGTAATCGTCAAACAGCAGTGAAAGAAGATTTGGGTTTTTGCGATAGGCATCGGTAATTCTGTTCAAGAACTGAGCACGAATAATGCAACCACCGCGCCAGATTCTCGCTACCTCACCCAAATTGATTTCCCAACCAAACTCTTTTGCGCCAGCGCGAATAGCATCAAACCCCTGCGAGTAGGCGACGATCTTTGATGCATAGAGAGCTCTTCTGACTGACTCCACGAATGCCGCTTTGTCAGTTACGTTCCAGCTTTGGTTGTTGGCTGGAAGATTTGGCTTACCTTTTCTCTGCTCAGCCTGTGAGGAAAGTGATCTGGCAAATACAGCCTCAGCGATACCCGATACGGGCACTCCCTGATCCAAAGCTGTCTGGACTGTCCAGACGCCAGTTCCCTTACTTCCTGCTGCATCCACGACGATGTCAACAAAAGGCTTGCCTGTCTTAGCATCAACTTGCTTCAGAACTTCTGCAGTGATTTCAATCAGGTAGCTTTCCAGCTCGCCCTTGTTCCACTCAGAAAAGATGTTTGCAATTTCACTTGGTGAGTATCCGCCGCTTTGTCTGAGCAGGTCATAGCTCTCGGCAATCAGCTGCATATCCGCGTACTCAATGCCGTTGTGAATCATCTTCACAAAGTGCCCAGCACCATCACTGCCGACGTGAGTGACGCATGGCTCACCTTCGGCAATCGCTGCGATTGATTCCAGAATTGGACCAAGAGTTTTATATGCCTCTTTGCTTCCTCCGGGCATGATGGAGGGACCCTTAAGGGCTCCCTCTTCTCCTCCCGAGATTCCAGCACCAACAAAGTGGATTCCCTTTGCTGAAACTTCTTTCTCACGTCTGATTGTGTCGGTGTAGAGAGCATTACCACCATCGACAATGATGTCCCCTGGTGCAAATCTTTCAGTCAGCTGTGCAATCACCGCATCCGTTCCAGCGCCTGCCTGCACCATGATGATTGCCGTTCTTGGAGTGGAAAGAGATTCCACGAAGTCATCAATGGTTTCTGATGGCAGGAAATGCGCTTCAGGGTGATCTTGGACGAGCTGCTTGGTTTTGTCGGCAGAGCGGTTATAGATGGCGACCCGGTTGCCCTGCCTGGAGGCTAAGTTTCGAGCCAGGTTGGAGCCCATGACGGCCAGACCTACAACACCGATGTTTGCTTTTTCGGACATTTCAATCCCTATGTTTGCTGAATCTCGCTCATCATCGGGCGCTAGAGACTTCTAGGTTAGCCCAAATCTGCGGCTAACTGAGGCTAAGCAATCGGCGGTAGCCTTATGTCTATGGCCCGAAGCGTATATGTAGCCTCTGTCGAGGGTCACACAGCCAAATCTGTGGTGGCACTGGGTCTAATCAAGGCTCTGCAGGGAAACAACCTAAAGGTCGGGGTCTTTCGAAGTATTACCCCAGATCAAGAAAATGACCATGTCCTAAGACTTCTGCTGAGTCAAATAGAGAACCCCCCACTCTACGAAGAGGCAATCGGAGCTACCTATAGAGAGGTGCACGCATCCCCGGAGCGGGCACTATTCAAGATCGTCACCCGCTATCGAGCGCTTGCAAAAAACTATGACGCAATGGTGGTGGTCGGCTCTGATTTCAAAGATGTGGTGGGAACCACCGAGGTTTCCTTCAACGCCAAGGTCGCTGCCAATATTGCAAGTCCTGTTGTGATGGTGCTGTCAGGAAGGCAGGCCTACTCATCTGCAGAACATCTCGGTCAGGCTGAGGCCAGATCCATTCAAGACTTATCCCAGATGGCTGAGCTGTCACTATCTGAAATGAAAAGTGAACAAGTGCAACTAATGGCTCTGGCTGTTAACAGGGCAGAGCCGAGTGCAGTGGGAGAGATTCACGATGCTCTAAAGGCACTAGTTGCTCCCGAGGTTCCTGTTTGGGTTTTGCCGGAAGACAAACTGATGGTCGCCCCTCGCCTTAGACAAATCCAAGAAGCAGTCGGCGGACAGTTAATCTATGGCGACCCAGCGAGACTTGAGACTGAAACCTTGGACGTAGTGGTTGCTGCGATGAGCGCGGAGCACGTTCTAGAAAGACTTAAAGATCGCGCTGTGGTAGTTGCCCCGAGCGATAGAACTGATGTGATCTTGCCGCTAATCATGGCGGATAAAGCGGAAACTTTTCCAACGCTGAGTGGAATTATCCTCAATGGTGGCTTTGAACTTCCAGAGGAAATCAAAAAGCTAATCAAAGGTATTGACTCGAGCATTCCAATAATCACCTGCAATCTCGGTAGTTTCGACACAACCATGCAGGTCGTGAAAACTAGAGCACTGCTTACTGCAGATGACAAAATCAAACTTGCTAGAGCCCAGGGGCTAGTGGCAAATCACATTGACCTGATGCAGGCGGCTAGGGCCATCGAGTCAGCCGTGGTGTCCACAACCACCCCGCTGATGTTCGAGCTTTCGCTGAGCGAAAGGGCCGCTGCTAACCGGAAAAAGATAGTGCTGCCCGAAGGTGCGGATGATCGCATCTTGCAGGCTGCTCACGAGGTCCTCGAAAAGGGCATCGCTGAGCTAATCATTCTTGGAGATAGCTCGGCAATAAAGAAGCGCTCGGCAGATTTGAATCTGAACCTCGCTGGAGCTGAGCTAATGGACATCGAGCGCTCACCTCACTTTGAAAAATGCGTGAGCGAGTACGTGAAGCTGCGTTCACACAAGGGTGTGACGGCAGAAATGGCCAGAGAAAAAATGAAAGACGTTTCCTACTTCGGCACAATGCTCGTTCAGCTGGGAATTGCAGATGGCATGGTTTCGGGAGCGATGCACACCACAGCTCACACAATCACCCCCGCGTTTGAGTTTGTTAAAACTAAACCTGGTGTGAGTGCTGTCTCCAGCGTTTTTCTGATGGCACTGAAGGATCGAGTTGTTGTTTATGGCGACTGTGCGGTGATACCTGAGCCGACTGCTGACCAGTTGGCAGACATTGCAATCTCATCCGCGGAAACAGCCCAGCAATTCAACATCGAACCAAAAATTGCCATGCTCTCCTATTCCACTGGCGAATCCGGATCCGGAGCGGAGGTGGACAAGGTTAGGCAGGCAACAGAGCTTGTTCGCAAACGCGCACCGCAGCTAAGCGTCGAGGGACCAATTCAATACGACGCTGCCGTTGATGCCGCAGTAGCCAAAGCTAAACTTCCAGGTTCGTCAGTTGCGGGCCAGGCCACAGTTTTTATCTTCCCTGATCTCAATACTGGCAACAACACTTACAAAGCAGTGCAGCGAACTTCTGGTGCGCTGGCCATTGGTCCAGTTCTGCAGGGCCTTAGGAAACCAGTCAATGATCTTTCTCGAGGTGCGCTGGTAGCAGACATCGTCAACACGATTGCCATCACAGCAATTCAGGCGGCGAATAACAATTGAAGCCAATCCTTGTCATCAACTCAGGCTCTTCATCCATCAAGTACCAGCTGATTGATACCGATAGCTCTCGCTCCCTACTGCAGGGCAGCATTGAACGAGTTACTGACCACAGGTCGGCCTTCGAGCAGATGCTTGGTGAACTTGGAACGCTTGAGCAGGCTCCCGTCGCTATTGCTCATCGAGTAGTTCATGGTGGAGAGAGATTTTCTAGACCAGCAATCATCAGCCAAGAGGTCGAGAAGGCAATTGAGGAACTGATACCCCTGGCTCCGCTACATAATCCAGGAAACTTAGCGGGAATTAGGGCTGGCCAAGCTGCATTTCCTGGGCTTACCCAGGTGGCAGTTTTTGATACAGCTTTTCATCAAAGCATGCCTAGCTCCTCCTACACCTACGCCATTGACACAGAGCTAGCGAAGAAATTGGGGATTAGGAAGTATGGCTTTCACGGATCATCCCACTCTTTCGTTTCTAAAGAGGCAGCAAAGTTTCTAGGAATTGAAGTATCTGAACTGAACGCCGTGATTCTGCATCTAGGTAACGGGGCCTCGGCTTGCGCTATCAAGAGCGGAAAGAGTTTTGATACTTCAATGGGAATGACACCGCTTGCGGGGCTAGTGATGGGTTCTAGATCTGGAGATATAGATCCAGCAGTTATCTTCTATTTGATTCGTCAAGGAGGATTCACACCAGAGAAAGTTGACGAGCTTCTGAATAAGGAGTCCGGGCTGCTTGGAATATCCGGAGTCTCAGATTTCAGAGACTTGATTGCCAAGTCAGATTCGGGCGATGAGCGAGCAAAGCTTGCTTTAGAGATTTTTGTCGAGAGAATTCGTCATTACTTAGGTGCGTATGCAGCACGAGTGGGAAAATTAGATGCGATTGTCTTCACCGGTGGCATTGGAGAAAACAGTCATGTTCTCCGCCAGTTAGTTTGCCAAAATCTTGAAATTCTTGGCATAAACCTTGATGAAAATCTGAACCAGGCCTCGGGTAATGTGCCTCGTCGAATCTCAAGTTCTAAAGTTCCAGTACTGGTAATACCGACTAATGAAGAGCTAGAAATAGCAATGCAGGCCAAGAGCGCACTAGGAGAGAAATGAGTAATTGGGATATTGGTGAAAAAGTCGCCGGTTATGTCTTCAAAGCAAATAGCCCAAGAGCTCAGCTACTACTTCAGCACGGCTACGGTGAATACGCAGAGCGATACATCGAGCAATACAGCCAGCTGATTCCGAAACTAGTTGCCAATGGCATTGATGTCTATGCAATTGATCTTCCGGGACATGGCAACACTCCTGGTGAGCGAGGTCAGGTTGACCTGACCGAAGCTGTCAGATTGCACCTCAGCGCAAGAAAAGCATTGCCGGCAGGTTTACCAACCGTGCTCTTCGGACACTCACTCGGAGGACTAATCACGGCGGGGAGCGTCACAAGAGACAGGGCAAACATCGTTGCCGTGATTCTGAGCTCAGCTGCCATGCAGTCTCCTTCGAGGCGCTGGGAGCGAGTATTGGGAAAGATCTCTGCCGCCCTGGCACCCTCAGCCCCGATGCCACTTCCCAGGCCTGGAATGGAGGCACTGACCCGCGATCTGGTGCTGCTCGAAAAGATCAAGGCTGACCCCATGATGTATCAGGGCAAACCCAAGAATCTGGTTGCCAAGACGGTCCTGCAGGTGTCTGACGAGGTCTGGACCAAGGTGGCTGACTGGAAGGTGCCGAGCCTTATCTTCCATGGCAGTAAGGACACCTCCACCAACCACCTGAACTCCATGGCCCTGCACGAGAAGATAGCCAGTCCTGACCGCAAGCTCCTTATCTATCCGGGTGGCTTCCATGAGCTTCTCAATGACCTCGATCACGAGGAAGTGGAGAAGGATGTCTTCGCTTGGCTTCTGGCGAGGGTTTAGTAACACTTGGTCATAATTTGACATCAGGGGAAATACCCCGCAAAATTTATGGCAATGAGTACTCGTGCAGTTGAGAACAGCGCCTACGGCGCTACTTTCTCCTGCTCGATGTGCATGTGCATGCTGATGTGCCGCTAGTCACACCCGCTTCCTGATTAGCAAAAGGCACCAGCACCCCAACAAACGCACGTGATTCGTGCACTCAAATTCCGCACACACATCAAAAGGACTCAAAATGACAAAGACACTGCAGCAGAAACAAACCGAAGCGAAAGGATTCGCTCTATACGTCGGAATCTCGGAAAGCGAAGCAGAGGCCGCTGGCATCACACTCTCCGAGATTGCAATTGCTCTTCGAGAAAAACTTGCCGAGCTGATTCCTGGAAAAGAAAGCGAAACCTATGCGGCGCTCGCAATCGGACCCAAGGAATCAAACTCTCGGAATCTTCAGCTCACCAGGCTTGCGCTGGGAGAACCAAGAGCCACCGAGAAACTCAAACCCCAGCCTGAAGAAGAAACCGCGGCCAAGGGAGTGGTGGTTGATCTCAATCGCAGGCGCCTTTACGTCGACGGAAGGAACGCATCGCTAACCTGCAAGGAGTTTGAGCTGCTTGCATATCTGATTGAAAACGAGGGAAAGACGGTTTCGAGAGAAGAAATCGCTTCCATATCAGAGCGCTGCGGTGAACCAACTCCAAATCCAAGAACCATTGACGTTCATGTCAGAAGACTCAGAGCCAAGATTGCAGGGTATGAGGACATCGTCAGAACTGCCAGGGGTAAGGGATACCGTTTCGATAAGCACAAGGACGTTTTGGTAGAGCTCTAACGCTTGGCTACCAGCCCTGCTCCAATCATCGCCAGCAGTATTCCGAATAGCGTGCTGATGGTTAGCTCACGCTGCGCGATTGGAATAATCCAATCAAGCAGCACGGAGCCAACCAACTGCCCAACCAGCATTGCGATGCCCATGGCGAGCGCACCAATCTTTGGTAGCACCACCACCTGAACAAAAATGAAAATAACGCCAACCACTCCGCCTAGATAAAGAAGAGGGTTAGTTGGCATTGAAATTGGGAGAGACCCGCCATCGAGAACAACAAAGGCAATTGCAATGAATACGCTCCCGGCTAAGAAATTAAACAGGGTCGGAACCACTGCTGAACCAGCAAGCTTGCCGAAGTTACCATTCATCGCTTGCTGGAAACCAATTCCCACTCCAGCTAAAAACGCTAGAAGAATAAGCGGATCAAAAGAGTAGTTAGCAAAGTCACCAGCAATAACCAAACCTGCTATTGCAATTAGAGTTCCTGAAATCCTCAACAGCCCAATTGGTCTTTTCTCAAGGCCTAGCAAGCCCTTGCCATCAAGAATGATTGCGGAAAGAGAAGTTCCGGTCACTACCCCAACTGAGAAGAGTGAAATTCCAATAAGTCCAGCAATGCTGCTCTGAACAATTACGAAGAAGCCACCGATTGATCCAGCGAACAACAAAATCAAGGGAATTCGTTTTTGAGATATGGAGACAACCAGGTCTTGAAATTTAGATCGATTTTCTTTGCTTAGTGCAGTTACTGTGGCGATAATCAGCAAACCAACACCGAAGGAAATAAGTGCCGCAAAGATTCCACTCTTTATTTCAAATGCTAAGCCAGAGTTAACTCGCGCTTGGACGGCTACTAGAGCACCTGCGATTAGTGCAAAGATTCCAGCTGTGAGTTTGCTGGTTGTTCTCGCCACATACTGAAGCCTAGAGCAGGTAGATTGATTGCGTTCAATTGAAAGGTAGAGATGTCACCAAAGTCTCTTTATAGATTCTTCGCAATTGGTGAAGCATTCACTTGGGCCCTGCTAATCACTGCACTAATCATTAGGGCGCTCAGCGAGACACTGTCTATTTTTGTGACAGTAGCCGGAACAATTCACGGAGCAATGTTTCTCAGCTATTGCACGACCAGTGTTTTGGTCGGAGTAAATCAGCGTTGGAGATTTGGTCGCATCAGCGCTTCTGTACTTCTCGCGATTGTTCCCTTCGCCACAGTTCCATTCGAGCGAAACCTAATGAAGAACAGAGCACTGGAAGGCGCATGGCGCACCTCGTCCAGCGAGGACCCAAGAGACAACGCGAGCTTTGATCGCCTCTTTCGCTGGTTCATCGCTCGACCCGTATTGCTGATCTTTACTTTGCTAGCAGCCGTTGTTGCCCTGTTCAGCTTCTTACTTTTTCTTGGTCCGCCAACCGAATGGTTTGACTGATATACGGATTACGAACTTTCGGAAGACAATAACGACGAAAATCGCAGTTTGTTGCCCACCAATTGGTGCTTTTGGTCCAAGTTAGCGAGAATTGGAGGGCAAAGGAGCATATCGTGTCAGGACATCCAAACCACGACCCAGCTGGCTGGCGAAAGCTACCGGCAACTTTCCAGCCCCTAGATTCCAAAAAAATCGAAGACCTTCTGTCTAAGGAATGGGATCGATTCCGGGCGACATATCCACTCTCTGGTGAACACAATCAGCGTTCGAGTAAGACTCTTCCCCTTGGAGTGACTTCTTCCTTCCAACACTGGGATCCGTATCCGATCACCGTCGTGAAGGCAAGAGGCGCTTATGTAAGAGACGTCGACGGTAGAAAGCTGCTCGATCTCTCAATGGGATTTGGTGCCATGCTTGCTGGCCACCTCAATCCTCGTATCGTCAGAGAAGTCCAGAAGACACTTCGCAGGACAGGGACGCTTTTTGCAACTCCTTCCACAACTGCAACCGAAGCCGCAGAGAAGTTCAAGAAGCGCTTTGGTTTAGACATGATTCGATTCACAAACTCTGGAACTGAATCGACGATGTATACCGTGAGAATTGCAAAGGCGGTTACTCGCAAAAAGGGATTGGTCAAAATTGAAGGCGGATTCCACGGCGGCTATGACGCGCTTCAAGTTTCGGTAAAGCCAAAACTTGAGAATGTTGGACCAGCAGACAAGCCCGTTCCTTACGTGCCATTTGAGGTAGAGGCAGGAGAGATCTACACGGTTTCCTACAACGATGCCAATCGATTGGAAGAGTTGTTCAAGGAACGTGGCGACAGCATTGCTGCTGTCATGATGGAGCCAATTATTGAAAATCTTTCCATCATCCTTCCTGATGAGGGTTACCTTCGCCGGGTTCGCGAGCTTTGCGATCAATACAACGTTTGCTTGATTTTTGATGAGGTAAAGACAGGTTTGACTGCTGGAGTAGCGGGAGCAGCCAAGCGTGTAGGTGTTGAACCAGATTTGGTTTGCCTTGCAAAAAGCATCGGTGGCGGCTTGCCAGTTGCAGCTTTCGGTGGAAGACAAAAGTACATGGATGCTGTTGTGGACGGTCGAATGCCACATCTTGGAACATACAACGGAAGCCCTATTGTCCTCGCAGCAGCACTAGCCATGGATGCAATCTCCACAGAAGACGAGATCAACAAAGCTGAAAAAATCAACATTGAGACCATGAGAAAGCTCAATGAAGTAATTGAAAAGTATCAACTCCCTGCCCACACCGTCGGCTTCGGAGTAAAGGGTGCTGTGACTTGGTCGCCAAATCCAGTTCGCAACTACCGAGACTTCAAAGCGCTTGATTTCAACTTGGCCGAACTGTCATGGATCTGGGGTATCAACCGCGGCGTTCTAACTCCTCCAGGACTGGATGAGCAGTGGCTCGTGTCGTTTGCCCACAAACAAAGGGATATGGATCTGCTTGTAGATGCCTTTGATGAACTGGGTAAGGCTCTTCGCAGTTAATCTTTGCGCTTGGCTAGGGAGATTAGATCCCCAAGGGCACTATCAAACTCGGCCTCGTCCATGAGCCCCATAGCTAAAACTGCCTTTCGGACGGAGCAGGAATGCTGCTGGGCATAGCGAGCCACCGCTGTAGCGTTTTCGTAACCGAGCTGGGGACTCAAGGCCGTTACTAAGCCAATTGAGTTCTCAACCTCACTTCGCAAGAAATCGGCATTTGCGGTTATTCCGTCAACGCAATTTTTGGTGAAAGTTGCAAATCCATTTCTCAAGTACGTAACACTCATCAGAATTGATCTAGCAATAATCGGTTCAAAAGCATTAAGTTGTAATTGGCCTCCTTCTGCAGCAAGAGTCACTGTCAAATCATTTCCAATCACGGTGAAGGCGATTTCGTTTATCACTTCAGGAATAACTGGGTTTACCTTACCTGGCATGATTGAGGATCCTGCTTGGCGCTCGGGTAGGTTGATTTCGTTAAAGCCCGCCCTAGGCCCTGAAGCGAGCAGTCGCAAATCATTGGCTATTTTGGATTGCCTGACAGCAATTCTCTTGAGCGTTGAGGAAAAGCTGATCAGCACCCCGGCCGATTGCGTTGCTTCTACTAAATCTTCTGGAGAAACGAGATGTAACTTAGTCAGTTTCGCTAACTCTGCCACCACCAACTTGGTGTAACCCTTCGGAGTGTTTAGCTCTGTGCCTACTGCCGTGCCACCAAGATTTACTTCTGAAAGCAATGGAAGGAGTTCTCGAAGCCTTGCGATATCGTTTCCAGTAGAGACTGAAAAAGCGTGAAATTCTTGACCGAGAGTTATTGGAACAGCATCTTGTAGCTGCGTTCGCGCCATCTTGATGACCTCAGAAAACTCCTCGCCTTTATTGAAGTAAGAATCGCGCAAAGAAGAAAGTGATTCAGCCAGCAGCTCCAGCTCAAAAATCAGAGCCAGTCTCAAAGCTGTTGGGTAGACATCGTTCGTAGATTGCGATCGATTGACGTCATTGAGAGGGTGTATTAGGTCATAATCACCTGGCTGGCCTCCAAGAAATTGGATTGCCCGATTGGCGATAACTTCGTTTGCATTCATGTTGGTGCTTGTCCCAGCTCCACCTTGAATTGCATCAACCACAAACTCTTTGTCCAGCCTCCCTGAAATAACCTCCTGACAGGCGAGCTCGATGAAGTGAGCCTTCTGTTTTTCAAGTCCACCGATTTCAAAGTTAACTCGCACGGCTGCAAGCTTCACCAATCCAAGTGCCTTGATTAGGTTTCGGTAATGTCCGATTGACACTCCAGAAATCGGAAAGTTTGTTATTGCTCTCGCTGTATGAATACCCCACAGAGCATGCTCTGGAATCTCTAATTCACCAATTAAGTCGTGTTCTATTCGCAATTTGAATTCGTCCTTGAACAAGTGTTTCAAGGCTAGGGGATATCGAAACTCTCCAGCAAAACCCAAGAGGAATTCTGCCCAAAATTTGACAAACTACATGGCTTTTCGTTCAACGCTTTTTCAGATTTGACAATGGTCCCAAGAATGATACAGTTTTGATATCAAACTGATATGGAGTAGCAGTGCAAGAAAACCTAAAAAACCCTCTTCCCGGATCCGCATTCGCCTTCCTTTTTCTCACATTGGTCTCGATGGGAATCTTCTTCATAGTCCAGCTAGCCACTGGTGCTTGGGGCGAGCATCTATTCTGGGCCCCACTACTTTCCAACGGCCTAGGTGTTCTGGTGCTTTTTGGCTTTTACACACTGCAGCCCAATGAGTCCAGAGTTTTGATTCTCTTTGGAAACTACAAAGGGACGGTAAGAAAGCCAGGCTGGCACTGGGGAAACCCCTTTTTCTCAAACGGCTCACCGAGCTCAGAGCTAAAAGAGGAACGAACCAGGGCTGTTACCACAACCAAGCCGGCAACGGGAACCAAGCCTGATTCCCGATTCAAGATTTCACTGCGAGCGAGAACAGAGGTTGGGGACACTATCAAGGTAAACGATCGACGTGGTAACCCCATAGAAATAGCCGCTGTTGTCGTTTGGCGTGTCTCCGAAACAACCAAAGCAGTTTTTGATGTTGACGACTATCGCACTTATGTAAAAACCCAAATTGAAACCTCACTTCGTCATGTTGCAACAGGCTTCGCCTACGACAACATCGACTCAGGAGAGTTGACTGGTGAATTGACCCTTAGGGGCAACCCTGAAGAGGTAGCAGCGGAACTGCGCGTAGATCTCGAAAAACGGCTGGCAGTTGCAGGAGTTACCATTGACGATGCTCGACTTACCCACCTGGCGTATGCCTCGGAAATTGCCCAGGCAATGCTGCGACGACAGCAAGCTGAGGCAGTCATAAGTGCTCGACGCAAAATCGTTCAGGGTGCCGTTGGTATGGTTGAGCTTGCCCTTGCAGATCTTGAAAAAAGCGGATCGGTTCAGCTGGATGCCGAGCGACGAGCTTCTATGGTTTCGAACCTTATGGTCGTACTGTGCTCTGAACGCGATGCCACGCCTGTCATTAACGCCGGAACCTTGTACAACTGATCATGGGCGAAAAGAAAGCGGTTCCGTTGAGGATATCCCCACAACTGTACGAAGAGCTGAGGGCTTGGGCTGAGCAAGACTTGCGGAGCGTGAATGCCCAGATTGAAGTGATTCTTAGGGATGCGGTTCAAAAGAGAAAGGGAAACGCTAGGCAGGTTCGAAGAGCTTCCTAGAGCTTGATGAACTTAATCGCGATTGGGATTTTGTAGAACTCACCCTGTCCAGCCTTGAAAGCGGCAATTAGACGAAAAACAATCCAGACAATCGGGAGGATCCAGATAAACAGAAGCCCGATTATCGAGATAGCCAAGACAATGGCGGCGAGAACCACGGTAATTCCAAAGTTGAGAGACTCTTTTGCATGGTGAGAGACGAAAGGACCCTTGTCTTTGAGGATGAAGTAACCGATCAAAGGGGCCAGGAATTCAAAGGGGATAGCCAGTAGGTGCAGTGCAACTGCCCAAAGCTTTTCGGCTTCAGGGGAGAGGTTAGAACTTGCGTAAGGATTACTCATAGCTTCAGGTTAGCTGAACCTGATTTATCGGATGATAATTACAAGCGCTAGCAGCAAAAAGACTCCTGCCAATAACCGGTTAATTAGCTGATAGTTCTTTTCAACAGCCAGCCACTTTGATAGTCCTGCGGCAATAGATACATATATAAGTGTCACTAAAACAAAACCAATTGCGACTATCAAAAGAAGCATCCACAGCTCCGTCGTAGCGACGACCAAGGGCACTATTGATAGGTAGAAAGCAAACGGCTGAGGGTTACTAAAGCCGATGGCAAATGCAGACAGGAACTCACTCCCACTTCGCCTGTTCTGATAGACCTTCGATTTTGAAGTCCAGAGCCTATATGCCCGCCAGATCAGAAATGAAGCTCCAAAAACTTTCAAGGCAATTAAAATTGTCGGAAAACTTGTCATAACAGCGCTGAGACCCAGGAAAGCAATTGTCACCATGACCAGTTTGGCCAAAGTGATTCCCGCTCCAGCAATAAGCGCAAGCCTTCTGTTCTCAATGGCTTTTGAGAGAATCAAAAAAGTGTCGGCACCGGGAGCGACGGCAGCAGCGAAGAATGCTGTTGCGAAGAGAAGGTAGTCAGACATTGGAAAAAGCCTAGTCTTGATAACTACGATGCTTATTTACCAGGTTTCAGAGAACAGCCGCGAAGCTCAATTGGCCTGCAGCTAGACCCGTAAGTTACCGCTTCGCTTTCTGGATACCGCATCAATAGTTGCGGCTAGCGCAAGAACAGAGCCAGTCACAACGAAGCTGATTCCCGCAGATAGACCAAGAAGCCCAAGCCCATTGTCAATGATTGCAATCACTAGTGCACCAAGAGCTGCGTGAGCTAGGCGACCTCTTCCACCAAAGAGGCTCACACCTCCAACAACAGCTGCAGCCACACCACTTAGAACAATTGTTCTTCCAGCGGCTGCTTCAACGACACCGATTCGACTGACGTGGAAAAGACCTGCAATCACGGCTAGGACAGATGTGATGACAAATGCTGTGATGCGAATTCTAGAAACTTTGATACCTGCTCTGCGGGCAGCTTCTGGGTTTCCACCAACGGCATACAGATGGCGACCAAACGTTGTTCTATCTAGTACAAAAGTTCCGATGAAGATAATCGCAAGAACAATTGGAATAACAATCGGCACTCCATAGATCGGCTTGACCGAAGCGCTGCGGTCTAGGTTCAAGACATAGACAACGGCTGAACCAATCACTGCCATGAAGCCAACCTTGATTAGTAGCAGCGATAGTGGCTTGTTGACAAGCCCCTTCCTGGTTCTTCTAGCTCTGTCATAAAGACCCATTCCCAGCGTGATACCTAGGACAACAAGCAGTAGCAACCATCCACCGAGAATCGGAAGATTCTCATTCATGATTGATTTCACCTCTGGGACATCAACCCTGAACAGACCACCATCACCCAGCAGGATTAGGGCGACACCTTGAAGTCCAAGATAAAAAGCCAAGGTGATGACAAATGAGGGAACACCTATCTTGGCCACGAATAGACCAAGGATTAAGCCGACCAACGCCCCAAAAAGTAGCGACATACCAAGCGCTGGAATCCAGTTAATACCCGCGAAGGTTGCCAGGTAGAAGATGTCCATTGCCACGCCAGCTGCAACACCCGCCGAGAGATCAATTTCAGCAAGCAGAATCACAAACACAAGGGCAACAGCCAGCGTGGTTAGCTGAGCAGCTTGAATAAACAGGTTTGCAAAATTTAGCTTGGTGAAAAAGAAGGGGCTTAGGTAAGAAAACAGAGCCGTCAGTACCAGTAGTGCGGCGACTGCAGGTAGGGCTCCCATTTCCCCAGCCTTGAGCTTTTGCAGGTATGCCGTTAGCTGCTCCCTGAGATTGCCCTCGTGGCCCGAGGAAATCTGAGTTGGAGCGAGGTTGAGACCGTTATCCATGTTGTGGTTAGCCATGATTACTCAGCCACCCCTTTTGTTCCTGTGATGTAGCCGACCACATCATTTTGATTTGTTTTTGAAGCTTCGATTTGGGTCACCATTCGACCCAGATATAGAACTGCAATGTCATCGCAAACCTTGAAGACATCCTGCAGGTTGTGGCTGATGATGATGACAGCGACTCCTGAATCGGCTAGGCGACGAACCAGGTTCAAGACCTGCTCAGTCTGGGCAACACCGAGGGCAGCCGTTGGCTCATCCAAAATCACGAGCTTCGAGTTTCTAAGTACCGATCTGGCAATTGCAACAGTCTGTCGCTGGCCACCTGAAAGCGACGAAACCTTTTGACGAACCGACTTCACAGTCCTAACTGAAAGACTCTGAAGAGCCTTGATTGCCTGCAGTTCCATGGATGGCTCATCCAAGGTTCCCTGCAGAGTCT
>CAZMOF010000016.1:0-19442 GCA_964567905.1 uncultured Aquiluna sp. | reverse complement strand
AAGCAGATTCTAGCTTCACGTTTCCTCGCTGTCCTGTGGCTCTTTCCCAAAGCTCAACCTCGCCCTGCTCCAGCCCGCGGCCACAGACGATGACCCAGGGCATACCGAGCAGTTCGGCATCAGCAAATTTCACGCCAGGAGAGACTTTTCTATCATCCAAAATCACGCTAAGGCCCTTGGCCTCTGCTTGCTCAGCCAGTTTCTCAGCCGCTTCAAAAACCGAGTCTTCTTTGCCAGCGGCGACGATGTGAAGCTCGGCTGGCGCCACCGAGGCGGGCCAGATCAAACCTTTTTCATCGTGAGACTGCTCGGCGATTACTGCTACCAGTCGAGTCACTCCAATGCCATAGCTACCCATGGTCACAGTGACTAGCTTGCCGTTCTCGTCTAAAACCCTTAGGTCTAGAGCTTCGGCATACTTTCTTCCGAGCTGGAAGACGTGTCCGATTTCTATGCCCCTGGCTAGCTCAAGCGGTCCTGATCCGTCCGGAGCTGGATCTCCTTGCCGGACTTCGGCGATATCGGCAACTCCGTCGCTTGCGAAATCACGGCCAAAGGTTAGGTGCCAAACGTGCTTCTCGTTTTCGTTTGCTCCAGTTATCCAAGATGATCCCTTAGCAACCCTCGGGTCAAGGTAGTAAGGAATCTTTGACTCAGCTTTCTCACCAAGGAATTGCTTTCCATCTTTACTAGGACCGATGTATCCCTTTACTAACTGCGGGTGCTTGGCAAAGTCCGCTTCAGTTGCTTGCTCAACATCATTTGGTGCGAACCAAGTCTCAGCCCGCTTGGCATCAACCTCACGGTCTCCTGGAATGCCAACAATTACCAAACTTCTCTTGCCTTCTGGTGAAGTCAGTGCCAGCACCACATTCTTCAAGGTGTCCGCACTTGTCCAGGGATTGTCTTTTCTGGGGTAATTGGAATTGGAAAAATCAACCAGTGTTTGAATGGTTGGCGTGTTTGGAGAGTCGTTGATTGTTGCAGCAGGTGTTTCGGCAGAAGCAATCTCTTCTGCCTGGGAGAATCGAATTGCCTCGACATTTGCTGCGAACCCACCAGCTGATCGAACAAAAGTATCCTCGCCAATTGGCGATGGGCAAAGGAACTCTTCTGACTTTGAGCCGCCCATGGCCCCTGCATCCGCTTTCACAATCACGTATTCAAGGCCTAGGCGTTTAAAGATTCGCTCATATGCGTCACGCTGTGCCTGATAACTTTTCGCAAGGCCAGCGTCATCAACGTCAAAGCTGTAAGCATCCTTCATGACAAATTCACGGCCCCGCAGAAGTCCTGCTCTTGGCCTTGCTTCGTCACGGTACTTGATTTGAATTTGATAAATCGAAAGCGGAAGATCTTTATAAGAGGTGTAGAGATCCTTCACCAGGAGCGTGAACACTTCCTCGTGGGTTGGGGCAAGCAGATAGTCAGCATCTTTTCTATCCTTGAGTCGGAAAATATTGTCCCCGTACTCTTCCCACCTGCCAGTTGCCTCATAGGGTTCTTTTGGTAACAGGGCTGGGAAATGAACCTCTTGAGATCCTGCGGCAGCCATTTCCTCACGAACAATTTTTTCAATCTTGTTCTTCACCATCAGGCCAAGCGGTAGCCAGGAGAAAATGCCTGGGCCACTGCGTCGGATGTAGCCTGCGCGAACAAGCAGTTTGTGACTGTCGACCTCGGCGTCGGCGGGGTCTTCCCTGAGAGTCCTGAGGAACAGCGTGCTCAAGCGATATGGCATGGGCACAATGTTAGCTACTTGCCGACGGTTACCTGCGCTGTTCCAAGCTCTGAAGGGTCCATTTCCGAAGCAATTCGGTTGGCCTCTTCAATCAGGGTCTTCACAATTTCGCTCTCAGGCACAGTCTTTACTACCTCGCCTTTGACAAAGATTTGACCTTTGCCATTACCTGAGGCAACTCCAAGGTCAGCCTCTCTAGCCTCGCCGGGTCCATTCACAACGCAGCCCATCACGGCCACGCGAATCGGAACAGTGAGGTGTTGCAGCCCCTCTGTCACCTGGTTGGCGAGAGTGTAAACATCAACCTGGGCTCTGCCGCAGGATGGGCAGGAGACAATCTCGAGCTTTCTTGGTCGAAGGTTTAGGCTCTCTAGAATCTGCGACCCAACCTTCACTTCTTCTACCGGTGGTGCGGAAAGTGAAACTCGAATTGTGTCACCAATTCCTTTAGCGAGAAGTGCTCCAAAAGCAACCGAGGACTTGATGGTTCCCTGGAAAGCAGGGCCGGCTTCAGTCACTCCCAGGTGCAGCGGCCAGTCACCTTTTTCCGAGAGCATCTCATAGGCGCGGACCATCACGACTGGGTCATTGTGCTTGACCGAAATCTTAAAGTCATGAAAATCGTGCTCTTCAAATAGTGAAGCTTCCCAGACTGCCGACTCAACCAGCGCCTCAGGTGTTGCCTTTCCATATTTCTCAAGCAGTCTTGGATCTAATGAACCAGCATTCACTCCGATTCGCAGTGAGACTCCGGCATCTTTTGCAGCCTTGGCAATATCTTTTACCTGGTCATCAAACTTCTTGATGTTTCCGGGGTTTACTCTGACTGCGCCGCAGCCTGCCTCAATAGCCTGAAACACATAGCGAGGTTGGAAGTGAATATCTGCAACAACTGGAATCTGAGAGCGCTTGGCAATAATGCGAAGCACATCCGCGTCATCTTGCGAAGGCACAGCCACGCGAACAATGTCACAGCCACTCGCTGTTAATTCAGCAATTTGTTGCAGGGTTGCGTTGATATCTGTCGTGGGGGTTGTGGTCATGGACTGCACGGAGATTGGTGCATCGCCACCCACTGCCACCTTGCCAACCATAATCTGACGAGTTTTTCTTCTCGGAGCCAGTGTTGGTGGTGGGGACTTTGGTAAGCCGAGATTTACTGCCGGCACATATTTCCCTTCGCTGCTACTAAAGATTTAACCATTGGCCAAGCCGATTACTTCCGATTAGCCAATTATTGGGTTGATTAGGTCGGCCAAAATCAGCAGAATTCCAGTGAAAATCAGGACAACCCAGACGAAGTAGGCCAGAGGTAGAGCTTTGGCAGTATCGATCGGTCCGGGGTCCACTCCCCTAAACGCTTTCACGAATCTACGTTTGCCAGCCTCGTAGAGAGCCCCGACCACGTGACCTCCATCGAGCGGCAGAAGTGGAACAAGATTGAACACAAAAAGCACCAAATTCAGCGATCCAAGTAGAAGCAGAAGCGAAGACAGTTTGGCATCCACGCCAATGTCGGCAGATGTCAGCTCACCTGCCAGCTGGCCAACTCCAACAATTGACACGGCTCCGTAGGGATCACGTTCTGTTAGTCCGACGGTGCTGAGAGTTACTTCATATATCTGCTGTGGTAACTCAAGTATGAAGGCCGCCATGGACACAACGGTTGCACCTGTATATGCAATTGCCTGGTCAAGGCCAACTTGCTTTGTTACTCCAAGCAGTCTGATTCCAAGAACAGGTGAGAGCTTAGTTACCGGATTTCCCTGAGCATCCAGCTCAAGATTTCCTAGTGAATCGTAGACAGCGCGCTCCAAAAAAACTGGAGTTATGGAAACAGTTGTTTCTACGCCATCACGCATTACCGTCAGAGTGCTCGAGGCGTTCTCGCCGAGAAGAGTTGTGACTTCCTCCCAGCTGCTCACGGCCTGGCCGTTAACCGCTTTGACCTGATCGCCACTTTCCAATCCTGCAAGCTTTGCTGGGGTTTGAGCAGATCCTGCAGGACACTCGGACTCAACGGCAGACTCCATGCAGGGATAAACCTGGTCTACAGTCAGCGAGCTTTGCAAAGTTCCAATGCCAGAGAGCGAAGCAACAATCAGTAGAGCGCCTAGTAGCAAATTCATAACCGGCCCGCCAAGCATGATGGTTATCTTCTTTGGACCCGAGAGTTGATAGAACTTTCTATCCTCGGAAACGCTCTCCTGAGATTCGACCTCGTGTCTGGCCTCATTAATCCAGTTGGCGAAAAGTCCTCGATAGGGCTTTTTTGCTGGTGGATACATCCCGGACATAAGAATGTAACCGCCGAGTGGAAAGGCCTTTACTCCGAATTCCGTTTCTCCCCTGCGTCTTGAGAAAAGTGTGGGGCCAAAACCAATCATGAATTGACGCACTTCCACCCCAAATTTCTTGGCAGGTAGGTAGTGACCAATCTCGTGCAGACCAACTGACAGGGCTATTCCAATGAGAAAAATGACAATGCCCAGGATGTAAAGAATTGTGTCCAGCACGCCTCTAGGCTACCTGCCCATTCCTGCAAGGAAGCTAGGAGCAGTGCTTTGGTTATCGCGCAGCTCAGGGATTGGAACCTAGACTTAGAGGATGACCATCGAACAAAAGCGACACCTTGTCACAGCCATTCCCGGACCTAAATCGCTCGCCATGCAGGAGCGAAGAAGCCAGGTGATCTCTGGCGGTGTTGGAACCATGCTCGCTGCCTTTATTGATGAAGCACACGGCGCCATTCTGAAAGATGTGGATGGCAATCAACTGATCGATCTCGGTGCTGGTATCGGAGTCGTCACTATCGGACACACCAACCCTGGTGTGGTTGAGGCAGTATCGAAACAGGTCTCCAAGCTCACACACACACTTTTCACTGTCACCCCCTATGAGCCATACGTCAGGGCTGGTGAACTTGTCACTTCTCATGCTCCTGGAAACTTCAAGAAGAAAGCAGCTTTCTTTAACTCGGGCGCAGAGGCCGTTGAGAATGCCGTAAAGATTGCAAGAAAGGCAACTGGCAGAACTGAGATAGCAGTCTTCGACCATGCATATCACGGCCGAACAAACTTGACGATGTCGATGAACTTCAAGGTCCACCCCTACGGAACCGGATTTGGGCCATTAGCAGGTAGCGTTCATCACGCACCGATGAGCTATCCGTTCAGGGATCCTGCCGGCATGAGTGGAGCTGAGGCTGCAGCAAGAGCAATTACCTACCTAGAGAAAAGAGTTGGTGCCTCACAGATTGCTGCCCTTTTCATAGAGCCAATCCAGGGTGAAGGTGGTTTTGTTGTTCCAGCTCCGGGTTTTCTCAAGACTCTGCAGGACTGGACAAGGGCGAATGGCATTGTTCTTGTCGCAGACGAAGTTCAATCAGGTATGGCAAGAACAGGCAAGTGGTTTGCAAGCGAATGGGAAGAGGGTTTCGAACCTGACTTGATCACGGTTGCAAAAGGTATTGCTGGTGGAATGCCACTTTCCGGTGTTGTTGGGCGTGCAGAGATTATGGATGCCGCACACGCTGGTGGTCTCGGAGGAACTTTTGGTGGTTCACCGATTGCAGTAGCCGCAGGTGTTGCCGTGATGGAGCAGTACGAGTCTGGAAACTGGATGCAGAGAGCTCTAGAAATCGGTGAAATCCTCACCGGACGACTAAACGCGATGAAAAATAATCACCCAGTTATTGGAGATGTTCGAGGACGCGGAGCGATGCAGGCTATTGAATTGGTTGAGCCTGGAACTAAGAACCCTAACTCGGCCGCCACTGACGCCCTGCTCAAGCACTGCCATCAAAACGGTGTGGTAGTACTAAACGCGGGAACCTATAACAACGTGATTCGTTTCCTGCCACCACTGGCAATTAGCAACGAGCTGCTACACGATGCTTTGGATGTGCTGGCAGCGGGCCTGGCAAAGCTCTAACTAGCGCTTCTTGGCTAGCTTTCGCTGCTTGAGCGAAGACCGCACCTGCACCGTTACGACAATCGCAATGGCGATGATGAATACCATCGAACCAATAACGTTTGCCTCTGCCGGGATACCTCTCGCAGCAGCTGTGTAAACAAACTTCGGGAAGGTGTCTACCGCACCGGAATTGAACTGGGTGATGATGAAGTCATCGAAACTCAGCGCAAAAGCCAACATGGCCGCCGCTAAGATTCCTGGCAGCAGTAGTGGGAAAGTAATTCGCCTGAATACCTGCGCGGGATTGGCATATAGGTCTCGACCTGCCTCTTCCAGCGCAGGATCTAAGGTTGCAACACGTGCTTTGACAGTGACAACCACAAAGCTGAGTGTGAACATCGTGTGCGCGATGATCACAGTGGGTAGCCCCTTCTGCCAGCCAAAATCTAAGAACTGAGCTGCCAGGCCTGCTCCCATAACCACTTCAGGTGTGGCAAGAGGGAGGAAGAGAAGAAGGTTGGTGGCAGAGCGGAACTTGAAGCGATACCTAACCAAAGCAATCGCAATCATGGTCCCGAGAATGGTTGCCAAAATCGTTGCCGAGACAGCGATGATTAGTGAGTTACCAAAAGCATCGCAAACCTCTTGCTGACGGCAAACATTCAGCCAATTGTCCAGCGTGAAGCCTCGCCAGATTATGTTCGACTTGATCGAATCGTTGAAGGAAAAAATAAACGTGTAAACAATGGGAATCGACAGGAAGAGAAAGGTAAGAACCACATAGGTTGGGAGCAAGTACTTTCCAAGCGAAAACTTCATAGCAGATCGTCCGTTCCACTCTTTCGAACATAAACGGAGACCAAAACTACAATTGCCGCCATCAGCAGAACCGAAAGTGCTGATGCCGTTGGGTAATCCTGAATACGCAAGAAGTTTGCCTCGACCACATTGCCGAGCATCGCCGTGTCGGGCCCGCCGAGAAAGTCGCGGCTTGCCACAACATAATCACCACTTATCGGAATGAAGGTAAGTAGCGTTCCGGAAATAACCCCTGGTAGCGAAAGTGGGAAGGTTACTTTCCTGAAGGTGGTAATCGGGTTTGCGTAAAGATCTCCACTGGCTTCCAGGAGCCTTAGGTCAAGTCGATCCAGGTTTGAAAAAATCGGCAAAGTCATAAATGGAATGAAGTTATATACCAATCCAAAGATCACCGCAAAGTCAGTACCGATGATGTAGCTATCCGCCCCAAAGAGCCCAAAGTCCTTCAGCGTATTCACAATCCAAGAGTCATTCGAGAAGATCTGCTTCCAGGCGAAGGTGCGAAGCAGCATGGAGATGAAAAAGGGAGCAATCACCATGGTGAGAAGCAACCCCTTCAGCAGGGGCTTGTTTCTAGCCTTCACTGCAATGAAGTAGGCCAGCGGATAGCTGATGGCAAGTGCAATAACGGTTGCGACTAGGGCAAAAAAGAACGAGCGGATAATCTGCGGCATGTACTGATCAAGTGCGTAGAGATAGTTGCCAATCTCAAAGCCGTAGTCGTATCGTCCAATCTCACCAGTGGCATCTGGAACTTTTAGAGAAGTAAGAAGGAGTGAGAAGAAAGGCGTTAGGAAGAAAAGTCCTAAGTAAGCGATGCCCGGGAGTAAAAGAAGCAGTGCAACTCTTCCAGTCTTTTTTGGTGACTGCTGCTTCGCTGGAGCCTGCTGCCCACCTAGAGCTAGGAATGCCATTAGGCGTCTTCTTTGCCAGTCGGAAGATCAGCTAGACCAAAGCCATGTTCGACCTTCCAGCTGACCCAAACCTGCGCTCCCAGTGCGATGACGGGTGACTTTCCAACATTTTGAGCGAAGACAACCACTTCACCAATCTCAGGAATCTCAATTAGATATTGATTGGAAACTCCAGTGAATCTGATGTCGGTTATTTCTCCAGGACCTAGAACATTCACGCCCGGATCAGCATCTGGCTTGGTTTCATGGAAACGAGTTTTTTCAGGCCTGACTCCCATGGCAATCTTGCCATTTGACTTCTCAACTCTCGCCAGCGGGGCGGTGAGCTTATTTCCCTTGAAATTGATTGAAACAGTCTCAGAACCAGCTTCCGCAACTTCACCCACGAAGATGTTCGACTGTCCAAGGAACTTGGCAACAAATGCAGTCTTTGGTCGGTCATAAAGCTGCTCAGGCGGACCCATCTGTTCAATTCGGCCCTGGTTCATGACGGCCACTATGTCAGCCATGTCCATCGCCTCTTCTTGATCATGGGTCACATGAAGGAAGGTAAGGCCCACGTCCATCTGTATGTATTTGAGCTCAATCTGCATCTGCCTGCGAAGTTTGAGATCAAGAGCGCCCAGTGGCTCATCAAGAAGAAGCAGCGCAGGTCGATTGACTAAAGCTCTCGCCAGAGCAACTCGCTGCTGCTGTCCACCAGATAGTTGCGCTGGTCGCCTTTCAGACATGTGGCCCAGTTCAACCATGTCCAAGGCTGCTTGAGCTTTCACTAACGGCTCTGAGATTTTTCTTTGACGAAGACCGAACGCCACGTTTTCCAAAACGCTCATGTGCGGGAAGAGCGCGTAGTTCTGGAAAACAGTGTTCACCGGACGCTCGTGAGGCTTGAGCTCCGTCACGTCCTGACCGCCAATAAGGATCTTCCCCTTGGTTGGGGTTTCCAGGCCAGCAATCATTCTCAGTGTGGTTGTTTTTCCGCAACCGGACGGCCCGAGCAGAGCAAAGAATTGCCCCGCAGGTATTTTGAGATCTAGATCATCAACTGCAACAAAGCCGGGGAATTCCTTCCTCAGTCCTACAAGCTCGAGGTCCTTTCCCCCGGCTCCGAAGTCAATTGACACTAAGCGCCGAGCAGCAGGTTCTGCCATGCAGAAGAAAAGCGCTGCTCCTCTTGTCCAGATAGTGCTCGGAAGGCCTTGCTCTTTGCCAAGGTGTCGGCGTTAGGGAAGATCAACTGGTTCTCGGCGAGCGCCGGATCAATGCTGGCTGCTACATCCTGAGCACCGACCACCGGAGTGATGTAGTTCACCCAAAGGGCCAGCTCTGCAGCATTCACTGGGTCGTAGTAGTAGTTGATTAGCTTCTCGACGTTCTTCTTGTGGGTTGCTCCCATCGGGGTTACAAACCAGTCTGCCCAGAGGGTTACTCCAGAGTCAGGGAAGACAAAGCCGTATGGTTCTGGGTTGTCCTCAGTGCCCTGCTCGGCGTTGATTACAGTGATGTCACCACTCCATGCAGTGGCAGCAATGATGTTGCCAGTCGCGAGGTCATCCAGGTAGCTGTTTCCGCGGACGTTGTAGATCTGTCCGCCATCAATCTGCTGCTTCACGAATTCAATTGCAGCCATGAACGCATCCTCATTCAAGCTGTCTGCGGAGGTGATGTCGATTCCCTGGCTCATCAGAACCAGACCAACGCTGTCGCGCATTTCTGATAGCAGACCGACGCGTCCCTTTAGCTCTGCGGCCCACAGATCCGCCATTGAACCTGGAGCATCTTTGCCGGTTGCATCTTTATAAGCCTGCTTGTTGTAACCAATACCTGCAAAACCTGCTTGCCAAGGAATGTTGTAGGTGCGATCTGGATCTTCTGGAGCACCTAAGTAGCTTGGTGCCAAGTTCGCAACCTTGTTTGGCATGTTGGCATCGTCGTACTTCTGAAGGTATCCAAGATTTAGTAGTCGCTGTGCCATCCAACCGGTTGGGCACGCAACATCAGCACCGATGTCCTGGCCTAGTTCAAGTTGGTCCTTGACCTTTGCATACCAGGTGTCGTTGTCATCAATTTCAATCTTGTAGTCAACGGTAATTCCAGATTGCTCTTGGAAGCGAAGAAGTGTTGGGTAGTTACCGTCGTCATCCTCGTCCATGTATGCGGGCCAGTTGTGCCAAACCAAAACAGGTTCAGAGTCAGAAACGTCAACAGCTGGAGTCAAACTCTCTTCTGCAGTTGAGCAAGATGCGAGAGTGAGTGCAGCTGCAGTTCCACCAACACCGGCAAGTGCCGCACGGCGGGAGATCTGTGTTTTACGAGCTAGGTCAATTAGCTCTCTGAGCATTGGGTCGTTGGGTAGCTCACGCTTCATTAGTTTTTATCTCCTTGTCCCCTAGGGCGCCCTGGCACCAAAGTAGGAAAAGTTTGACACACTCAAGGCCCCGAGGGCGACCTTGAGGGCAAAGTTTTTTCCTAGTCTCCGATGTAGTGCATCACGTGCTTGATGCGGGTGTAGTCATCAAATCCGTAGGCCGAGAGGTCCTTGCCATATCCGGAGTGCTTGAAGCCACCGTGGGGCATCTCAGCAGCCAGCGGAATGTGGGTGTTGATCCAGACGGCCCCGAAGTCAAGGAACTTGGCGAAGCGCATGGCGCGCTTGTGGTTGTTGGTCCAGACCGAAGAGGCCAAACCGTACTTGACGTCATTGGCCCACTGCAGAGCCTGCTCATCCCCAGAGAAGCGCTGGACGGTGAGGACGGGACCGAAGATCTCATCCTGAATGTGCTCGTCGCTTTGCTTAAGGCCCGAAATCACTGTTGGCTCGAGGAAGTAGCCCTTGCCACTGAGCTGGTTACCGCCAGTTTCAATCTTGGCGTGTGAAGGCACTCTGTCGATGAAGCCCTTGACTCGAGCAAGCTGGTTCGAGTTGTTCACTGGACCAAACAGAATGTCAGACTCGGAAGGCTTTCCGACCTTAGCCGATGCCTTAACCTCAGCCAGCAAAGCTGCCATGAACTGGTCATAACCCTTGTCCTCAACCAGCAGTCGAGTGGCTGCGGTGCAGTCTTGGCCAGCGTTGAAGAATCCAGCTGCCACGATTCCAGCTGCTGCTTTTTCCATATCCGCATCAGCAAAAACAATTACTGGAGCCTTACCACCAAGTTCTAGATGAACTCTCTTAAGATCAAGAGCTGCCGTCTTGGCAACTTCCATTCCAGCGCGCACAGAACCGGTGATGGAAACCATCTGCGGAATTCTGTTCTCCACCATCATGCGACCTGTGTCGCGATCACCAGTGATGACGTTCATCACTCCCGGTGGTAAGAACTTGTTGGCAATTTCAGCCAGTAGCAAAGTTGACACAGGAGTCGTGTCAGAGGGCTTTAAGACAATTGTGTTTCCAGCGGCAATAGCTGGCGCAAACTTCCAAACTGCCATGTTAAGTGGATAGTTCCAAGGCGTGACCTGACCGATAACTCCAATTGGTTCGCGACGAATGGACGAGGTGTGGTCTTTCGCGTATTCGGCTGTCGCACGTCCCTCAAGGTTACGAGCAGCACCGGCAAAGAATCTGATCTGATCAACGGAGGGAACCATTTCAAAGTCAACGAGAGTTGCGCGTGGTTTTCCTGTGTTCTCACTCTCGAGATCTGCTGCTTCGCCAGAACGCTTTTCTAGTTCATCGGCAATTCTGAAAAGTGCTAGCTGTCTTTCGCTAGGGGTGGTTTGGCTCCACTCCTTGAATGCCTCATGAGCAACTTGGAATGCATTTTGAACATCCTCGGCTCCAGAGATTGGGGCGTGAGCGTAGACCTCTTCAGTTGAAGGGTTGATGACATCGCTGTACTTGTCGGATGCAGGTGAAACTAACTCTCCACCTACGAAATTTTGCAGCTTCTTGGCCACGATTACTCCTCGTTGAGATTTCAGGGAAATGCTACCCCTATGGATTATCCCGAAAGAAAAAATGAAAAAAATTGTTGATTTCGTAACTTATTTGTAAAAAAACTACGAATTGCCTTTTTATTGGCTCCTTTTCCTGTGATACTCGGGACATGTCCAGAATGAGCAGAACCCGCCAATCCCACCTCGATGAGGTTTCGAAGCTAATCATTGAGCAGCTGCAAAAAGATGGCCGGAAGTCCTATGCCGAAATCGGCAAGGTCGTGGGGCTTTCCGAAGCTGCCGTGAGGCAGAGGGTCCAAAAGCTCACCGAATCAGGTGTCATGCAGATTGTTGCCGTCACGGATCCGCTGAAGCTTGGCTTTTCTCGACAGGCCATGATTGGGGTCAAATGCGTCGGCGATGTCACCCAGGTGGCCGAGGCTCTGGCGCGCATCCCCTCGGTCGATTATGTAGTTCTGACAGCTGGTAGTTTTGATGTGATGGCTGAAGTCGTCTGCGAAGACGACGATCAACTGATTGCGCTATTGAATGAGAAGGTAAGGACTCTCCCGGGCGTTGTTAGCTCAGAGACCTTCGTTTATCTTCGATTGCACAAACAGTTTTATAACTGGGGAACCAGGTAGAAGGTAGTGATAGTCGATGGCGATATCTCAAGACAATAACAAGACCAGTATTCTCAGCAAACTGCTGAGTCCTCTAAAGAAGAGAGGCAAAGCCTCCGAGCTTGAGCTACTGGATGCCATGGACGCAGGTCAGCCAATCGGCGATAAGGAGTGGCAAAAGTCCGGCAAGGAGCACACCTGGCTGCACTTCACCCGTCACTCCCCCTTCAATAGCTCAGATATGCGAATCATCGTTCGCGGTGAGGGTCACTACCTATATGACTCAAAAGGCAATCGTCTAATTGATGCTCTGTCTGGCCTCTACACATGCAATGCCGGACACGCAAGGCAAGAGCTGGCAGACGCTGCACAAAAGCAAATGATGGAACTTGACTTCATGCCGCTGTGGTCTTTCAACCACCCACGAGCCATTGAGCTGACTGAAAAACTCTTATCTATTGGCCCTGCCGGCATGACGAGAATCTTTTTCACAACCGGCGGTACCGAGGGAGTTGAAACAGCTTGGAAACTCGCCAAGCAGTATTTCAAACTTACTGGCAAGCCCATGAAGCATAAGGTCATCTCTCGCATGACCTCGTACCACGGAACCAGCCATGGAGCCCTGTCGATTACCGGACTTCCAAACTTCAAGCAAGCTTTCGAACCACTAGTTCCATCGGCATTTCGCGTGCCAAGCAACAACTACTATCGCGCTCCAGAACAGTTTAAGAGCGAAGATGAGTTTGGTATCTGGTGTGCCAACAGACTTGAAGAAGCAATCTTGTTCGAAGGACCAGACACTGTTGCTGCATTCTTCATCGAACCAATTCAAAACGCAGGTGGTTGCTTCACCGCGCCACCTAGCTATTACAAGCGCGTGAGGGAAATCTGCACCAAATACGACGTGGTGTTGGTTGCCGACGAGACAATAACTGGCTATGGACGCTCAGGTGAGTGGTTTGGATCGATCCGCTATGACATCCAGCCGGACATGATGATTACTGCCAAAGCAATTACCTCGGGTGCTCAGCCTCTTGGAGCTTTGTTCCTCAAGGAAAAATACTTCGAGCCCTTCAGCCAGGGAACTACAACTTTCTCTCACGGCTACACCTTCGCCGGCCACCCTGTTGCCTGTGCCGTTGCGCTAGCAAATCTGCAAATCTTTGAGCGAGAGGGTCTGGTGGACAATGTCAGAACCAACTCTCCCGTGTTCAAAAAGACTCTTGAGAAGCTCTATGACCTACCTATCGTGGGCGATGTGAGAGGCGATGGCTACTTCTTTGCAATCGAGCTAGTCAAGGACCAAAAGACTAAGCAGCAGCTGACCAGAGACGAGTCAGAGAAACTGCTGCGCGGCTTTTTGAATAATGCTCTGCTTGATGCTGGACTCTACTGCCGTGCGGATGACCGAGGTGACTCAGTTGTCCAACTAGCGCCACCACTGACGGCAGGTCCAAAGGAATTTGATGAGATCGAAGCAATCCTGCGCAAGGTTCTGACCGAGGCATGGAAGAAACTCAACGCTTAGATTCTTCATACCGTTCGCTCAGTTTCTGGCACGACAGTCTCCAAGAATCCTTAGCCCCTAGGCCGGTACCGGCTGGGCAAAACTTTGATGTTTTGATCCTTGGTGCCGGCTACACCGGACTGTGGACAGCGCTGTATCTCCTTCGGCAAAAGCCTGAAATCAGGATTGCCATCATCGAAAAAGAAATAGCCGGGTTCGGAGCCTCCGGAAGAAATGGCGGGTGGTGCTCAGCGCTTTTCCCCTGGTCAGCGGAGCTGATTGCCCAGCGTTATGGAAGAGCCCAGGCCATTGCAATTCGTCAGGAGATGGTTAAGACCGTCGACGAAGTTGGATCCATAACTAGCGAGCTTGGTATTGAATGTGACTTTCAAAAATCCGGAACCATAAGCTTCGTCCGAAACAAGGCGCAGCTAGTTCGCGCCGAGGCTGAAGTAAGGCAAGCCGCTGATTACGGTATCGATACGCTTCAGTTTCTTGAAAAAAGCCTTCTGCCAAAAGCTTCTAAGGCAATGACAGCCGTTTTTGATCCTGCCTGCGCAAGCATTCACCCAGCCAAACTTGTCAGAGGTCTGGCTGAAAAAGTAGAGCAGCTTGGCGCAAAACTCTTTGAGAAAACTGAAGTGCTGGACTTCTCTCCCGGCAGCGTGATAACAAGCAGAGGCGTTTTTCAAGCCGAATTCGTAGTAGATGCCCTGGAAGGCTATCGACCGCTGTTACCAAGGAGAAAGCGAGACTTCTTACCTCTTTACTCACTGATGATTGTCACGGAAGCAATTGAGCCAGAACTGCTTGATGAGATTGGTCTAAAACAAGGAATTACCTTTGCTGACTTTAGAAACCTGATCATCTACGGCCAGCGAACAAAAGACAATCGAATTGCATTCGGTGGAAGAGGTGCTCCGTATCACTTTGGATCTTCCATTAAGTCGGAGTATGACACCGTCGAGAAAATTCATAACTTCCTAGAAACCGAACTCAAGCAGCTTTTTCCGCAGCTAGGTCAAGTCAAGATCACTCACAAGTGGGGAGGGGCACTGGGAGTCACTAGAGATTGGATGGCCTCAGTCAGGCTTGATCCTGTGACCAAGATTGGCCAAGCGGGTGGTTATGTCGGCGACGGCGTCGGAACCTCCAACCTTGCTGGAAGAACGATGGCTGACTTGATTCTTGGGAAAAACACGAGCCTCACCTCTCTTGCTTTCGTCAACCACCGCTCCCCTCGTTGGGAAATTGAGCCATTTAGGTTTATCGCGGCTCGGGGTGCCATGTTGGCCGCTCGGGTCGCGGACGTCATTGAAAAGTCCACTGGTAAACAATCCTTCATAACTTTGATCATTCGCTTTCTCACTGGCAAGCGCTAGTCCACGAAAGAAAAACTCAACACCTGTCCCACCTACGCTTCCGAAGACTCGGTAGATTCCACTCTGTTCCTCCACATTCAGCTTTGATCCACTTTGACCAGAACCTAGATAGAGAACTCGGTAGGAAAAGTCTCCTTCTCTAAACAAATCAGCGAGCTCCTCTTTGGCAAAAGCAGCCTGCATGTCCGTGACCACCAGGTTCAGAGGAAGTGGAATCTCTGCTCTTTTCCTAAATGCCCTGGCAAAAGCAATCAACTTCCCTCCTTGATCACTGGTTGCAACTTGCTGCATAAAGTCAGAGTTCTTGTAGCTTCCAATAAGCCAAAACTCTTCCTGGCAGGCTTTGAGTAGTGCACTGAGAAACTCCTCTGATTTGACGCCACTTAGTTCTAGGGATATCAGCTCAATCTTTGTGTAGGCGGGCAACTCAAAAACTGTTCCATCCGAGCTGATGAGCTTGCCTGCTGGAGGATTTGGCCAGTGGGAAGACTCAAGTACTACCTCAGCTGCTTTTTCCTTTTCTGGCGAAAGTCTTGGTAGCTGCCAGATCAGCAACGATGTCACTGAAATTACCAGCAGGAGAAGGTCCCCCTGGATAGCTAAAGCAAGACCGTAAGCAACGGAGGGTAGAAAAAAGATCATCTGCATTAAGTAATACTGAGACGAAAAACCGGTCGGGTGGTCGGCCAATCTCAACCTGTGGATAACTCACTTTGAACATTTTGTTTCAGTAGTTTTATCCCATGAACGAAGTTGCAGCCCGTCGGGTGGTCAGCTCGCCCATCGGACTTCTGTCCATTGCGGCGAGTGAAAAAGGAGTTTGCTCGATTGACTTTTTGTCTCCCAAAAGCAAACTGAAGGATTTTACCCAGTCGGAAAAGGCAAAGAACTTTGTTGATTTAGCCTGCAAAGAGATCGAAGAATACTTTGACAACAAGCTAAAACAATTCTCCGTACCGACAGATCTAAGGGGAACTAACTTTCAACTGAGGGTTTGGCAGCAGATAGCCAAAATAGGATTTGGAAAAACCCTCAGTTACGGCTCTATCGCCAAAGCGATTAGAAATCCTGCGGCATCCAGAGCAGTTGGAGGTGCTGTTGGGGCTAATCCTGTTCCAATCATCATTCCCTGTCACCGTGTCATGGGTAGCACAGGAAAACTGACTGGCTACTCGGGAGGAAATGGGATTTCGACAAAAAAGAAGCTTCTTGCGATTGAGGGAATTGTTTATAAATGAGCAGCAAGATTCTCTCGGATGGAATTAGAAGATGTAGCTGGCTTACTGAAGATCCAATTTACATTCGCTACCACGACAAGGAATGGGGAACTGTAACCACGAAGCAGCGCGATTTATTTGAAGGCATCTGTCTCGAGGGTTTTCAAGCCGGACTCAGTTGGCTAACTATTTTGAAAAGGCGCGAGGGATTTAGACAGGCCTTCGACAATTTCGACTCAGCCAAAATTGCAAGCTATGGAAAGCGTGATATAAATCGATTGATGAAAGATGCAGGAATCATCCGAAACCTCGCCAAAATCAATTCCGTAATCAACAACGCCAGGATTGTTCAGGAGCAAGACATCAACTTAAAGGAGCTACTTTGGTCTTTCGCTCCCAAAAAGCGCATCACCCCAAGGACGGGATTCAAGTGGCAGGCGACCAGCAAGGAGTCGGATGCCATGAGTAAGGAACTAAAGCGTCTTGGGTTCAGCTTTGTTGGCTCGACCACCATGTATGCCCTGATGCAGTCCATAGGCATGATTTTTGACCATGCTCCTGGTTGCTACAGAAAAGACTGAAAAAACTCGCGCTCCCGCTACATTGTCTATTTGGGAGATGAAATGACAGCCGAAGAGTTTGGCGCCCTGTTCAGGGCCCACATTGCTGAAATTAGCCGTTTTTTAGCTAGACGCTTGCCAGCAGACCAGGTCGAAGATATCGCTTCGGATCTGTTCGAGATTGCCTGGAGCAAAAGGGCCAGTATCCCTAAAGATTTTGAGCTTCCCTGGCTTTATAAGACCGCCCGCTACCTAATCAGCAATCACCGAAGAAAAGAAGCTGGTCGAGTCTCAATTCTCGCCTCGTTGGCCGAACCAGTAGCAGCCCCATCGGCAGAAGCGGTTGCACTGGCAGACCTAGAGCTCTCTCAGGCTTGGCGAAAATTGCCCGCCAAGGAGCAGGAAGTTTTGGCCATGTGGTCCTTTGATGGTCTTGAACCAGACCAGATTGCTAAGGCTCTGGGAATTAGCACCAATGCGGTGAACGTGAGACTTTCGAGAGCTAAGAAAAATCTTCTTCAGGAATTAGAAAAAAGTAACGAGTCTGCGACATAAACAAGATATGAACGACGAACAACTAAGAAATCGACTAAAGCAGGCTGACCCTGCTGTCAATTCACCCCTACTCTCCGAGTCCGTGGTGGTTGAGGCAACCCTGAAGAGCAAGAAGAGTCCGGTGAGCTATCGGTTTGCAAGATTCTCCCTCGCCGCCACTGCAGCTGCAGTTTTGACTGTAGGACTGACCCTACCCAGCGCTCTTGCTCCACAGCAGCCCCTATTTAGCCTCTCGAGTGCTCCCCAGGGTGCGCCAAATGCGCTCAGTGGAGCCCCAGAAGCAGCAGACGCAAGCGCGAAAATGATCTGGCCAGGCTGGATTCAATACAACTACATCGCCGATGGCCTGAGTAACCAGGGAGGTCGAGGTGTTGTCTATGAGGTTCGCAAAGTTGGCGACCCCATGGCCATCCTCAAAAAGATTGCCGAAGTGTTTGGCGTAACTGGTGAGGCAAAAGAGGACGAATGGTCTAGCAAAGAGTTTCCCAGCTATTCAATTCAAGGTGAAAACTTCTATGTCAGTGTTTATTGGTCTGGAGCTGGCTACTGGAACTTTGGGCGATGGAACAATCTGGCAGGTTGTTCTGAACCAGCTGAAGGTGAAGACACCTCAAGCAATCAGCGCTGCATCGCACCTAAGCCAACTCCTGAGTTGATACCAAGCGAAGCCGAGTTGATTTCTCAAACAATCAGCACCTTCCAGAAGTTTGGAATCAAGGTTTCTAGGGATCAGATTGATGTCTATCGCGATGACTGGGGAGCTTACGCCACAGTCAGCAACAGTTTTGATGGGCAGCCACTGCCTATTGACTTCTACATCAGCTGGGGCATGGATGGAAAAATTGCCTACGTTTCAGCTGCCAGCTTCGAGATAGTTGAGCGTGGCGAGTACGGCACCGTCTCCCCCATGGATGCGGTAGCGAGAATCAAAGATGGCCGTTGGTATGGAGGAGTTTCATCGAAGTACTACCAGCAGTACTCGAGACCAATCTCAACCATGACTAAAGATGCATCAGCAGGAGCTGTCACCGAAGGCTCAGTTGGAACGGAAGATCAGCCTGTTGAGACATCAGAACCAATCGAAGAGGGTCCGATAGAGCCTCAGATTGTTGATCTCAGAATCAACCGTTCCGAGAGCGTCTTGGTGTCTGTATATGACAAAGGTGGAAACATGTGGCTGGTTCCCGGCTACCTTCTGTTCAATGACCAGGGCTGGTTCGACAGCATCATCTCGCTAGTTGAAGGTGTAATTGAGCTGCCAGAGCCTTACGTAGTTATGCCAATCGAGGAAAACGACAAATAGTTATTTGGGGGCGAATAGCTTGACTGTTCGCCCCTCTATTTCTGCCCTTAGTCCTGCGGTTGCGGCAACCTCAGGTAATTGAGATATATCGCTCAAGCTTTGTTCTAAAGCCGCTCTGACAAACAATCCCTTTGCTTTTTTATTGAAGTGATTCATCGACTTTCCGTCTTCGGTCAATACCTCAACTACAAAAGATTCTTTCTCGGTGGGAATCGGATTGATTTCTTGATACTCGACCGATCTCATATCGAGTATCTGCCCAATCATTCTTGGCCAAACGGCTTTATGGCCCTCAATCCAAAGCTGCTCCAGATTCAGACCTGGAATTTTGCTGCTGGCACTGAAACGATAATCAGGAATCTGCTCAAGCGCCGGAAGTAAACCAAAAAGGGCCGATTGAATAAAAAGTACCTGCCCCGCTCGCTCGATAGCGCTCTCGGCTAGTGAATCGGGGTCAATTGCCTTATAGAGCACTCCGCTATACCTGAATAATGCTGGCATCGTCGGAGATGTCATCAAGGAGAGATTCTTTGTAATCTCAGCGCTGGTTTGCTTGCCAAGATTTAGAGCTTTGGTCGCTTTCTCACTGTCTTGGCAAAGACTTTCGAGGCCAGCAATAACTTGATCACGAACTTGATCCAATGCAGCCCAGATGATGGCTGCCTTGTCAATAGAAATGCCAACGCCGCCGGGACGTTTAGTCTCCGACGGCGGAAGCAGAATAAGCATTAGCTGACTAGTTGAGCGTCTCGCACCACAACAGTGACTATGTCTGACTCCATGGAAATGAAGCCACCCTCTTCGGTTTCAACTGTGACATTTCCATCCGGCGAAGTAATGCGAATCTGGCCACCCACCAAAACAGCGAGCATCGGTTCGTGCCCAGCAAGCAGACCAATCTCACCAACAGAGGTCTTAGCAACGACCATGTCGGCATTGCCTGACCAGATTTCTCGGTCGGCAGAGACTAGATTTACCGCGATTTGTTTAGCCACTAGCCAAGATCCTTCTTGATGCGCTCGTA
>CAZMOF010000015.1:0-21569 GCA_964567905.1 uncultured Aquiluna sp. | reverse complement strand
GCCACTTGGGTAACTTGCCTCGCCTTTGGCGACCCCTAAGAATACCTGATTTAAGGCTTTGCTAGCCAAGCTACCAATAACCGTTTACAGTTTTTGCATGATCGGGATCTTTGAAGTGGCCCAGAGGGCTGGAGTTTCAACTGCAACGGTTTCCAGAGCCCTGAATGGCAAATCACACGTCTCGGCCAGAGCAAGAGAACGGGTTCTCAAAGCTGCCCAAGAACTCGGCTATGTTGCCTCTTCCTCTGCATACACACTCGCCACTGGCAAGTCTCGAAACATAGGTGTGGTTTTGCCGTTTATCGATCGCTGGTTCTTCTCGGCTGTTCTGGAGGGAATCATCAATGCCTTAGTCAGCAGAGGCTATGACGTAACCCTATATTCGCTCTCGGGTGGTGCCACACATCGAGAAAGAGTCTTCGAGGATCTTGTACTTCGCAAGAGAGTGGATGGGGTACTGACAGTTGCCCTAAAACTCTCTGACAGAGAGCTTGAAAAACTAACAGCACTGAAAAAACCAATTGTTGGAATCGGCGGCCCTATCCCAGGAGCTCGATCTTTATCGATTGATGATGAGGGGGCAGGAAGACTTGCAACCCAGCACTTGATTTCCCTTGGACACACAGAGATTGGAATGATTGCTGGAAACCCTGCAAGTGAAATGGACTTCCATCAACCATACCTAAGAAAAACCGGTTATCACGAAGCTCTGCTCGATGCGAATTTGGATTTCCAGGAGCAGTGGATGGCTGAGGCTGACTTCACAGTTGGTGGTGGTTACTACGCAGCCAAGCAAATGCTTGGGGATCCAAGAAACAAACCAACCGCTATCTTTTGCGCATCAGACGAAATGGGATTCGGTGCAATTCAGGCCGCTCGTGATCTTGGACTACGCGTCCCTCAAGACATATCGGTAATTGGTCTCGATGGCCATCCACTCGGAGTCTTCTATGGTCTTTCCACCATCAACCAAAAAACCAAGGAGCAGGGTGAGCACGGCGCTAACTGGATTGTTGACATTCTAGAAAGCGGCGATGAAAGGGCGCTGGCCAATGTCGAACAACTTGATACCTGGCCTATCGACTTGGAAGTTAGATCTTCAACCGCTGTCAGAGCAAAGGAGTAGAAGTGGCTGATTCATCATTTGACATCGTTAGCAAAGTTGACGAGCAAGAGGCAGACAATGCGCTCAATCAAGCTGCTAAGGAGATAGCTCAGCGATACGACTTCAAGGGCACAGGCGCTGACATCGCCTGGAGCGGTAAGGACATAGTTATCAAGGCAAACTCGGAAGAGCGGGTCAAGGCAATCTTGGATGTATTTCAGTCCAAGTTGATCAAACGCGGTATTTCACTAAAGAGCCTCGATGCCTCTGAGCCTCAAGCAAGCGGCAAGGAGTACCGAATCAACTGCAAGCTGAAAGATGGCATTGCCTCTGAGAACGCTAAGGAAATATCCAAAATCATCAGGGATGAGGGTCCGAAGAGCGTAAAGGCGCAGATCCAAGGCGACGAGCTCAGGGTTTCATCGAAATCTCGCGATGATCTTCAGGCTGTGATTGCGCTTCTAAAGGGTAAGGACCTACCTGTCGATTTGCAGTTTGTGAACTACCGCTAGCCGAAGGCTAGATACCCCGTTCCACTGCCTAGAACCGAGAAGTAGTTAGCTGCTTCGAAAAAGCAGGCTTGCCCTGGTCGGAGAGATAAAGATTCTTCTTTTGAAGTAGTGATAGTGATTTCACCCGCCACACAAACAGCAATTGCTTTTCCCTGAAGCCGGAGGTCAACGAGCAAATTGCTGCCACTCGGTTCAACCCGATAAACCTGAAACTCTTTCTCACCAGTTTGGTACTCGGTTAGTCCTTGCATTAGCTGCTTTTGTGAAACTACTGGATTGAGTAGCTCCCTAAAGTCTGCGATTTTGAGAAGCTCTGGAACATCAATCGGCTTAGGCGTAAGCCCGCCGCGCAGAACATTGTCGGATGTTGCCATTACCTCGATGCCAAGACCAGAAAGATAAGCGTGAATATTTCCCGCTGGTAGGTACAAAGCCTGACCCGGAGTCAACTCAACATAGTTGAGCAGCAAGCTGACCAGCAGACCAACATCACTTGGGAAGTGAGTGTCTATCTCCGAAATAAGCTGCGGCCTTGATGTTTGATGAGCAACTTCAACTAGTCGCTTTGCTACCTGTGGCTCTTGAGTGAGTGCCCAAGTGGTTGCACCTTTGAGTCCTTGACTGGCAAGAGCAGAAAGCCAAGGCTCAAAAACTTTTTCCGCACTAGCGAGCGCCGACAGATCAGCAGTAATGTCCTGGACTTTTCTAAATCCGCAAAGTGCTCTGAATTTGCTGACTGCAGCAATCAGTTCGGGTTTATGGTTGGCATCCGCATATCCCGGATATCCCTCGGCGAATCTCTTAGCTGCCCATTCTTTAGTTGGATGAGCCTGAATTGAAAGTGGCTTAGCCGCTGCAAGTATCTTGACGAGAAAATCTAACTGCCCAACTCTTTCAGAGAGTTTGCCTCCTGAGTTATCGACAACTATCGCTTCGGATGAGGGGTGCGTCCCAAACCATATCTCTGCCTGCGGCTTTCCGTCCGGCTCCGCGCCAATTAGGCCCGGAATTAGATCAGTAGAACCCCACGCATACTCGCGCGGAGAATTGGTAATCCTCAGCAGGGTCATGCCCTCACACTACCTAGCATCAGCATCGGGAACGATAGAAATGGGTCCGGTTGGTGGGGCGGCAGCGTCGAGATCTGCTTTCCGGGCTCGTTTGGCAAACTGCTCCGCAATAACTGCAGATATAAGGGCCAAGACCACCGGGAAGAAAAAGGCGTTTGCTAACCCAACACCTTCGGTCAAGGCCCCCATAAATGCCTTGGCAAAAATCGCAACCGAGGAATTAAACAAACTCAATCGGCTCACTGCCCAGGCAGTTGAAACACCGGGAACATGTCCAGCAGCCGAGAAAAATGCTGGAGATGCTGGGGCTAACCCAAGGCCAGCCAATCCCCAAAGAATTGAACCAAGAACAAGCCCTGCCACCTGATCACTATCAGCAACAGGACCTGCAAACAATGCTGCAGCTGCCAGTGCGAAGGCAGCCAGCAGTGCTCCGCGCGATGCCATTGTGTGGGGGTGCATTTTTTCGGCAAGTCTGGTCATGGAAAGGCGTCCGATAATCATGCCAACCATGAATACGCCGAATGGAACTGACCTCAGTGCCAGCTCAGCATTCAATACATCTCTTGCAAAAACTGCTGCCCAGTCGATAACAGCGACCTCAGGATAGATAGCTGCGAAAAGTCCAAATGCCAATAGCCAAAGCTGGGATGGCATCTGATAAAACTTTCGCTTCACAACAGATGCCTTCTCTTCGTTATGTCCATCTTCCTCTGGACTGAGTAGCCACCGAAGGCAGAACTCAAGTGCAACAACAGTGAAGACAGCCACAATTAGTAAAAACAAATCAAGTGTGAGGTAGACCGTGGATACGGCACCAGTAATGGCAGCCGCCACTGCACCTAACGACCAGCCAGCGTGCATTCTGCCGATGATGTTGATGCTTATCTGCTTTTGCAAAAGCACAGCGCTCGAGTTAACGGCAACGCCCATCAGTGACATAAAGAAGTTGAAGAAAATGTTGAGGATCATCCAGAGCGCAGGGTTATTAGTCCAAGCCAGTGAAACCAGCATGAACATCCCGCCATAGTTAGCAAAACGAATTATGGGTCTTGCACCAAAACGCATTATCAGTCTGGAGGCAAAAAGTAGTGGCGTTATCGATCCAATGACACTGAAGCCAATGATTGTTCCCCAGGTTACGAAGGAAACATTAAGTCGATCGATGAATTCAGGAACCCAAGCGACAGAAGCAAGTGCTGAGTGGCCCATCAGAATAAATGTTGCAAGCGAAGCGATTTGTGCTTTTCTGAGTCGAGCCCCCGGCAATCTCTGCACTATTTATCCTTCGAGATTGCCATCATTTGTTTGCGGTCGTGAAGCTTGAGGCGCTCTCGACCACGCTGCTCCCCCTGCTTCTTCTCTTCACTGTCGACCCTCAGCCACTGGCTCCAATCCATGAAGTCAACGCCCCTCTGGCGAAGAGTATTTAGTATCTGCTCTTCGGCAGGCTCACTTGGCTGCCACCAGCTGGCTTGATCTTCAATCAGGTGACCAATGGTCTCGATGGCATCCGCCTTGGTGTGGCCAATCAGACCAACTGGACCACGCTTTATCCATCCTGTGCAGTAAACACCCAAGATGTGCTTACCCGAAGGATCGACGACTCGTCCCTCTTGATTGGTAATCACGCCATATTTGTGATCAAAAGGAATTCCATCTATTTCACTGCCGAAGTAACCAACCGCACGATATACAGCCTGGACTGGATAATCAATCATCTGACCAGTTCCAACAACATTTCCTGTGCCATCAAGTTTTGTTCTTTCAAATCTGATCGCTGACACCTTGCCATTTTCACCAATCACCTCGACTGGAGAGTGGAAGAAGTGCAGATGAAGTCTTCGTGCTTGAGCAGGCTGGGGATTATCTTTCAAATCTTGCAGAGTCTTAACCATCACGCGAATCTGATTGTTCGACTCAAGGGCTTTTTCTGATCCTGCATCAAACTGAAAGTCCTCATCGTAAACAATCGACTGAACCCCATTTACGTGCAGCGCTTCTCGCAGCTCAAGTGGAGAGAACTTAACCTGAGCGGGTCCTCTTCTTCCGAATACGTGAACATCGGTAACGGGTGAGGTCTTAAGTCCTTCGTAGACGTGCTCCGGAATATCAGTGGACAAAAGATCCTCGGGAAGTTTCACCAAGATACGAGCCACATCCAGAGCGACGTTTCCATTGCCAATAACTGCCACTTCTTTGGCATTTAGTGGCCAGGTAAGTGGAAAATCTGGATGAGCGTCATACCAGTTGACAAAGTCAGCTGCACCGTAGCTTCCATCTAGTTCAATTCCAGGAATCTTCAGATCCGCATCCTTGATTGCTCCGGTTGCAAATATCACGGCGTTGTAGTGGCGCTTCAGATCTTCAAGAGTTATGTCAACGCCATACTTTACGTTTCCAAAAAAGCGAATATCTCCTCGGTCTAGCACTTCATAGAGAGCACGAATAATCCCCTTGATACGCGGGTGATCAGGTGCTACTCCGTAGCGAACTAGTCCATAGGGTGCAGGGAGTAAATCGAAAAGGTCAATCGAGACGTCGAAGTCGCGCTGGGCTTTGATGATGAGATCCGATGCATATATACCTGCTGGCCCAGCACCGATTACAGCGAGACGAAGCTTTGGCATGCTCTGTGGAAACTATCCTTTGCGATTTACCATGGCCTTGGCGAAGGCCTCTAGTGCGGACTTCACGCTACCAGCTGGCAGCGGTTCGATTGCGGCAATGGCCTTGCTTGCCCAGCCATTGGTGAATTCTTCCGCTTCAGCCATGACAGGGTGGGACTTTAGTTCATCCAAAATCAGACCGATTGTCTCCGGGCTGGCGGTCTTAATTTTCTCGCTCAGAGCCTTGGAATCCTGGTCGGCGTAGTTTGCCAAAAGTATGACTGGGAGGGTGGGAACGCCGGCGAGAATGTCCGTTCCAGCCTGCTTACCTGAGTCACTGGCTGTGGAGCGAATGTCAATCAGATCATCTGATAGCTGGAAGGCGATGCCCATTAGTTCCCCATATTCGCCAAGTGGCGCTTGATACTTCTCTTCCGCATTACCGAGTAGTGCACCCAGTTGCGCAGAAAGGGCTATCAGCGATCCAGTCTTATCGCGAATAACGTCGAGATAGTGCTGCATGGGATCGCCTTCGCTGGAACCGATTGATTCGTGCAGCTGACCCAGAACAAGTTGCTCGAAGACCTTTGCCTGCATCTTCAGTGCTCTCTCGCCAAGGGCGCTAACAATATTTGAGGCACGGGCAAAAAGTAAATCGCCAGTCAGAATTGCAAGGTTGTTTCCCCAGATTTTTTGCGCAGCAGTCACGCCTCGTCTGGTCTCGGCTTGATCCATCACGTCGTCGTGGTAAAGAGTCGCCAGATGAGTAATTTCCATCACAACAGCGGCATCTAGAACTTCTTCAGAATCAGGATTGCCTAGATGTGCAGTAAGAACCACCAGTGCTGGTCTAAGTCTTTTCCCCCCAGCCTTAGCCAAGTGGTTTGACATTGTTCCAATAACTTCTTCTGTGTGGCTAGTTGCCTGCTGAATTCGTCTTTCCACCTCAGCTAGTTTTTCCTCAACGGAGGACAAAAGTTTTTTATCGGTAATGCCATCAAAGTATTTAGGCAGTGTCATTTGCGCTCCGCGGTGTGAAGAGCAACAACACCAAAACTTAGATTCTGATACTTCACGGATTGGAAGCCAGCTCGCTCAATATCTAACTTCAGTTGCTCTTGGTCAGGCCAAGCCTCAATAGAGTCAGAAAGATAAGTGTATGCGTCAGGGTTACTGCTAAATGCGCGGGCAACCAGGGGAAGAACTTTTCTTAGGTACCAAAGATAAAGAATTCCTAGCAATCCAGAAACCCTCGAGAACTCGCAAACCACCAGCCTCCCGCCAGGCTTTAGTACTCGAAGAAACTCTTTGAGTGCAACATGGTGAGACTGAACATTTCTAAGCCCGAAGGAGATTGTGACGACATCAAACTCGCCATCACCAAAGGGAAGTTTCATAGCATCGGCAAAAACGAACTTTAGATCTGGGTGACGCTTTGCACCCTCTTCCAGCATCCCCTTGGAAAAATCAGCTGCCACTACTTCGCTACCGGGAACAAGCAGAGCCTGCGATGAGGTTCCTGTGCCCGCCGCAACATCCAGAATTCTCATCCCTAGCTTTGGGTTTACTGCTTTTCGGGTCGCCCTGCGCCAGATTCTGGATTGGAAAAAAGAGAGCAAATCATTGGTGCGGTCGTAGTTTTTTGCCACCAAATCAAACATGGCCGACACCTGCTGGGGAGATTTAGTTAGGTCGGCCTTAGTCACTTACCTAGTCTAATCGCGAAGATTCGCGTCCAGATTGGCTGATCAGCGTATAGACCACGAGGCCTACCGAACCGAGCATTAGGGCAACAAGTAGAGGTGTAGTGGCCGTGATGAATTCATCGGCTGGGGTTCTAGTGGTTATCTCGATTTCATTCAGATTCAGCGGCTGAGTGGCAGTTGGTACCTGCCCATCAACAACTGTTGGCGGAATGACCTGTTCTGTCTCTTCGGATGAGTTATCAAGCTCGTTAGCAATGGCTGGGCCAGAAACAAAGGCGAAGGCAAGGGTAAGCAAAGCGAGTTTTCGCATGTGCTCTCCTTCCGCCTAATATCTCTGTTAGAAGCCTAGAAGCTTTCTATTACCAAAAAGTGAATCTCTCAGGGAACTTAGAGCAAAGGGATAAATGCCTGTTGTCGCGCGCATAGAGAGAATCTCCATGCCAGAAGTCAGCCTGAGTGGAAAGCTAGTTTTTCTTCATCAGGATTACCAGATTGTCGCATCTGGAGAAGCCGCACGACTTAGTTTTCGTGGAGAAAAGCGAACCCAGCAGCTGGCTGATGGCTGGCGTGAATTGCTAGCTGAAATAGAAATTGAAGATGAAGCTGGTTCTGATAGTCCAGGGCTCATCGCGCTGACCTCCATCACATTTGATGCAGAGAGCCGAGAAGAGTCGGTTCTGATTCTTCCGCTTGAGACGTTGATTCTTTCTGCGGCAGGAAGCTACCGAATCTCGATTGATGGAACAAAAACAGCTCAGAAAACAGAAGTACCACAGGGTCACTTCACGACTGGACAACAAACTGATGAGAAATTCATAGACGCTGTCGACAAGGCCATCAAAGAGATAGAAACAGGTCGAATCGAAAAGGTTGTCTTGGCAAAGGATCTTGTGCTTCCGATATCTTCTGAGCCAGACCTGGGTGTTCCGCTCAAAAGACTTCATGAGAGATACCCTGATTGCTGGACTTACAAAATTGGAAATGTCTTTGGGGCATCCCCTGAACTTTTGCTCAAGGCCGAAGACGGACGAGTTTCAGCAAGAGTTCTAGCTGGGACTGCAGCTAGAGGAACAGATCCCGATGTAGACAAAGCAATTGCAGATGGCCTGTCACACTCACTAAAGAATAAGCATGAGCACCTCTACGCAGTGCAATCGTTAGTCAATGAGTTGAAGCCGTTCTGTGAATCGGTTGAGTTCGACCAAGAGCCTTTTTCTCTTGCCTTGCCTGACATGTGGCACCTGGCAACTGATGTTAGAGGTGTCCTCAAACCACAGTTCAGTCTTCTAGACGTCATACAAAAACTTCACCCAACGGCCGCTGTTGCTGGCACACCGCGCGATTTAGCAATTGAAATGATTCGTGAATTAGAACCATTCGACCGCGGTGGCTACGCGGGGCCAGTGGGATGGTTGAGTTCGAATGGTTCGGGAGAAATTGCCATCGCACTTCGTGGTGGAATCATTGAAAAAAATCAGATTCGAGCCTTAGCCGGCTGCGGAATTGTAAGTGAATCAACTCCGCAAGCAGAGCTCGAAGAAACAGAGTTGAAGTTCAAAGCTGTTCGCTGGGCTTTTCAGTCCCCCAGCTGATAGTCGATTAGAACTAATCCCCTGCTACTTTCCTGCCAAACCTCTTCCAATTCGGCTAACGAGTGACACTTGAAGTAGGTCCAGCCATACCCAGCCGCTAATGCATGCAGATCAACGGTTTGATTTGTGTTGAAAAGGCGCTCAAACGATTCAGAATCGATTTCTTTCGCAACTTCTAGGCGACTAAAAATCTTGCCTCCATGATCATTACCAACAACTATCCGCAAATCGAAGCTTGGAAGATCAGTCCTATTCAAGCCAGAAATGTCATGGAGCAGGGTCAGATCTCCAATCAGTGCTGTGGTTGGCCCAGCTGTCATTGCGATTCCAACAGAAGTCGAGACAGTTCCATCGATTCCTGACAGGCCACGATTGGAAAAGACGGCGATTTTCTTTGGTTTTGCGCAGGAGTCAAGGACCCGGATCAGATCCGAGGCTCCAAGAACTAAGCGGTCACTTCGGTCCCAAACAAACTGAACAAACTCTTGCCTAGGACTATTTAAGGAATCGGAATGCCACTTTGCTCTCCAAACGTCATCTGCTCTGCCCTCGGGTTTAAGAAGTTCTGCTTCAGCGATGACGTTGTCAAATGGATCGTATTTTCCATACCTGCCAACCTCTGCATAGACAGAAGTTTCGGAAATTAGTTTTTGAATTGGACGAGAGAGTGTTGGTTTACCAAAGACAACAACTTTTCTTATCTGATCTCTCAAGGCTTCTAGCTGGGACAGATAGTTGATGACTACCTGTTCTCCCTCTCGAGCTCCCGAGCTTGGCTCTGCGAGTAAAGGCAAATTGGCTGTTCTTGCAAATTCCTTAGCTCTTTCTCCCCCAGCTCCAGCAATAACAACGGTGTGGTTGTCTACTGGCACGGCCAGCTCAGTCAGTTCTCTAGCGCCAGATTTAATCACCTTTGAGTTGGCAAGTAGGTCGTTTGCATTTGGTGACGAAGAGCTAAGTGGCAGATCAAACTGAATGTTTATTTGAACTGGCTTTTTTTCTTTCTCAATTAGCGAAAGAGCCTGAAGCAAAATGCCCTCAGCATCGGACTCTGTAACGTCAATCGGGATATCAAAACATTTCGCCGCAAATCCAAAGATATCAACTTGGTAAGTTGTTTGATTGGCGCCCTTGCCCCTTAGACGTGCAGGTCGGTCAGCAGTCAGCAGAATAAGCGGCGTTGAGGAGTGAAATGCTTCCAGCACAGCGGGAAACAAATTCGCAACAGCAGTTCCAGATGTCACAATCAATGCCACGGGTTTGTTAGACGCTTGCGAGATTCCGAGTCCGGTGAAGGCCATGCTGCGCTCGTCTAATCGGACGGTAACTCGACCCTTCCCAGAATCTTCAAGCTGCTTAGCTGCAATCGCTAATGCCTGTGAGCGAGAGCCTGGAGACAAAAGAAAATCACTGACACCATTAGCGTTCAGTGTTGCCACCACACGAGAGGCAATCGACTGGGAGCTCACTTCTTGTCGTCTTCGTCTTTCTTGCGAAGCTTTTTGTTTATATCGCGAAGGAAGTTGGGGTCATCGTCGGGTGCGACTGTCTTTCCTCTGCCGCCCATTCCACCTGCATCCCCTCGGCGCAACGGTCTGCCAACCATTAGGTATAGCAACCCACCGAAGAACGGAACAAATAGACAGATCAGCACCCAGAGCCACTTTGGTAATGCTCTGACTTCGTTCTTTTTTGCGCTCGCGGCAAAAACTGTCGTAAAGACTGTCCAAATCAGCCAAAAGGCGATGGTGATGATGGCAGCTCTCGTCATATCTTCAACCCTAGTTCCCTTTTCCTGCTCATAGACTGGGGGTGTGAAAAACCCCTGGCTTCTCTACACGCTCATCCGTCTGGGCATGTTTTTCGGCCTTTTTCTAATTCTTTTTGCTCTTGATTTCAACCCATTTTTTGCCGCAATTATTGCCGCAGCCATCTCTTTTGCTGTCTCCCTGCTGGTTTTGGACAAGCAACGGGACGCCCTAAGTCAAAGTGTGGCCAGGAAGTTAGTCAGAGACCAGAGCGGTAAGTATGACGACAAGCAGGGGGAAATTGAGGACCAGCTGCTCGATTCAAAAGAAGTTAACCAGGTAGACCCCGAGTCCGACCAGGGCTCCAAAACCTAATCCAGCCAGACTCGTAAGTTTGAGAGCTGTAATCAGCTCGCCGGTGTTGCGACTTTCCAAAATGATCAAGGTAATTGGCAAAAGAAGTAGCAAATTCAGCATGCCAAGAATTGTTGCTGGATATATAAATATCAGTAAAAAGTTAACCCCTACGGGAATCCAAATCAACAATAGGAAGATGGCGCGGCTGACTTTTGGTCCGACCATCACCGCAAGTGTTCTTTTACCAGCCTTAGCATCACTTTCTAAATCACGAATATTGTTAACCATCAAAACTGCCGAAGCATAAAGGCCGAATGTTCCCCCGAGTAAAACTGCAAGTGGGTCAAAAACTAAAGTTTGAATGTAATTGGTTCCCACTGTGGCAATAATCCCAAAGAAAAGAAAAACCGCTAACTCACCTAATCCGTGGTAGCCATAAGGCTGTTTACCTCCTGTGTAGAACCAAGCTGCTACTACACATACCGCACCAATTCCAATTAGCCACCATTGTGCGGCGAGTATGACGATTGCTAGCCCGCAGACCATTGCGAGAGAAAAGCTGATAAACGCAGCTCTCTTTACCTCAATGGGTCTTGCTAGACCTGACGCAGTTAGACGCGCAGGGCCTTTGCGATCAGAGTCAGTTCCGCGAATGCCGTCTGAATAATCATTTGCGTAATTCACTCCTATTTGCAAAAGCAAAGCAACGAGCAATGCTAAACCTGCAAGGAGTGGATTGAATCGATCAATGGAAGAAGCAACTGCGCTGCCCAAGAGAATTGGGGCCACTGCTAACGGAAGGGTTCTGACCCTTGCTCCTGTAATCCAAGTTCTGATTGGCATCTGCAAAGACTATTCTGCTAGCAGCTGTCCGCAGCGAACTAAGTCTGGCTTTCCGCTAGCCAGTTCTGGGATCTGATCAACCCTCATTACTTTTTTAGGCTTGGCGGCTTCGGAAATGATGTCAGCAAGCGACGAGAACTCCGCCTCTGGGCTTCCTACATAAAAAAGTCCTACTGACTCACCCCAGCTGGATGGAATTGAAACTGCCACGACTTGCTCAACACCGGGTATTTCCCTGGCGACCTGTTCGACTCGGTCTAGCGAAACCTTTAGACCACCGGACACAATCACCCGATCAGCACGTCCAAGAACCTGGAGTCTGCCGTCAATAATCTCACCGAGATCTCTCGTGCTAAACCATTCACCAATTCCTTTGGCCAGTACCGGACCTGCAACCTCGATTACGCCCTCGACCAACCGAATCCCAACTCCCTCCAGGGCGATACCGTCATATACGCAACCTCCGCTTGTTTCGGTCATGCCGTAACTGACAACCACGTTGATGCCCATACCCCTCAGGCTCTCCACATCAGCCCAGTTTGGCTGCTGGCCCCCGACCAAGATGGCATCGAACTTCCTAAGCATCGAGTAGACGAAAGCATCGTCTTCCGCCGCAGATGCAAGCTTGGCAACCTGAGCTGGAACCAGTGAGGTGTAGCGACGCGGTGCTTCCATCAATGATGCTCCGCGGATAAATGCATCAGTTGTGAATGGCACACGAGTATTGATGATTACAGGTTGTGTATCAGCAATCACCGATCGAAATAGAACATTCGCACCCGCAATAAAGTTCGTGGGTAGGGCAAGTAGCCACTGACCTTGGCCTCCAAGTCGAGCAGAGGAAGCTGCCGCCGAATGCATTAGTGCTGTAAGCGGTAACTCAATTCGCTTCGGTGTTCCAGTTGAACCCGAGCTTTCAACAACTAGCGCAACATCATCTTCGACTTCAGTAGGCAAAGAATCTGGGATTTCCCCGGCTGCGATAAAGCCTGCAACTTCGCCATCTACGACTTGTGTCATCAGCTGCAAAGCAGCGAAGGTGTCGTGGGAACTAACTGCGCGTAGCGGTTTCATCTAAAAATGCCAGGGGAACTTTGACCAATCAGGTGAGCGCTTTTCTAGGAAAGCGTCTCTTCCTTCTTTTGCTTCCTCTGCACCATAGGCGAGTCTGGTTGCCTCACCGGCGAACAACTGCTGACCGACTAGACCATCATCAGGAAGATTGAAGGCGTACTTGAGCATGCGGATGGCTGTTGGTGATTTGGCGAGTATTTTTCTTGCCATCTCTATTCCGGCATTTTCTAGTTCAGCGTGTGGGACAACTTGATTCACAACACCAAGCTCCTGTGCTTGCTTCGCATCATATTCATCACCGAGAAAGAAAATCTCTCGAGCAAACTTTTGTCCAACCTGGCGTGCCAGTAGCGCCGATCCATAGCCAGCGTCAAAAGAGCCCACATCGGCATCGGTTTGCTTGAACCTTCCGTGCTCTAAAGATGCAATTGAAAGATCGCAAACCACGTTGAGAGAATGTCCGCCACCAGCTGCCCAACCCGATACCAGTGCAATAACCACCTTCGGCATAAAGCGGATTAGTCGCTGCACCTCGAGAATGTGAAGCCTTCCCGCTCCACCAGGCTCATATTCATATCCGCTTTCGCCTCTTACCCGCTGATCTCCGCCAGAGCAAAAGGCCCAGCCGCCATCCTTTGGTGATGGGCCGTTGCCGGTGAGCAGCACCACCCCGACATCAGATTGCGCTCTTGCGTGATCGAGCGCTTTATATAGCTCATCCACCGTCTGAGGTCTGAATGCATTCCTAACCTCGGGCCGTGAAAAGGCAACCCGCACGACTCCCAGGGATTTGTGGCGGTGATAGGTGATATCAGTAAGTCCCTCGAACCCCTCAACCTCCACCCACTGGGCAGGGTCAAAAGGGGCGGAAGGCTGAAATTTCATGCTCCTAGACTAATCAAGTGGCGAGCACAAAAATCACCGATATATCAATCCTGTCCTTGCCCATGCGCAGCAAGTTTCGCTCAATTACTGCCCGAGAAGTCGCAATCTTCAAAGGTGAGCGCTGGAGCGAGTTTTCGCCATTTACTGAATACTCAGACGCCGAGGCAGCAATTTGGCTGAAGGCGGCTCTGAGCTGGGCTAATGATTCCCTGCCTGAACTAAAGAGGGATGTAATCCCTGTCAACGCAACTCTTCCGGCAGTAGCGCCAGAGCAAGTATTTGAAGTACTTCAACACTTTGGAAAATTTAGCTGCGTAAAAATCAAAGTGGGAGAAAAGAATCAAAGCAGGCTTCAAGACCTAGAGAGAATCAAAAAAGTATCTGAGCTTTTTCCAGAGGCAAAAATCAGGCTCGACGCTAACGGTTCTTTGGGTGTGGATGAGGCACTACTTCTATGCGAAGAGCTACGAAATCTCGATATTGAATATTTTGAGCAACCGGTCGAAACAATTGAACAAATGCGCAATCTGAGACGAGAACTAGAGCGAAGAGAAATTCCCATAAAAATTGCAGCTGATGAGCTAATCAGAAAAGCCGATGATCCATTTCGGGTTGTCCAAGAGGATGCCGCAGACATAGCAGTCTTAAAGGTGCAGCCTCTCGGTGGACTAGTTCCCTCGTTGAGAATTGCTGATCAGATTGGTATCGACTGCGTCGTAAGTTCTGCATTGGAAAGCTCAGTCGGTTTGGCGCATGGTTTACATCTTGCGGGTGCAATGAATTCTCTAAAGTACGACTGCGGCTTAGCGACAGCAAGTCTGCTGGATGCAGATGTTACGGATGCACCTCTTCTCGCAATTGATGGAGTAATTCAAATTCGTGAAGTGAAACCCAGTCAGGAATTACTTCTCAGGTTTGCCGCACCGAAAGAAAGAAAAGATTGGTGGCTCGCGCGAATCGAGCGATGCTTGGACCTTCTAGAGTCCTGAGTAGACGTGTAAGCCTTTAAAGAAAAGATTCACGATGGTGAAGTTAAAGATCACCGCTGAGAATCCGATCAACCCGAGCCAAGCAGCTCTCTTGCCAGTCCAACCCCGTGTTGCCATTGCGTGCAGATAGCCTGCATAAATCACCCAGATGATGAAAGTCCAGACTTCTTTGGTGTCCCAACCCCAGTAACGGTGCCAGGCACGCTCCGCCCAAATAGCGCCCGCTATCAAGGTGAAGCTCCAAGAGACAAAACCAACCATGTTGAAGCGATAGGCAATGCGCTCGAGCTGGCGAAGATCCGGGAATCTATCCATTATGGCCTTGCCCCAACCTGCTGACTTAATCAGGTAGAAGATGTGGAAGCCAGCAGCAATTGCAAAGAATGCGGTAGCCAAGATTGCCACCACTACGTGGATAACAAGCCAGTAGCTCTGAAGTGCTGGCATTAGTGTTTTCACTTCGACGTAGAACAGGCTCACTGCGGCAAATAAGGTAACCAGCACAAAACCGCTAATAAAAGTTGCGATGTACCTGACATCTCTAACCTTTAGCGAGATCAAATAGACAGTAAGAATCATCAGAGCGCCTGAAATGGCAAACTCATACATGTTCGCCCAAGGAACACGATTAGCTGCTATTCCTCTCAGCACAACGCCAATACCTAAAGCAACTGTTGAAATTCCAAGGAGCCAGAAACCAAACTTTTCAAATCGATTTTGAGAGTCATCTTGCTTTAGTTTGGCTAGCTGAAAAGCAAAAAGCAAAAGAGCAACAGCGAGAAAGCCCATGGCAGCAGAAACAAAGAGCAGAGATATCTGGGACAGCTCTTCGTTTAACATGACTGTCATCGGTTCGCCTTTTCTATTTCTTCCTTGATTTCACTGAGAATTTGATCCAGCTGATCGTCATCGCCTCTAGCTAAACCTGCGTACTCAATTCTCTCATGCCCTACCCTCACCCAAATTCTTCTTCTGGTAATACTCAGGGAAATCACAATTGCGATTAGTGCAACAAAGGAGAAAATCAAAACCCATATGCCTCCGGGATTGAATGCAACATCTAACGAGGCGTATCGGAGCAATCCATCAAAACGGACTGAACCTAACCCATTAGGTAGCTCTGCTGATTCCCCAACGGCCAGTTCAATTGCGGGGTTTGGCCCGTCTCGACCAGCAACTAGTTCCATGTTGGTTACATCCAGCGCATAGACATTCCTTGGAATACCTGAATCAAGCCCAAGGTCGCCGGTATAGACGTTCAGCGTTAGCAGTGGATCAATTGGGTCTGGATAAATTGATGTGTATGCGCCATTTTCTAACTCAGCGACGGTCGGGTAGAAAAAGCTGATCATGCCAATCTGCTCGGGAAGAGCATCCGGAACCTTGATAACCCCGAGCGAAGTCATATTCCCATCCTGTGGCAAATAGACCACTGGCCCGGAGTAGGCAATGCTCCCCTGGCCATCCCTGACTGTTATCACGGGAGCAAAACCATTTCCTGTCAGGTAAACATTGGCGCCTGGAACAGGCAGTGGATGATTAACCCTCACCTCAGCAGCGGTTTCGCCAACTGTGTCCGCCAGATTTACCTCGGCAATGAAGTCAATTGGTTGCCCAAGATTCTGGGGATTTTGCAGATCATAAATGACATTGAATTTCTCAAGCGTGAGACTAAAGGGCTGCAGCTCCCCCTCGTAGAAAAGCGGTCCGGGAGCAAATGAGTCATAGCTCGCCAGATTGTTAACAAAAGTGTCTCCCTCGACCAGCACTCTCTGTCCGCTGTAACTGAATCCTCCGCCAATTCCAACGGCAAGCAGCACGGCTAGAAGCGAGAAATGGAAAATCAGGTTGCCAGTTTCCTTTAGATACCCCTTCTCCGCAGAGATGGAATTGCCCTGTATTGATGTCCTAAACCCACTTTTCTTAAGCACTGCGGAAGCCGCTGCCAAATCAATCTGCTGTTCAGAAACGAGGTAAGCCGGCATGCGAGAAAGATTCTCAGGTGTCTTAACTGGCTTTGACAAAAGGGCATTTAGGTGAACCTTGGTTCTTGGTATTACACAGCCAATTAGAGAAACGAAAAGCAAAATGTAAATTGCTGAAAACCACACGGACGTGTAAACGTCAAAAAGCTGTAATGAGTCAAGAACTGCTGCAACCTCAGGGTCTCTATCAAAGTAGAGTCTGACACCATTTGGATCTGCACTTCTCTGGGGATAAACGGAACCAGGCACCGCGGCAAGTGCTAGCAATAGTAAAAGGAACAGTGCTGTGCGCATGGAAGTGAGCTGACGCCAGAACCAGCGCAACCAGAAGTCAGCACTAAAGCGGGAGGATGACACTGCTATTCACCTCCTGCATCCAGTTGGTAAATTGCAACCACAAACCACTTGCAATCAACATTCCGAGAACAATCAACACAACTCCACCAAAGATATTTATTGCCCTGATGTGCTCTTTAACAAACTCAACGCTTCTGGCCGCAAAGCCAAATCCTGCTGCAATCAAAAGAAAAGGTATGCCGATACCAAGCGAATAAACAGTTGCTAGGACACCGCCCCGCACTGGATCGCCAGCATCGCTCGCCAAAACTAAAACAGCAGAAAGCGTAGGTCCGATACATGGGGTCCATCCCAGCGCAAAGACCACTCCTAGGAACGGAGCTCCTGCAAGGCCAACCCTTGGATTGGGAAGCCTGACAGTTTTTTGTAAAAAGCCAACGCCGCCAAGTTGCGCGACTCCAAATAGCACTACGAGAAGTCCCAGCAGCAACTGGATCAGAGGTTCTCGAACGAAGAAGAGTAGGCCGGCTGATCCCGCCAAGACTCCGAGGCTGACAAAGACCGCGGTAAATCCAAGGACAAACAGCAGTGTTCCGGTAACGACCTTGGATCTTGCGTTGGCAGAGACAAAGCCCAGATACCCAGGGACCAGGGGCAATACACACGGACTTACGAAGGTGATAATCCCGGCGAGAAGCGCAATTGGTATGGCGACCAGCATCGAGCCGGAGAGTACTAATTCACCCGGTGTCATTCTTTGATTGCCGTTTCAATAAGTTCTCGCAAAACAGATTTATCTATTCGGCCAAGAATTCGAGATGCAACTTTTCCATCTCTAGTAATCACCAGAGTTGTCGGCACGGCCTGTGGACTTACCACACCAGAAAAAGCCAAAGAGACAGAACCAGTTTTCTGATCCATCACAGAGGGGAAAGTGATGCCGAATTTTCTATCAAATGCCAGTGCTGTCTCCGCAGTGTCGCGAACGTTCACTCCGACGAACTGAACTCCTTGATCTGCGAATTCTTTGCTAAGAGCAGCAAGGTCTGGTGCTTCTGCACGACAAGGAGCGCAAGCTGCATACCACCAGTTCATGACTACCACAAAACCATTTAGTGAATTGGAATCAAGGCGTGCACCACTCTCAGTTATTCCAGACCATTGATTCACACTCGGTCTTTCAGAAATTGCAAACTCGGTTACTGTGCCATCGCCCGCAATGTAGTTTTTGTTGTCACCGGCTCGAAACTGTTCAGCGAGAGGGTCAGATGTGCAGCCGGTTAGAAGACTAAGCAAAACAAAAGTCGCAGCGGCTCTTCTCACGCGTCTGCCCTTAGAACACTCATTCCAGGCTCTACGTAATCGACCGGTATCAATTTTCCATTCTCAACTTCGAAAGAAGTTATGGACGATAGTGAGCATCTTCGCTGACGAGGATTATGTGGAAGACTCAGTCCGCTTGCCGAAAGATAGGTCATCCAGATCGGCAGCTGATGAGAAACAAAAACCACATCTGCCCCCTGCGAGTTTTCAAAGCCACTTAGCGCGGCTTCAGACATCCTTGCTGCGATCTCTTTGTAGGGTTCACCCCAACTCGGTTGCAGAGGGTTATAAAGATGTATGGCTAAAGCAGGCTTTGCAATCAAACCCTTCAGCCCCATTGGATAGCCTCGGAGCTTGTTCCAAGGCTCAATGATTCGCTCTTCTATCTGGGGTAAGAGCTCAAACTTGGCGGCTATCGGGGCGGCAGACTGGCGAGTTCGCTCCAGCGGCGAAACATAAAGACTGCCGATCTGTCTTCCCATCCCGGCCAGCTCCTCGGCAGCTGCCTGGGCCATGCGCTCCCCGCGCTGACTCAGAGGGAAGCCCTCTAAGCGCTCATATAAAAGGCCTTTGGGATTAAATACCTCACCGTGGCGAACGAAGTGCAATCGGGCGGGCATAGGCCAAGTTTACCTTCGCTAAACTTTCCTAATCACCGCTCTCAGCGCACTCCCAGAGGAATCCAGATGCTAAATCGCCAGAAGATTGCTTCACTCGGCAAAGCCCAGGATGGCCCAGTGACGATTGCCGGCTGGGTGGAAACACTTAGGGATCAAAAGCGCATTCAGTTCATCATCATCAGGGATGAATCAGGCTCCGTTCAGGTCACCTACCCAAGGAAAGCCGACGAGGATGCTCTGGCTGATCAGGTTTCTTCGCTCAGTCACGGAAGCTTCGTGATTGTTCATGGCAATCTGAAGCACGATGAACGCGTGAAGCTTGGTGGCATCGAGATTCTTTTGGATTCAATGGAGATTGCCTCCAGATCTCTACCAGACAGCCCAATTGCTGAAGACACCTCAATCGATAAGCGACTCGACTGGCGCTTTTTGGATCTTCGCCGTCCAGAGCTAAATCTCATGATGCGCGTGCAGACAACCATCGAAAAGGCTTGGCGGGAATACTGGCTGGAGAATGACTTTGTTGAAATTCACTCGCCAAAGCTGATGGCATCGCCCTCGGAGTCTCATGCAGAACTATTCAAGCTTGAATACTTTGAAACTGTTGCCTACCTAGCGCAGTCTCCTCAGTTCTATAAGCAGATGGCCATGTCAGCAGGACTTGGAAAAGTTTTTGAGATTGGTCCAGTATTTAGAGCTGACCCCTCTTTCACCTCTCGCCACGCAACTGAATTCATTTCAGTGGATATGGAAATGAGCTGGATTGAGTCCCACGAAGACGTTATGAATTTTCAGGAGCAGCTAATGGTGAAAGCAATTAGCAGCGTGAAGGAAAAACACGGAGAAGAAATCAAGGCCCTTTATGGAATCGAGATTGAAGTTCCAAAAACTCCTTTCCCAAGGATTCCCCTCGCTGAAGCTCACAAAATCGTTGAAGCTCGCGGCTACAAAGTCCCAAGAACCGATGGCGACATGGACCCGGAAGGTGAGCGAAGAATTGCGCAGTATGCCAAAGAAGAACTTGGTCACGACTTTGTCTTTCTAACTGACTATCCAAAGCACATTCGCCCGTTCTACCACATGCGTAAAGCTGATAATCCAGCCCTCACCAACAGCTATGACTTAATTTGGAAGGGTACAGAGATTACAACTGGTGCTCAGCGCGAGCATCGAGTAGAGCTTCTTGAGGCGCAGGCAAAAGACAAAGGACTGGATCCAGAAGGTTTGTCGTTCTACATCGACTTCTTCCGCTACGGAGCTCCTCCACATGGCGGATTTGGAATGGGTCTCACCCGAGTGGTGATGCTGCTACTTGACCTACCAAACATCCGCGAAGCCAGCTTCCTGTTCCGCGGACCAAACCGCCTTCAGCCCTAGGCGTTGCTCTGAATCTCTAAGTACTGGTCGACACCAATTGCGACTAGCGCCCAGGCGATCAAAGTAGCCCAGAGCGCCATTCCAATCGTCACAATCAGCGATGCTTTCAGTGGTTTCACTCCCGCCGCTACGGAGATGGCAGCCGCGAACTGAGTTCCGATTAGAAGTGGGCCGAGCAAGGCCATTCCGTAAACACCCCACTTGTTGAAAGCCTCTTGGGCGCGAACAAATCTCTTTGATTCACCCTCTTTGCCCTTGGCCTGTCTTCTCTTGAGTAGCCAGGAGCGAATCTGAGACCCGGCGTATGCAAAAAGAAAGATGGTGCTGGCATTGCCAACCACCGCGGCGATGACAACAAGAACTGGATCTAAGCCAAAGATAATTCCTGCAGGTACTACCGCAATTGCTTCAAACCAGGGAATGGCTCCTGCAATAAATACTCCGATAAGACCCAGTTGTTCTAGATTCACGACTTCCTCTCAAAGAGCTTTGAAAAACGTGTAAGGACAGTTTCCATTGGACCCTTGTTTCTGAATTTGAAGTAGATCACGGAAAGGAGGGCTAAAGCGAACCAGGTGGCAGCTGCAATTAGCACAACCTCAGCCACGCCAAGCTTGGCGAACAGACCAAAACCCCAGGCAGAGAATATTGTTGCCGCCACCACTGATTCGCCTAGGTAAATTGTCAGCGACATCCGGCCTGCCGATGACAGCAGAATTAGCTTTGCTTTTTGTGCAATCTTCCAAAGCAGCGCCACATAACCTGCGGATAACAGCGGAGCTCCAAGTAGGTTGATGAAGAGAGACAGCAGGTAAATTCCTACGCTGTCAGCCCCGATGGAGTTTGTCAGAAAGAGCCATGCAGAAAAGGCCTGCACTGGAAGACCAATCAGGAATCCCCACAGAATCAGTTTGTTCAGAAGCTTTGGATTGGTTGAAACCAACCCGTTCTTTCTGGCAACTAGCACTCCCACTAGGAATGCGATAAACACAAGCGGGCCCTGAAGCAAGAATCCGTTTGGTGCGGCAAATATCCACAACTCAACTCGAGGACCAACAGTGTCCAGGAACGAACCTGACTTGAGAGCTTCATTGAGGGCTGGCGTAAACGTTTCTCCAGGCAAAGACTTACCCTTCGCGGTCAACAACATCTCCCCGACGTAGGTCAAAGCACCAAGGGCTATATAGAGAATGGTGATTCCGATGTATAAACCGGTGGCCCAGCCTCTAATCGCCTTATCGCTTCGGAAGTAAAGAGCTAGGAGCAGAAGCCCGAACAAACCGTAGAGGAAGAGAATGTCGCCATGGAAAAAGAAGGTGAAGTGCAGAATTCCAAGGATTATGAGGCCAATGGAGCGCCCAATCCAGCGTCCGCGATTCTCCTTTTCCCCTCTGATCACATAGTGCGCCGAATAACCGAAGAGGAAGGAAAAGATTATGTAGAACTTGGCCTGAAAGAAAGTCATGACTATGAAGGC
>CAZMOF010000014.1:0-23426 GCA_964567905.1 uncultured Aquiluna sp. | reverse complement strand
AGGCGTCTTCATCAGGGCTATCCTCCCCCGATACCTCATCGCCCGCAACCGGCGCTGTTCCAGAGATTCGAGCCAGTGCCTTTGCCATATCTTCTGGCCTGATTAGAACTTCCCTAGCCTTTGAACCCTCGGAGGGACCTACGATTCCCCTGGATTCCAGCAGATCCATGAGCCTGCCGGCCTTAGCAAATCCGACCCTAAGTTTTCTTTGCAGCATGGAGGTTGAACCAAATTGTGAATTGACTACCAGATCACATGCTGCCAACAGCAGGTCCAGATCGTCACCAATTTCGCTATCTACCATTCTCGACTGCTGGGCGATGGTGACATCGCTTCGGTACTCCGGATCCATCTGAGCTTTGACATGAGCAACCAGCTTGTGAAGCTCAGGCTCACTAACCCAAGCACCCTGCACGCGAATTGGTTTATTTGATCCCATGGGGGCAAACAAAGCATCTCCTTGGCCAACTAGCTTTTCGGCACCAGGGCCATCCAAAATGACACGCGAGTCAGTGAGCGATGAAACCGAGAATGCTAGGCGGGATGGCACATTGGCCTTGATAAGGCCCGTAACTACGTCGACAGAGGGGCGCTGAGTTGCAAGAACCAAATGAATACCACTTGCCCTAGCTAGCTGTGTGATACGGACAATTGCATCTTCAACATCACGAGGGGCAACAATCATCAGGTCCGCTAACTCGTCAACGACCACCAAGAGGTATGGATAGGGAATCAATTCACGCCTAGATCCTGCAGGAGGAGAGATCTCACCAGCCACTACCGCACGATTGAAATCATCAATGTGCTTGAATCCAAAAGAAGCTAGATCGTCATACCTTGAGTCCATCTCCCGGACCACCCATTGCAAAGCTTCAGCGGCCTTCTTGGGATTGGTAATGATTGGGGTGACTAGGTGCGGGACTCCCTGATAGGCAGCCAATTCCACTCGCTTAGGGTCAATCAGAACTAATCTGACTTCAGCAGGTGTGGCTCGCATCAGCACTGATGCAATCATCGAATTCACGAAGCTCGACTTACCCGCACCTGTGGCGCCGGCAACCAGAAGATGTGGCATCTTGGCTATGTTGGCAACCAGATAGCCGCCCTCGACATCCTTACCAACGCCAATGGTCAGTGGATGACTCGAGGCCTGAGCGTTCTTGCTTCTAAGCACATCCCCCAGAGTTACTATCTCCCGATCCGAGTTTGGAATCTCAATTCCAATCGCACTCTTACCAGGAATTGGCGAGAGGATGCGGACTTCATTTGATGCCACAGCGTATGAGATGTTGTTGGTGAGTCTGGTCACAGCTTCAACCTTCACGCCGGGCGCTAACTCAACCTCGTATCTGGTTACGGTTGGGCCTCGTTGAAAACCAGAAACCTTTGCCTCAACATCAAATTCTTGGAAGACAGCATCAATAGCAGCGGCCACCTGGTTGTTCACGCTGCTGGCAGCCTTTGCTGGAGAACCAGCAGCTAAAATTCCAAGACCAGGCAGGACATACGGCTTCTTCTCGCGCGGAGCCGGAATGTCAATCGGCTCGGTTACTCCCTCTTCCGCCTTGAAGAATTCCAAATCAGGCTCGTCATTATCTTCGACTAGCAAATCTGGCTCAGGAAGTATCTCAACTTCGGGTTCTTCGATTATTTCTAGTGGAGTCTCAAAAGCCTTTGGCTCTTCCTTTTTAGCTCCCCACCACTTGCTTTCAGTTTCAATCTTTTTCTTCTTTTGCTTTTCCTCGGTGACATTAAAGAGGAATCGATAAAGCTCCTGAATGCGATCAACGACTCGACCCGGTGGGGTTCCGGTCATGATGAGAAGTGAAGCAACAGCCAGTAAAACCAATGCTGGAACAGCTCCCCAAATGCTCAGCAGAGCATTCAATGGTCCGCCAATCAACCAGCCGAAAAGACCGCCAGCCTCGGCGAGCGCCGGCACCCCATCGCTAGGAGACGGAAGAGTAGAAAAGACGTGGAAGAACCCGGATATAACTGAAAGAAAAAGCCAAAATCCCAGAGCGAATCTGGTTGAGTCGCGCAAAGAGGATGGATGCCTGAAAAGAAACATGGAGTAGGCAAAGAGCACTACTGGGAGTCCAAAGCTCACTAGGCCAAACAGCATCCCGAAGGTGAACTGGTGGATAAGAACAGCCCAGGCTTCATTGCTCAAAAACCAAGCAAAAAGCACTCCCAGAACGCTTAGTAGGAATAGCGCGAATGGAAGGCCATCGCGTCTTTCGTCATCCTTGATTTCCTTGCTAAAGGATCTGACCAGTCCCCCGATGCCATGGGCGGTAGCCATGTACCCACGCTGAAGATAGTCAAAAAAGTTTCGCTCTGATTTGGCTTTGGGTGCGACCGAACGCGAGCGCGTCTTGCCGCCCGCTCGGCTGGGCGGCTTGGTCTTTCCAGCCATGCTAAAAAGTTAGCAAGGGGATGGGAAAATCCTGCTTAGGCAGGGCGAGAAGAATAGACAACGATTGGGATTATTACTGGTCTGCGGCGATGAGCCTTTGCCACCCAAGAGCCAACTGTCTTGCGAATCACCTGCTGGAACTGATAGCTGTCCCGCACGCCATCACTAGCTGCTTGCCTGAGAGCCTGCTGGATCGCAGGAAGAATATCGTCGAACACGTGATCTTCTTCCGCATATGCTCTCGCTCTGATAGCTGGTCCCTCGACAAGTTCACCAGTTTCTTTGTTGACTACAGCGAATATAGATATGAATCCCTCAGCAGCCAAAGTCCTGCGGTCCTGCAGATCCTCTTCGGTAATCTTGCCCACAGCCTGACCATCCACATAAAGCATGTCGCAACGAATCTTGCCGACTATCTCTGCAGTGCCATTCGCTAAATCAACCACGCTTCCGTCTTCAGCAACAATGATGTTCTCTTCTGGAACTCCGGTCTTTTTGGCCAGTTTGGCGTTCGCCATTAGGTGTCGATACTCCCCGTGGATGGGCATTACGTTTTTAGGCTTGATGATGTTGTAGCAATACAGCAGCTCTCCAGCTGCCGAGTGCCCAGAAACGTGGACATTTGCATTGCCCTTGTGGACGACATTTGCTCCGAGTCTGGTTAGGCCATCAATCACCCGATAGACGGCATTTTCATTTCCAGGAATCATGGAGCTTGCCAGCAGCACGGTGTCGTTTTCGCCAATTTCAATTTGGTGGTCCTGATTGGCAATTCTGGATAGCACTGCCATCGGTTCACCCTGCGAACCCGTTGACATAAAAACAAGGCTGTGGTCGGGCATATCGGCTGCCTCACTTAGGTCAACCACTGCCCCATCCGGGATTTGCAAAAAGCCCAGCTCGGCTGCAATCTTCATGTTCTTAACCATGCTGCGTCCAACAAACACGACCTTGCGATCATTGTTGAGTGCAGCTTCAATTACCTGCTGAACTCGGTGAACGTGCGAGGCAAAAGATGCCACCACCACTTTTCCCCTAGTTCGAGAAATTACCCCTTCGATAACCGGACCGATGTCTCGCTCAAGTGGTGTAAATCCCGGGATGTCAGCGTTGGTGGAATCAACCATGAATAAGTCGACACCTTCTTGACCGACCTTGGCGAACGCCCTCAGATCAGTGAGTCTGCCATCAAGCGGAAGCTGGTCCATCTTGAAGTCGCCGGTTGCAAGCACCACACCAGCTTTTGAGCGAATGATGACTGCCAGGGCATCTGGAATCGAGTGATTTACCGCAACATATTCACACTCGAATCCTCCAATTGCGCTCTTCATTCCCTCGCTTACCAGCTGCACCTTCGCCGTGAGGCGATGTTCGGCGAGCTTTTCTTGGATGAAAGCAATGGTCAGCTTTGATCCATAGATTGGAATATCTGGGCGCATCTTCAATAGATAAGGAATGCCGCCTATGTGGTCTTCGTGACCGTGGGTTAGAACCAGTCCGGCAATTCTGTCGAGCTTGTCGGCAAGATAACCAAGATCAGGAAGAATCAAATCAACGCCCGGCTGCGACTCCTCAGGAAAAAGCACCCCGCAGTCAACAATCAGAATTTGGTCATTGATCTCAAAGACGGTGCAGTTGCGACCAATCTCTCCGACTCCGCCAAGCGGAATGATTCGAAGAGTGTCTGGTCTAAGGGCTGGAGGTGTTTGCACTTATCTAGTGGTTCCCGCGACCTTGGGTAGTGCCCCACCGGCAGCGGCATTTCTATCTGGACGGAAGTTATCGAAGCTAACTCCTGGCACACTAACCACCTGGTCAATGCCACCTTCGATCAAGGCTGCTTCGTGATCCTCAGGACCAACTAGAGGAAGTCTCACTCGTGGAGATCCGATGAAGCCAAGACCGTGCAGCACATACTTGGCGGCTACGGTCCCTGGCACGTGGGTCATAATTGCGCGCTGAAGTGGTTCAAGAGAATTGTGAACTGTCAGCGCCGCGTGGAAGTCATTGCGATTGGTAGCATCGACAATCTGTCGATACGCGTGAGGAGCAATGTTGGCGGTGACGCTAATCATTCCAGTGGCACCAATCGAGATATGGGGAAGAACGTTCGAGTCATCACCTGAAAAATACATCAGACCCGTTTCCAACATCAGCCTCGATGCTTGAGCAAGATCTCCTTTGGCATCCTTGATTGCCACGATGTTCGGGTGTTTTGCTGCTCTGTGAAAAGTTTCGTAGGAAATTGCCACCCCAGTTCTACCGGGAATGTCATAAAGGATGTTTGGTAGATCTGTGGCGTCTGCAATCAGACGGAAGTGCGTGAGAATTCCGGCCTGAGTTGGCTTGTTGTAGTAAGGGGTGACGACCATGATGCCGTCAGCTCCAGCCTTTTCACTTGCCTTGTACAGCTGAATGGCATGTGCTGTTTCATTTGAACCACCACCGGTAATAATTTTCGCCCGGCCTGATGAGACACTCTTGCCAACCTCAACCAGCTTGATTTTCTCTGCGTCGGTAAGCGTTGATGTTTCTCCGGTGGTGCCGGTTACAACGACACCATCCGCACCATTAGAAATTACATAGTCGACATGTCTTTCAACGGCAGGCCAGTCAACTTCACCCTCGGCCGTCATCGGTGTGACCAGGGCAACCAGTACCTGGCCGAAGATGTCTTTTTGCTGAGAAACCATCCGTTTAGCCTAGCGATATGAAAACTAAGGAGCTACCCGTCCGTTTTCGTTGAAGGCCTCATAGCTCAGAGGCATCAGCTCGGCCCAGTAGTTCTCCATCTGCTCAGCAACCATCTCTATTTCCCGCTGAGGGAAGGATGGAAAGTGAGTGCCCTCGCGCTTAGTCCGGAGGGATAGAAAATTCATCAGAGATCGGGCATTCATGGTGACATACATGCTCGAGTAAATGTTGAGCGGCAGAACTATTCTGGCAACCTCCCTGGCCACCCCGGCTTCAAGCATTCTTTTATATGCCTCATATGCTGCACGAGTAACCGTCATGGTTTCCTGCTGAACAAGCGCAAACTGTTCGGCTGACCCATCCTCAAACTCGTAATGGCCAGGCTTGCCAACTTGGATTAGTTTTCTATCTTCGCCTGGGACATAGAAAACTGGTCTGAGCTCGCGATAGCGACCCGATTCCTCGTTATAGCTGGCAATTCGGTGGCGCATGAATTCGCGAAAGACAAAAATTGGAGCCTGAACATAGAAGGTCATGGAGTTGTGCTCGAAAGGAGATCCGTGGCGATCGCGCATTAGGTAGTTGATTAGGCCCTTGTCTTTCTGCTGGGCCTGAGCATCAACCTGCTTGGCAGAATCCAGCGTCTGCTCACCCTGGGTGGATACTCGGGCAGCGAAAAGCACATCGGAATCTCTGGCGCTGTGTCGCACCAGCTCTACGGTCATATCGCTTCGGAATTCAATCTCGCTCATCGCGAAAAGCCTAGGGGGTTTCAGCGAAGTAAAAAGGTGTAACACTCCCAAAAGCCGCTCCCCTATGACCTAACCTAGGGCGGTGGATAATCTGCTTGCGGTTTTAGCCTTAGTTGGCTCCGCCACGCTGGTCGGGCTGGCCTATCGGCTACTGCATGGCCGAGGTCACCGCGTAAAGAGCAGAAAGAAGATTGATTTGGTGAGGCTCTCTCCAAGTCGAAAGAATCAGGCTTCAACCGAGCTTGGCGAAAAAGCCACCCTGCTGCAGTTTTCAACAAGCTACTGCGGACAGTGCCCGGGTGTCTCTCGTCAGCTAACGGCAATGGACGACAGCTCTGCTGGACTGCGACATCTGGAAGTGGATATCACTGATCGGCTGGATGTTGCAGCTCACTTCGGTATAAGCCAAACACCCACGGTGTTCCTGCTGAACCCGAAAGGTGAGCTCGTCTACCGTGTGGGTGGCGTACCAAATCTTGCAAAACTAAAAGTTGAACTGGAAAAATTAGGAGTGAAATGAGTCAGCTTATTGATCCAAGAGCACCACGAGTAGGTGCTGCCGTAACCTCTGCACTTGCTATTCTCGGATTTGCAGACGCCCTTACATCTTTTGCAATCACATCTCAGTTTCTGGTGGTAGCTCTGTTTGTGCTTTTTGCCTGGAGCGTATTCTTTCCAAGCACCCACCCCTATAAAAAGCTTTTTGCAGCAATCAGACCTCGCCTTGGTGAACCCAAAGAAATGGAAGATGCCAGGCCACCAAGGTTTGCTCAGCAGGTTGGTCTTGGATTTGCAACTCTCGGACTGATTGGACTAATTGCCAACTCCCAGCTGGTGGTGACAATTGCTTTTGCCTTTATCTTTATTGCAGCTTTTCTGAATGCTTTCTTCAACTTCTGCCTTGGCTGCCAGATGTATCTGCTACTAAAGCGCGTGGGACTGTTTCGCTCTTGAAATAGCCTGGCGGGCAGCCTGTCGAGCTCGTTTTCTGTCGCCGAGTTTGTCGTAGGCGTCGGCCAGCAAATACCAAAGAAGAAAGTTTTGCTCATCTTTTTCTAAAGCTGCTTTGAGCTGCTCAAAAATTCGCTTTCCACTCTCAGGCTCCGCCCTGCCACTTGGCCTTAGCTCGTACCCGGGTGACTCCATCCCACTTGCTAGGAAGAGCTTTTCAAGTTTTGCTAGTCGCAAGCCAAATCGAATCTCGAAAAAGATTGTTGCTAGTGCCAGCAATGGGAAAACAAGGATGGCTACCCCCATAATCACGGCAACCGGCTGACCATCTTGCAGTAGCACAACTCCACGTTCAAAAAGAAGAAAAGCGTACAAAAGAGTGATCGCCACCATAACTGCCAACCAAAGTTTGGTCAGCACGCTAGCCAATCACCTTGTCTAGGCCAACAACCAGGCCACTGGCATTTTTAGCAAACTCAATTGTCTTTAGTATTCCAAGCGAATACGCGCGATGCGAGCTGACATCGTGACTAATAACGAGCTGTTCGCTGTCCGCAGCAAAGATGGTTTCTTGCTTGGCTGAGACTCCACTTAGCCGAATTGAATGAATGGGCACACCCTCAACGATTTGTCCCCTGGCAGTTGAATCAGCACCGGGAACTAGATGGGATTTGCCACGTGATTTGGCAATTTGCTCTGCTGTGCGAATAGCTGTTCCCGATGGAGAATCTAGCTTTCCAGCATGGTGAGCCTCGACTATTTCCGCCTGTAGAAAATGCTTTGCAGCTTCCTGAGCAAAACGCAGCGCCAGCATTGAACCAATTGAGAAGTTGGGTATAACAACAACTCCCGCATTCGGTGAGTTCTCCAGCTTTTTTCTAAGCCCATCAAGCTTTACCTCAGACCAGCCTGAAGATCCGATAACAAGCTTCAAGCCGTTCTTGATTGCGTAATCTGCGATCGTTTCACTGACGGTGGGATTGGTGAATTCAATTACGACATCCGCCCCTTCGAGCATGCTGATGTCCGAGCTCGAGTCAAGTGCTGCGTGTAGCTTTAGCGACGAATCTTGGTCGACCAGCTCTTTGGTCAGTCGACCCATGCGTCCGCTCGCACCAACAATTGCAACTGAAATCATGGAGTAAACCTATCAAGCCAACTTCTCAAGTGCTCCAAGAGATTTCCCTACAGCCACCAGTGTGCTCGGGGCATCCACAATCCTGTGTGCGACCTTGCGGACATCCTCAAGGTTATGCGCCTCAAATCTGGCGATTACCTGGCTGACGCTCAGATATTCGCCTGATCCCAGTTCAACTCCAACCAGACGATTCATGCGGGCCAGGGAAGCTTCAAAACGTAGCGCCAAAGAACCAGTGATGTTGCCAAGTGCCAGATCAAACTCTTCTTGACTGACGCCATTCTCGGCAATTGCTTGAATCTCACCGCGCATTAGTCGAACCACTTCCTCGGCATTCTCTGGGGAGCAACCGGCATAAAGGCCGAAGAAGCCGCTGTCTGAATAGCCATGCTGATAGGAGTAAGTCGAATAGGCAAGGCCCCTAATTTCTCTTATCTCTTGATAGAGCCGCGAGGACATACCTCCGCCTAGAACTGTGTTGAAGATTGCCAAAGCGTAGCGATCCTCATCCATCGAGTGTGGACTTTGAAAACCTAGGATGATGTGGGCCTGCTGAGTGTCCTTGTCGATTAGTCGAAATCTTTCAGGAGCAGGAGGCTTGCGATAGCTCTGCTCCCGTCTGGTAACCGGTTCAGCGTGCCTGGTCCAACCAATTTCTGCCAGCTGCTTTTGGACCAGTTCTACAAACTCTGCGTGGTTCACTCCTCCGGCTGCTGTAACCACCATGCTGCTTGTCGAATAGTTCTCCCGGTAGTGATCAACCACCTGCTGCCTGGTTACGGCAAGGATGCTCTCCTTCGAGCCACCGATTGGTCTACCTAAATCAGTGCCGGGCATCAGAGCGTCAGAAAAAGCTTCGTGAGCTACATCTTCTGGATCATCCTCATTCATCGCCAGCTCTTCAAGGATCACTGTCTTTTCGGTTTCAAAATCGTCTTCGTCAATCTTGGCCGAGCAGAACATGTCAACTAAGACATCGGTTGCTAAACCTAGAGCGGCGTTCTGAACCCGGGCGTAGTAGGTGGTGTACTCCTTGGCGGTTGCCGCATTGGATGATCCCCCGACAGAGTCAAAGGCGACTGAAATGTCTCTGGCTGAGCGTTTCGCTGTTCCCTTGAAGAGTAGGTGTTCTAGGAAATGTGTCGAACCAAGGTGGCTGTCGCTTTCATCGCGTGAGCCAACTCCAACTGAAACCGAGACTGACACCGATGGAGCGCCGTGAACTGTTTCCGTGAGAATGCGAACACCGCTGTCGAGGACTGTCTTTGAAACAGTCGCCTCGTCAGCGGTGAACTCAACAGATGCTTTTAGAGGAAGTAGCAAATCACTACTCCGACTTAGCCTCGTCCTCAACAACTGGGACAAGTGAAAGCTTGCCTCGGTCATCAATCTTGGCAATCTCGACCAGAATCTTCTGACCAACCTCAAGAACATCTTCGACGTTCTCAACGCGCTTGCCGCCTGAGATTTTCTTCAGTTCGGACACGTGGAGCAGTCCATCCTTGCCTGGAAGAAGTGAAACGAAGGCACCAAATGTTGCCAGCTTGACCACGGTTCCGAGGAACCTCTCGCCAACCTCAGGAACGTGCGGGTTGGCGATGGCATTGATAGCTGCCTTGGCAGCTTCAGCGGCCGGTCCATTGGTTGCACCAATAAACACTGTTCCATCGTCCTCAATGCTGATCTCAGCTCCAGTGTCTTCCTGAATCTGGTTGATCATCTTGCCCTTCGGACCAATGACTTCACCAATCTTGTCGACAGGAATCTTCACGCTGATGATTCGTGGAGCGTATTGAGAAAGCTCGTCGGGAGCGTCGATAGCCTCGTTCATTACTCCGAGGATGAATAGACGCGCCTCTTTGGCCTGAGTCAGTGCCTTGGCAAGCTCACTCGAAGGAATTCCATCTAGCTTGGTGTCGAGCTGAATCGCGGTCACAAAGTCCTTGGTTCCTGCAACCTTGAAGTCCATGTCCCCCAGAGCATCTTCTGCACCAAGGATGTCTGTCAACGCAGCATACTGAGTCTTGCCATCGACTACATCCGAGATCAGTCCCATAGCAATACCTGCCACCGGTGCCCGAAGTGGAACACCCGCGTTCAAAAGACTGAGCGTGCTCGCGCAAACCGAACCCATTGAAGTCGAACCATTTGAACCAAGTGCTTCGCTGACCTGTCTAATGGCATATGGGAACTCGTTACGAGTTGGTAGAACTGGAACCAGTGCTCTTTCTGCTAGGGCACCGTGTCCAATTTCACGTCTCTTAGGTGATCCAACGCGGCCAGTCTCTCCGGTTGAGTAAGGAGGGAAGTTGTAGTGGTGCATGTAGCGCTTGGTGGTTACTGGCGTAAGGGCATCAATCTGCTGCTCCATCTTCAGCATGTTTAGCGTTGTCACGCCAAGAATCTGAGTCTCGCCTCTTTGGAAGATAGCTGAGCCATGAGTCCTTGGAATAACCGCAACCTCGGCATCGATAACACGGATGTCCTTTAGTCCTCGGCCATCAATGCGAATACCCTCTTTGAGCACTCTGGTGCGCATTACCTTCTTGGTAACAGACTTGTAGGCAGCTGAGAACTGGAGCATCTGCTCCTCGTCCAACTTGCTCGCTAGCTCTTCTTTGACCTTTGCCTTGAGAGCGTCATCAGCTTCCTGTCTGGCCTGCTTATCAGCAATCTGATAGACCTTGGAAAGCTCACCTGCAGCAGCTGAATAAACAACTTCGTAAACCTCATCGGTGTAGGGAAGAAACAGCGGATACTCAGCAACCTGCTTAGCAAGTTCTTTTGCCAACTTGCTCTGTGCTTCAACCAATACTTTGATGAAAGGCTTGGCAGCCTCTAGGCCTTGAGCCACAACTTCTTCGGTTGGGGCAGTTGCACCGCCCTGAATCAGATCCCAAGAAGTCTCGGTTGCTTCCGCCTCGACCATCATGATTGCTACATCTTCGTGACCGTCATCGTGAACGACGCGACCGGCAACCACCATGTCAAAGACAGCTTTTTCTAGCTCCGAGTGGCGAGGGAATGCGACCCACTGGCCATCAATTAGTGCCACGCGAACTCCGGCAACGGGACCAGAGAATGGAAGACCTGCCAGCTGGGTTGACATAGATGCGGCGTTGATTGCAACAACGTCATACATCTCATCCGGATGGATGGACATAACGGTTGCAACAACCTGAATTTCATTTCTCAATCCATCAACAAACGATGGACGCAGTGGTCTGTCAATCAGACGCGCTGCCAAAATAGCCTCAGTCGAAGGTCTACCCTCGCGTCTGAAGAAGCTGCCTGGAATCTTGCCAGCTGCATACATTCTTTCCTCGACGTCGATAGTCAAGGGGAAGAAGTCGAACTGATCTTTCGGCTGCTTGGAAACTGTAGTTGCCGAAAAGAGCATTGTCTCTTCGTCTAGATAGACAGCCGCACTGCCGGCTGCCTGCTGAGCAAGACGACCGGCTTCAAATCGAATGGTGCGCTTGCCGAATTTACCGTTATCGATAACGGCCTCTGCATATTTAATTTCTGGGCCTTCCATGGCCCCTCCTTATCCTCATTGCGCACGACAACAAGGCCCCTTTTTGGGGCCTTTTCGTGCTGGAGGAGAAGTGCTGGTCGTCAGTCAAAAGCTCTGGGGCAGTGACCCAAAACCTTCCACCGAGGACCCGCCTTCGTTTCCTCTTGAGATAAGCCTAACGAAATGATTACAAATTAGATAGAAAAAAGCCCTGGGGTTCACCCAGGGCCTTTATTCACAGCTATTTATCGGCGTAGACCGAGTCGCTCGACGAGCTTACGGTAGCGGTCGATGTCGATGTTCTGCAGGTATCCGAGCAGTCTGCGGCGCTGACCAACTAGCAGAAGCAGACCTCTGCGGGAGTGGTGATCGTGCTGGTGGTCCTTTAGGTGCTCGGTCAAATCTGAAATGCGGCGAGAAAGAACCGCGATTTGAACTTCTGGGCTGCCAGTGTCTCCTGGGCCTGTTGCATACTCTGCAATGATTTGCTGCTTAATTTTTGCATCTAGTGCCACGGTTTTGGTCCTTTCCTATCCGCTGCGCGGCGCCGTGGGCATTTTGCCCAAAGCTCTCTTTATCCGCGGCCGTTACACGGCTTGCAAAAGCTTAGAGAAAAAAGACAAAAAACGCTAGGCGGTAGTTCCCTCTTGCAAGGAGGATGGGCTCTCAGGCTCAACATACTTGTTTCCGTCGTAGAAGCTCTTCGAGGGCCGGAGGGCAAAGACCAGGTAAACGACCATGACCGCCAGGAAAAGCCCGAAAATTGGCAAGACCAAGAAGATCAAGGACATCAGTTCCTCGACTGAAAGATCGAAGTTTTCGAACTCGGAATTGATCAAAATTGACACCACGCCAAATGCCGCAAAGATTCCATAGGCGATTGGTATCAGCTGCAGAAACAGCCACTTGGCAGAAAATCCAGCATCATGAAATCTACGTGCAAGCATCGATAGGTTCGGAATGAACAAAACAAGCGCAATTATGTTTGACAGAGGTGTCTGCTGAGCGGCAACTGACTCGAAGTTTTGCATCCAGTCGCCCTCAAATGCCGGCGTGGGCCAGATTGCAGACTCTAGAGTCGAGGCAACCAGACCAAGTAAAACTGTGAACAACACCCAGTACCAAAACTCAGATCGAGAGGCTCTGCCTTTGAAGTTAAAGTAGTTTTGGAAACCGCTCTTTATTGCATCAATGAAATTCATAGACCTAACCTACTCCTCCAGTAGCAGCTTCGCCTTCGCGACATCTCTAGCAATTTGCTCTTTGAGAGACTCGAGGGAATTGAATTTGGCCCACCCTCTTACCTGGGCAACATATTCGCAAACGACATGCTTGTCATAAAGATCAAGGTCATCCCTACCAATTACGTGTGATTCTAAAAGTCTCGGCACTGCCTCAATCGAATCGTTTGTCCCAACAGAGTGGGCTGCGGGATATCGAATACCGTCGGCAACCAGATATCCTGCATAAACACCATCGGCAGGTAGGTACCCCTCCGCATTACGGGAGATGTTTGCGGTCGGATAACCCAGTGTCCTACCGATTTTTCTTCCGTGTTCGACCAACCCTTCGGTGGCGTGGTTTCTGCCGAGCAGAATGTTGGCAATTTCAACCTTGCCTTCGTTCAGCAAACTCCTAATTGCGGTTGTGGAAATCTTCATTCCGTTAGCTTCAACGTTGTCAACCTCGCGGGTTTGAAAACCAAACCTGACACCAAGTTCGCGAAGAGTCTGGACGCTCCCGACTCCCCCGGACCCGAACTTAAAACCCTTTCCAACTAAAACTATTCTTGCCCGAAGTGGAAGTAGATGCCGCTCAACAAATTGCTCGGGGGTCAAAGAGGCAAGTTCCTGATCAAAAGGAATCACCTTTAGGGCATCAACACCCAGCTCCTCCAGCAAGTGCTTTTTCTGGCGCTCCCCTATCACCGGGAGTGGCACATTCTCAGGATGCAGCACTGAATTGGGATGACGATCAAACGTTAGAACCAGAGCGCTCAGCCCCGCTTCTTCTGATGCTTCAATCAGCTGGTGGATCAGCTGCTGATGTCCCAGGTGTATGGAACCGAATTTTCCAATCACGACTGCGGTGTCAGCAAAATCTTCGGGCAATGAACCCTTTATCTCATGCATTTGCTTTCCTAAGCCATATCAGTCCAACCACTGGCAAAGCCAGTGGGATAAATCCATAACCAATTCCAAACCCAGACCAAACCGAAGGGTGAGCGAACAGTTGTGGCAAGGCCAAGCTTAGGAAACCAACTACTACAACTCCAATTAGCTCAAACCAGATGGCGATGTTTGCGTATTTGCGCAGACTGTCCTTGGCGAGAAAGAAAGTTGCTAGGACATAAACCAGCGCTGCTACCAGGGATAAGAGGTAGGCAACTGGCGCTTGATCAAATTCAAGAATCAGCTGGTAGGTGGCCCGGGCTGATGCAGAGACTGCAAAAATGCCATAAACAGCAATTAGTAGTCGTCCAGCACCTAGTTGTTTTGCCACTTGGGCAAGCTTAGCTTTACTGCTGAAGCTCCCGCTCTAGCTCCTCAGGAATCTCAACTTCTGGAAGACCATCATCAACAACGGCAATTGCAGCGATTCTGACTTCTTCCTTCAGAGGGCTAAACACACCGGTTGATATGGATCCTTGAGCATCCAGTCGGAGTAGGAACCTTGCCGCAAATCGAGTCTGAAGATTGTCCTCACCGCAAAGGCTCAAGTTAACCGGAAACAGAGCTCCCCATGGCCTAATCGCTTCAAACTGCCCAGGCAATGGTTCAGCTGGGATTGAAGGATCGTAGACAAATGTCAAATTGGGAGTCTCGCCGGAAACTTTTGTCTGTCCGATGCCCGTTTGAATGGTGAGAACGTCTGGCAAGACAACCGAGGTCGGATCTTCCTCATCAATCAACATGTTTGCATAGTTCATACCTGCAATCTGCAGAGAGCCGAATGAGGTTAGCTTCAGGTCTCCATCAATGAGTTCATAGAGAGCATCGACCTCGGAACCCTCACCTGGAACTAGTCCAGCTAGTTCAACATCCTCACCCGTTTCACTACTCAGCCAAATTTCCATGGCTGTAATTGCGCCAGGCGGAGCTTGAGGAATGATGTTGATTGGCATGCTAGGTAGCAGAGCATCCGGGTTTAGCTTAGTAATTCGATCATCAGCCCAATCCGTTACTTCTTTGCGGAAAATCGCAACGATAAGTTCGGGACTCAGGTTAATTTCATAGACATCCAAGAACATGAAGGAGAACACTGCTGCATCGACTGCCATGGGCACGTTTGCGTAAGGAGTGCAACCCTTGACTTCTTCTTCAGATATGACAAGACCAGGCCCGGCGGGATAGCCATCCAAAACCGTGAGCCCCATTGTTCCCTCACAGGCCACATCCATGGAGCTATTCCAAAATTCTGCAATGTCGACAAACTCAGGCAAAACCTTGGATTCGACAAACTCCTCACCACACTGCACTGTACGTTCAGTCAATTCAACTTTCAGTGAATCTGGCATTGGCGGATTGCATGCCGTCAGAAGAGTCAGAACGGAGAGACCTAGCACTGACGTTTGCCATAACCTGCGATTCATTTTTGTCCTCTCCGTCGAAATAGCCGGGGCACGAGGGCCCCGGCTACTCCATTCTTACCTAACTACTACTTGATCTTCTTGATAGCTTCGTTTGCCTTGCGCAGAAGGGTACCGCTGAGGGCTACGTAACCCTGAGCTGCAGCATTCTGAGGGGAGCAAGTGTTGACAAAGAAGCTGAGGTAGTCAGCAATAGCTGCTGCCTTTGATGTTCCATTTCTTGTTGGAGCTAGACCGTAGCTCACGAGGCTGAGGTCGTAAGCACCTCTCACCTTCATGTTGTAGTCAAAAACTACCTCTCCGTTTGCCTTCAATAGCTGCTTCTCGAGAAACAACTTTGAGGCAGGAATGGTGGCCTTTATGAATTGACCAGATGAGTTCTGAAGGTGGGCGTAGTTCAGACCGGCCTTGTCAGCGTCAGCGATGTCGATGTATCCCATCGCTCCAAGGGTTGCCTTGATTGATGTTGCAACACCTGAGTTTTGAGGAGAGGCAACTGCACCCGTAACTAGAGCTCCAGCTCCTGCTGTTGTCTGGAAGGCATCGGTTGCCTTGAAGGGAGCCTTGTACTTCTGAGCCAGCCAGTTAGTGAAGTTATAGGAGGTACCTGAACCATCGGAACGATACACCGGAGTAATGACTAGGTCAGGAAGCTTGGCCGTCCTGTTGATCCTGACAATCGCTGGGTCATTCCACTTCCTGATGTTGCCCAAATAAATGTCTCCAACCATCTTTGGGGTGAGGTTAAGACGAGTAACGCCTGGCAGATTGAATGCCACAGTAACTGGACCACCTAGAAGTGGAACATAAACAAAATTGCTTGGCTTTGCCTCGGTTGGTCCATACAGAGAGTCGGAGCCACCAAAGTCATATGTGCCACCGCGGAAATTCCTCTTGCCAGTTCCAGATCCGACTGACGCGTAGGTGACCTTGTGTTTGGTGTATGCCTGGGTGCAAACCTGCTGCAAGGCGTTGGTGTAAGAAGCACCTCCGGCTGTGATTTGTTCCTGTGCCTGGGCTGGGCCGGCAAAGGCTGTGGTGATTAGAGCGGTCGATGCCAAAACTCCAATTAGCTTGTTTCGCATTAGTTCTCCTTGTTTTCGGAATGCACTCGTATTTTCACTTCACCAAAGAAACAACAGACCACCGAAGCGCAAACGTATGGTGAACAGTTGGTTTCTAACCGAAGCGTCCGTTGACATACTCGTTGGTTCTTGGATCAATTGGCCCATAGAAGATCTGCTGAGTCTCGCCGAACTCGACTACGTAACCCGGTGTGTTGTCTTCCGCCAAGAAAAAGGCCGTCTGGTCTGAGATTCTCTGGGCCTGCTGCATGTTGTGCGTGACGATAACAATCGTCACATTTTCCTTAAGCTCCAGGATGGTCTCTTCGATTCTTCGAGTCGAACCCGGATCCAGAGCTGAACAGGGCTCATCCATCAGAAGTACATCGGGATTCATTGCCAGGCTTCGGGCGATGCAAAGTCGCTGCTGCTGTCCTCCCGATAGTGAAACGGCTGGATCTGAAAGGCGGTCCTTTACCTCGTTCCACATTGCTGCACGCTTGAGAGAAACTTCGACCAAGTCTGTTGTGTCCGATCTTGACATTCCCGACAATTTGATACCCGACATCACATTGTCCTTGATTGACATGGTTGGAAAGGGGTTTGGCTTTTGGAAAACCATACCGACCCTGACCCTTACATCCACTGGGTCAACAGCCTCTCCATAAATATCCTGTCCGTCCAACAAGACCTCACCGGACAACCCCGCGCTAGGAATAAGCTCGTGCATGCGGTTGAGTGTGCGAATAAATGTTGACTTACCGCAACCAGATGGTCCAATGAGAGCTGTAACCTTGTTGTTCGGGAACTGAAGATTTACATCCTTTAAGACATGCCTCTCCCCAAACCAAACGTTGATGTCTTTGGTTTCCAAGTGGTAATTAGCCATGACTAGGCACTCCTTCTCTTAGCCTTTTTCGGAGCACTAGCAACACGTGCTGCCGCAAACAGAATTCCAACAAAAACCAGGAGCACTAGGGCAGCTCCCCACGCTCGTGCAATTGAAGATGGATCACCCAGGGCAATGAAACTGAAAATGTAGCTAGGAAGTGTGGTCATGCCACCTTCCAGAGGATTGGCATTTGTTCCGTTAGCAAGAGCCATGGTCAGTAGCAAAGGCGCAGTCTCGCCAATGACTCTGGCAATACCAAGTAGAACTGCGGTAACAAGACCTGACTTAGCGGCTGGCAAGGTAACCATAAGAAAGGCTCGATAAGCGGGAGCCCCCAGTGCCAGAGCACCGTTTCTCAGATCTCGAGAAACGTTTCGAAGGGAGTCCTCTGCCACCCGCGAGACCGTCGGTAGCATCAGCGGAATCAGCGCCAAAGCCCCCATCAGTCCGGAGTAACCACTCCACCCTGAGATTATGAGAAGTGAATAGATGAACAATCCAGCAACCACCGATGGAATAGCAGACATGGCCTGAAGCAGTGTTCTAACGGTGCCTCTTCCAAGATCACGGGTCTCTGTAAGGTAAACAGCTGTAGCAACTCCAAGAGGAACTGTCACTAAGGTCGTGATTCCTACGACGATAGACGTACCTAAAATGGCGTGACCGACCCCACCAATTTCAAGGCCAGTTTTACCCGATACATAGACATTGTTCTGATAGATAAAGTGAGGACTCATCGCTCTGAATCCCGCCTCAATTACTGACCACAAGACGGATGCCAGCAAAACTAGAACGAAGAATGCCAAAAAGAAAGTGATGACTAGTAGTAGCCCGTCGAGAATTCCTCTTTTACCAAATGAATAGAAACCTGCCCAAGCCCCAAACAAGAGCTGGAGTGGAAGAAACACAGTGATGAGACCCGCCATGAAATCTATTCCGGTGGTAATGAGGAAAACGGCAAAAACCGATGCGGGAACAGCAATGGTTAGGAGCGAACTCAATCTGACTCTCGGACCCAGTCGATTCCAGGGCTGTGCGCGCTTTGGTCTCGCCACAAAGGTTGCGTTTGACATTAGTCCTTCCTCCATGGCTGAGCTTTTTGAACGATGTAAGAGGCAAGGGCGTTAATAATAAGCGTGATAATAAAAAGTACAACTCCAGCTGCAAGGAGTGCTTCGACTTCGATTGGCGCTGCCTCGCCAAACTTAGCGAGGATCAGAGAGGCGATGTTTCCACCAACTGGTTCAAGGAAATTGAAGAAGTTATATCGATCATATGTCAGGTTTAACACGAAGAAAATGGCAACGGTTTCTCCCATTGCTCTTCCGAGTGCAAGTAAAACGCCACCGAGAATTCCACCTGCTGAAGTTGGAAGAATGACCCTCCTAAGCACTGATTCGCGGGTCCCACCAAGAGCTAATGCACCCTTTATCAGCTCTGAGTCAATCTGGGAGAACATTTCACGCGTGACCGACGAAATGAGTGGCACAATCATCACAGCGAGCACAACTCCCGCAATAAATGGAGATCTTAGGAACGTGCCTGCGCTATTTGATAGGAAGGGGAAAATCCCGGATAGGGACTCATTGAGCATCTGAGCCCAGCCAGCGCCGACTGGCGAGAAGATTCCGAGGCCCCAAAGTCCAATGACAACCGATGGAATAGCAGCTAGCAAATCGACAATGATTGTTGCAATTTTTGCGATGACTTTAGGCGCTAGAAACTCGATGAAGTAGGCAATCGAAATTGCCATAGGGACTGCAATTGTCACTGCGAGAGTTGCAATTAAGAGTGATCCCCAGACCATAGGTCCGATGTGGAAGACCGGGGGCGTTAGGGAGTTGTCCCAAAAAGTACCAAAAGTGAAATCGAGTACGCCTTGAGACTCGAAAGCCGGCCAAGCTCGAATGGTTAAGAAGATTAGGATCATCCCGATGATGACGAAGGATGAGTAGCCGGCAGCCTTGGAGACCGCAAAGAAAATCTTGTCCTCAACCCTGCTTGGTTTTGACAGCAGTTTGCGCTTCTCGGGGGCCATGCTCATGAGCGCAATGCTGTCCAGCCAAGGTGAAGGTGAGCTATTTGTAAGGTGAACGGAAGGTTAACTGTTGCCTACATACCTGGGTAATTTCCCGACCAGATCTGCCACATCCTGACCAGCATCACCGAAATAGTAAGTGCTGAGGCGCCCATTATCACTGTGGACCAACGGGTTCGCTCAGCCAATGCCCAAAGTCCACCTGCAAACGGAATCAACAGGGCCACCAGCAAATAGCCAAAATATTCAATTGTGCTGACTACCGCCTGGGATCCCGCGAAAACCATCCCAACCGATACTGCCAATTGAATCAATAGTGAGATCTCTACCAGTGCGAGCGAAAGGATCAGATAGCCGGAAGGTTTCAGGCCCAAAAGACCAACTATCACCAAGCCTGACCCGACGAGAATTGAAAGCCAAAGCAAAATCTGAAATAGCCACTCAACCATTGAACGACTCCGGAAAAACTGTCACCGAGCGATAAGCCTTTCCTACTGGTTCAAGAATGGCCAGTAGCGCTCCCCTATAGTCTGCGGCCACGGGTGAACTTTCCTCAAGCACAATTCTCTTCCCGTGAATTATGTCCTGAGCTTGAGCATCACTAAGTTCTACAACAGGGAAAAGCATGGTTGCAACTTCGAGAAGTGTCATAGGTTTTCTAAGTTCATCAGGTTTAGTGGCGTCATCAATCCTAAATTCACCAACCATGGTCCTTCTAAGCTCCCTGAGGTGACCTCCCACTCCCAGTGCCTGGCCCATGTCTCGAGCTAACGCCCTGATGTAGGTGCCAGAACTGCAATCAACGAGAACATCGAATTCCAAAAACTTGTCAACACGCGTTATCTCAGAAATTAACTGAAACCGATAAATCTTCACTCTTCTTGATGCCAGCTCCACACTTTCACCAGAGCGAACAATGTCATAAGCTCTCCGTCCATCAACCTTGATTGCACTAACTGAAGATGGGACCTGCTCAATTTCACCCGTGAGCTTTTCGATTTCAAGTTGAAGCTGCTCCTTGGTGATCTTGCTGGCGTCAGCCTCTGATAAAACCTCACCCTCGGCATCATCTGTGCTAGTTGCCTGACCTAGGCGAATAGTTGCCAGATACTGCTTATCGAGTCCGAAAAGGTGGCTGAGAAGTTTGGTCCCGGAATCAATCCCAACAACCATCAGTCCTGTTGCCATAGGGTCGAGGGTTCCGGCATGACCGACTTTTTTGGTTCCAAGTTGTCTTCTCACCATGGCAACGACATCGTGTGAGGTAACGCCCTTGGGCTTATCGACTAGAAGAATGCCGCCAGGCAATTAGCTGTCCTGAGACTTTGGCTTTAGGTAAGGATCTGCCTCGCCGGCGGGCTTCGCCTGCTTTTTTAGTTCCTCAACTTCGGCGTCTCTGCGTTTTGCTTCCGCCAATAGCTCGGCGAGAGCTCCTGCGGTTGCCGGTATGTCATCCCTAATCAATTCAATGGTTGGAGTGATGCGAATACCGAGTCTGTGACCAATTTCACCGCGCAGTCTTCCCCGATTGCGCTCTAGGGCATCGATTGATCTCTGCTGCTCTTCGTCTGATCCATATACGGTGAAGTAAATCTTGGCGTGCGAGAGGTCAGGAGTAACTCTGACGTCAGTAAATGTGACAAAGCCGATATCTGGATCTTTTACGCCGCGCTCCAGTGACTCAGCGGCTAGTACCTTGATCCGCTCAGCTAATCTTCTGGCTCTTGCGTGATCGACCACTAGTCTCTCGGCTTCTCAACCATTTCGTAGGTTTCAATTTCATCGCCAACCTGCAAATCACCAAAGTCTCCGAGACCGATACCACACTCGTAGTCAGTCTTGACTTCGCTGACGTCGTCCTTGAACCTTCTGAGGGATTCAACCTTTAGGCCTTCCTTGACAACAGAACCATCGCGGATGACTCTCGCCAAAGCGTTGCGCTTGATTAGGCCGCTGCGAACATATGATCCGGCAATCGTTCCGAACTTAGAGGACTTGAAGACCTCACGGATTTCAGCCGTACCCATTTGCTTCTCTTCATACTCAGGCTTGAGCATTCCCTTGAGCGACTTCTCGATGTCCTCGAGAGCGTTGTAGATGACGCTGTAGTAGCGAATGTCGACACCTTCACGATCAGCGCGCTCTCTGGCTTTGTTATCAGGTCGCACGTTGAAGCCAATGATGACAGCAGCATCGACAGTTGCCAGGTTGACATCTGACTCGGTGATTGCACCAACACCGCGGTGGATGATGCGCAGCTGAACTGAATCGTCAATGTTGATCTTGAGCAGTGCATCTTCAAGAGCTTCAACAGCACCAGAAACATCACCCTTGATGATGAGGTTGAGTGATTCGACTTTGCCCTCTTCGAGTGCCTTGGTGAAGTCCTCCAGCGACATCTTCTTACGGGTTCTAGCAAGCAGAGCATTTCTGTCTGCCGCCTCACGCTTCTCGGCAATTTGCCTTGCCTGGCGCTCATCCTCAGCAACAACAAACTTGTCACCGGCTCGTGGCACAGACTGAAGACCCAAGACCTGAACTGGTCTAGATGGTCCTGCTTCAACTACCGCTCCGCCATTTTCATCAAACATTGCCCTAACGCGACCGTGTGATGCTCCGGCAACAATGGCATCCCCAACTCTCAGGGTTCCGCTTTGAATCAAAACCGTGGCAACCGCTCCGCGACCCTTGTCAAGGTTGGCTTCAATGGCAACGCCACGCGCTGCCTTGTCAGGGTTTGCTCTGAGGTCAAGCGCTGCATCGGCGGTTAGTAGAACAGCATCGAGTAGTTTGTCGAGTCCCACACCCTTCAGTGCCGAAACATCCACGAACATGACATCGCCACCGTACTCTTCAGCAACGAGCCCAAACTCAGTTAGCTGCTGACGAATCTTTGCTGGGTTCGCTCCCTCTTTGTCGACCTTGTTGACTGCAACCACAATCGGAACTTGAGCTGCCTGAGCGTGATTTAGGGCCTCAATGGTCTGAGGCATAACACCATCGTCTGCAGCCACTACCAGGATGGCGATGTCTGTCACCTGGGTTCCTCGAGCACGCATGGCGGTGAAGGCTTCGTGACCTGGGGTGTCGATAAAAGTGATTGCTCGGTCTACGCCCTCGTGCATCGCGTGAACCTGGTAGGCACCGATGTGCTGGGTAATTCCGCCAGCTTCACCCGCTACCACGTTCGAATTTCTAATCGAGTCGAGCAGCTTGGTCTTTCCGTGATCGACGTGACCCATGACAGTAACAACCGGAGGTCTGGCTTTTAGGGACTCTTCATCCTCATCTTCAATCTCGGTGGAGATGTTTAGACCAAAGCCCTCAAACAGCTCTCGCTCTTCGTCTTCGGGTGAAACGATTTCAATCTTGTAACCAAGTTCAGCACCAAGAATCTGGAAGGTGTCTTCGTCTAGCGACGCAGTTGCAGTGGCCATCTGACCGAGGTGGAACAAAACGGTTATTAGCTGACCAGAATTAGCGCCAATCTTGTCGGCAAAATCTTGAATAGAGGCTCCGCGGCGCAAACGGATAACGGTGCTGCCATCGCCACGTGGAACAATTGCACCACCTAGCGACGGTGCCTCTCTTAGCTCAAACTCTTCGCGCTTTTCGCGCTTTGACTTCCTTGATTTGTTTTTCGAACCACCGCGACCGAATGCACCGGCTGTGCCAGCACCACGTCCGCCTCTACCACCAGGTCCTGGACGTGATGGAAAAGCTCCAGGCTTTCCACCTGGAATAAAACCGCCAGGTGCTCCGCCACCAGTTCTTTGCGGAGGTCTTGGTCCTCGTGGTGCACCAGTTTGTGGTCTGCCGCCAGCACGATCAAGTCTTTGTCCAGCGGGTCTTGGTCTTGACATTCCCTGCGCAGATGAAAACGGATTGTTTCCAGGTCTTGCCATTGGTCTTGGAATTCCCATTCCCTGATTCGAAGAAAATGGGTTGTTACCAGGTCTTGGAATTCCAGTTAGTGGCGCTGGGGCAACTGCTGGCTTTTCAATTTTTGGTTCGGCCTTCTTTACCTCTTCAACAGCAGGAACGTCTTTTGGAGTTTCTTCCTTCGCTTTGGCTTTTGCCTTGGCGGGAGCTTTCTTAGGAGCAGGCTTCTCAGCGTTGGGGAAAGCAGCACGCAGCTTGGCGGCAACTGGTGGAGCGATGGTGGAAGAACCACCCTTCACATACTCCCCAAGCTCCTCAAGCTTTGCCAGCGCAACCTTGGTATCAATACCAAGTTCCTTGGCTATGTCATATACGCGTGGAAGCGCCAATTACTTTCTCCTGTCCGGGGCCTTCCCCAAACAGGGCAGGCCTTATTGCTGAGCGGGGCTCATTTCGAGCTACTCATTTGTTGTGTCACTCATGGTTTCTG
>CAZMOF010000013.1:0-23539 GCA_964567905.1 uncultured Aquiluna sp. | reverse complement strand
CGGCCATGAAGCAAAGCCACAGTGCCTATCAGCCTCATGTCGAGAATCTCGCGAAAACTAAAGAACTCAGACCCAAGGGTGTTGGAATAGTTCTCGATCCAGGGGCGGAAAAAGCAATCAGTAGCCTCGACAAAAGCGTTGAGGAGCTGACTTTAGTTGTAGGGCCAGAGGGTGGATTTGGAGCTAGCGAGATAAAGAATTTGCAGGATCAGGGCTTTGAAAGCTATCGCCTTGGCTCATCAATTCTTCGAACCTCAACAGCGGGCCCTGCGGCCATGTCCGCGATATTGGCCCTGACTGGTCGCTGGTAGTTTGCGTAGGATTGGGGTGGAGGAATTTTGGACTGTATTTTCTGCAACATAGTTGCCGGCAAGTTTGGCACGGAGTTGTTAGCCGAGAATGAAACAGCAATCGCCTTCAAGGACATAAATCCACTAGCTAAGGTTCACATTCTCGTAGTGCCAAGAAAGCACACGAAATACGTTTCTGAGCTGACAGATTCTGATGAGCTGATTGGTTTATTCGAACTGATCAGGCAGGTGGGTGCCAAATTCACCGATGGTCAATTTAGGCTTCAATTCAATTCTGGTGAAAAAGAGGGTCAGACCGTCTTTCACACTCATGCACACATACTCTCTGGTCGGGCGGTTTAGTGCCGAAACTCACTTTCGAGATTCCTGCAGTGCCTCTGGTAGAAGTTCTAGGTAGCGAGGATCGACTACTTCGGAAATTAGAGGCTGAGTTCCCAAGCTGCACAATTCACAATCGAGGTCACCACTTCACCCTAGAAGGTGAACAGGAGTCTATAGACGCGATTAAACAAACCCTTTTGCAGTTAGCCGAATTAGTCGCACAGGGAATCCGCCTTGACGAACGGATGATTTCTGAGACCGCAAAGCTTGTAAGGGGAAGCGACGATGTCACTCGCGTTTTAGCGGAGGGGGCCATCAAGACACCGAGCAAGGTTGTTAGGGCCAAGACCCTTGGGCAGAAAAAGTATCTTGATGCCATTGATAACCACACGATTACTTTTGGTATTGGTCCAGCTGGAACAGGAAAGACCTACCTGGCCGTTGCCAAGGCAGTCTCCGCGCTTTACGCCAAAAAGGTGAGCAGAATCATCTTGACCAGACCTGCCGTCGAGGCAGGAGAGCGACTTGGATTCCTGCCCGGTACTTTGAGCGAAAAAATCGATCCCTATCTACGACCCCTCTTTGACGCTCTGCAAGAGATGCTTGAGCCAGAGGTTACGCAGAAGTTGATGGAGACAGGTGTAATTGAAGTTGCGCCCTTGGCTTACATGCGTGGACGCACACTTAATGACAGCTTCATAATCTTGGACGAGGCACAAAACACCACGGCAGAACAGATGAAGATGTTTCTAACCAGACTTGGGTTTGGATCCAAGATGGTTGTGACTGGTGACGCCACTCAAATTGACCTCCCGACTGGAAAGTCCGGGTTGGATGTTGCGGCCAAGGTTCTAAAAGAAGTAAAGGACCTCCAGATTTGCCGTTTATCAAGCCAAGATGTTGTTCGCCATGAATTAGTAACGCGCATTGTTGATGCCTACGAAAGAGCTGGGCAGAAGTGACAATTGAGATAAACAATGAAAGCGAAGTTGATGTCGATCTTAAGTCAACCAGAGAACTAGCCAGTTACGTCATTGAGCAACTGAAACTCCATCCGATGGTTGATTTAGGAATAATCTTTGTCAACGAAAAGCCCATGACTGACCTGCATGTTCAATGGATGGACGAGCCTGGCCCAACTGATGTTCTTAGTTTTCCGATGGATGAGCTCAGACCCGGCGCAGATGATGGTCCACTTGTTGAGGGGGTACTTGGGGATGTTGTCATTTGTCCTCAGGTTGCAATGCTTCAGGCAGAAGCAGCAGGTCATTCGATGATGGATGAGGTACACCTTTTACTCACACACGGCATCCTGCACCTTGTGGGATTTGATCACGCAGAGCCCGATGAAGAGCGAGAGATGTTCAAGCTTCAGAAGAGTTTGCTAGAGGGATTTGGTAGTGGCCGGAATAGTTGAATTTGGGGTCATTTTGCTGGCCCTAGCTCTCATGATGCTTCTTGCGACTATTCAAACGCATCTAGAAATTGCTGAAGATGTCAGAGCTGGAACGCTGTCAATTGCCCGCTTCCTAATCTTCTCGCTAACTGCAGGTGTTTTGGTCTTCACACCAAAGGATCAGCTGGTTGCAACGATTCTGGCCATCGCCCTTCCTTTTGTTTGGCTTATTCAACAGGTGGCCGGAAGACAGCTCGGAAGACTATCTTTCGCTGGAAAACTAGCCAGTCGGTTCGACGCATTTATTTCTTGGCTGGCTAAGGTTTTTGAGCCCCTGCGGCTAAGGGCACCTGAAAAAGTCGAGCAGTACGAGCAAGAACTAATCGAATCGGTTGAGGAATTCTCTGAGACTTTGGTTCGCGAGATTATGGTCCCAAGAGTGGACATTGAGGTTGTGGACGGAGATGTATCGCTTGAGAAGGCACTGTCTGTTTTCGTCTCCTCCGGCTACTCAAGACTCCCGGTGGTCGGTGAGGACGTCGATGACATTCAGGGTGTTTTATACCTAAAGGACATAGCAAGACTCGTTCATCAAGATCCAAAATTGCTTTCGAGCAAGGTCGCCAAGGACGCCTGCCGACCAGCTTTCTTTGTTCCTGAAACCAAAGTTGTTTCAGAACTGCTGCAGGAGATGCAGTTGGGTAGAACGCAGATAGCAGTTATTTCCGACGAGTATGGGGGAGTAGCTGGAATCGTAACTATCGAAGATTTGATTGAAGAGCTAGTCGGTGATATCTCGGATGAGTACGATCGAGAGGCTCTAGAGATTGAGCAGCTTAGCGATGACTCCTATCGGGTAAGTCCACGCATAACCCTTGATGAGCTCGCAGAGCGTTGCGAGATAGAACTCGATGACGAGGATGTTGACACGATCGGTGGGCTAATGACGAAAGCGCTAGGCCATCTTCCAAAGGGTGGCGAGGTGGCGTCCGCATATGGATTGGAGCTGACCGCTGAACGCGTGGATGCTCGCCGAGGAAGAATTCTTTCGATTCTTGTAAAGAAAATTGCAAGTGATGAATAGCTTTCGAAGCGGCTTTGTTGCTTTCGTCGGAAGGCCCAATGTCGGGAAATCAACACTGACCAACGCCATTGTTGGCAGCAAGGTGGCAATCACCTCCTCGAAACCCCAGACAACGAGAAGGGCCATTCGAGGCATAAGAACTGAGAAATCTGGCCAGCTAATCGTCGTTGATACGCCTGGCTTTCATAAGCCAAAAACTCTTCTGGGAAAGCGACTAAACAACGTTGTTGAGGAGACCCTCACCGAAGTTGACGTCATTTGTTTCTGCACACCAGCCAATGAAGCAATCGGTCCTGGGGATCAGATGATAGTAAACGAGATTTCTAAATTTGGGAAAACAAAAAAGATAGCAATTGTGACCAAGCAGGAACTTGCTTCTAAAGAGCAGATCGCAAGGCACCTACTCGAGGTCAGTCAACTTGCGCAGTGGGATGAGATCATCCCCGTCTCTGCGGTAACCGGTGAGCAAGTCGAGCGACTGGTCGAACTGCTTATCTCTCATTTGCCAGAGGGGCCTGCGCTTTATCCATTAGACACAATTGACGAACAATCAGTCGAAGACATCGTGTGTGAGCTAATCAGGGAAGCTACCCTGGAAAAACTGCGCGAGGAGCTTCCTCACTCACTGGCAGTCACCGTTGACGAGATCTCCGATGATGGGAAGAAAATCTTTGCCAGCCTCTGGGTTGAGCGGGATAGTCAGAAGGGCATCCTGATTGGGAAGGGCGGGCAGCAGCTGAAAGCAATCGGCAGTGAAGCTCGTCAAGAAATTGAGCAACGTCTTGGGGAGCAGGTATTTCTATCCCTGCAGGTAAAGGTTGCGTCCAATTGGCAGCAGGATCCCAAAAAGCTTGGAAAATTGGGTTTCTAGCCAGGCCATTAGTTGAGTGCTAGTCTTTCGGCAATGCGTTTCGCTCTACTCCTTAGCGGCCGCGACGAGGCCTAATCCTCCGGCCCTTTCTCGTCGCGGAGCCTAGTTGCGGCCACTTCCCTTCAAGCTAGGAGCAGAGATTGAAAAATCAACAGCAAACTTCAAAGATGCCTTTTGGCAGATACACGCCTTTTCATAAGCAAATTCAAATTGACCTACCAGATCGCACGTGGCCAACGAAGCGGATTAGCTCTGCTCCAAGATGGTGTGCAGTTGATCTTCGCGATGGAAATCAGGCCCTAATTGACCCAATGAGTCCAGAGCGCAAGCTAGAAATGTTCAAGCTACTGGTGAGAATGGGGTACAAAGAAATAGAGGTTGGCTTTCCCTCTGCCTCTCAGACAGATTTTGACTTTGTCAGAATTCTTATCGAAGACGGTCACATCCCAGAGGATGTAACCATTCAGGTTCTTACTCAATCAAGAGACCACCTGATTGAGCGGACCTACGAGTCGCTAAAGGGCTCTAAACGTGCAATTGTCCACTTCTATAACTCAACATCTGTACTACAGCGCCGAGTTGTATTCGGGCAAGATAAAAGTGGAATAAAGAAGATTGCAACTGATGCCGCCAGATACTGTCTGGAGCTTGAGAAATCCCTACCTGGCACTGAAATCTTCTACGAGTATTCACCTGAGTCCTACACGGGAACAGAGCTGGAGTTTGCCGTTGAGGTGTGTAATGCCGTCATCGATGTAATCAAGCCAACACCCGAGCGGAAGATGATTATTAACCTTCCCGCAACAGTAGAAATGATCACGCCAAACATTTATGCCGACAGCATTGAGTGGATGTCAAGAAACTTGGCTCAGCGGGATTCAATCATCCTCTCGCTGCACCCGCATAACGACCGAGGCACAGCTGTTGCAGCAGCTGAGCTTGGCTACATGGCCGGAGCTGATCGGATAGAGGGATGTCTTTTCGGCAATGGCGAAAGGACTGGAAATGTGGATTTGGTCACTCTGGGTCTAAATCTGTTTAGTCAAGGTATTGATCCGATGATTGATTTCAGCAACATTGATGAAATCAAGCGGACTGTTGAGTACTGCAATCAACTACCAGTTCACGAAAGAAGTCCCTACGGTGGAGACCTCGTCTATACCGCGTTCTCTGGAAGTCACCAGGATGCAATCAAGAAGGGGTTTGAGCATCTAGAAAAAGATGCCAAGAGTGCAGGTGTGAAGATCGAAGACTTTACCTGGGCCGTTCCATACCTGCCAATCGATCCCAAGGATGTTGGTCGCAGTTACGAGGCTGTTATTCGTGTCAACTCTCAATCCGGCAAGGGTGGAGTTGCCTATCTGATGAAGGCGGATCACAAACTTGATTTACCAAGACGCTTGCAAATGGAATTCTCCAAAGTTGTTCAGTCACATACCGACACCCTCGGAGGAGAGGTCTCGTCTGAGCAGCTGTGGGAAATCTTTGAAGATGAATACCTACCAGCCAAGATTGATGAACTGAAGTGGGGAAGGTTTGAACTCAAGCGTCTTCGAAGCGAAAGCGAAATGGACGGAGTAGTGAAGATTGACGTGGTCCTAAGAGACGGCAAGGGAGAATTAGCTGCTGTTGGTGAGGGAAATGGACCCATCTCTGCATTCATTGACGTTCTAGCTCAACAGGGAGTATCTGTCAGGGTTCTTGACTACATCGAGCACACGATGGGCACTGGTAGTGATGCCAACGCCGCCTCCTACATGGAGCTCGATGTTCAGGGCAAGGTTCTATGGGGAGTCGGTATTGACGGCGACATCGCTGTGGCATCGCTGAAGGCCATCATCAGCGGGGTCAACCGAGCACTCAGGCTTGCCGTTACCGCCGATAACTAGCTTGCGCTGGAATACTAATTCAGTGCCTAACTACCGGGATGAAGCTGTTGTTCTCAGAACCCACAAGCTGGGCGAGGTCGACCGTATTCTCACTCTGCTGACTCGCAACAATGGTCAGATTAGAGCAGTTGCCAAAGGAGTTAGAAAGACCAGCAGCCGCTTTGGCGGAAGATTAGAACCATTCACGGTCGTTGATCTTCAGCTATATGAAGGCAAAAACCTTGACACTGTAACTCAAGCAGAGCAGCTGGCTGGCTACGCAACAAAAATCATTCAGGATTACCAGCGGTACACCATTGCCTCAGCCATTGCAGAAGCTGCCGAGAAGCTAACGCGAGAGGTATCGAGTGAAAAACACTATCTACTAGTGGTTGGAGCACTTCGTTCGCTAGCTCAGACTGACATCGAACCAAGCCAAATACTGGACTCTTACCTTCTACGGTCTCTTTCTCTGTCAGGGTGGGTGCCTGCGCTAAATCAATGTTCGAGTTGCGGAAGTGATCCTGTATCTTTTTCAATTCATACGGGGGCAGTGTCCTGCAAAAGCTGCACACTTCCGGGCTCAGTGATGCTTGGCTCGCAGGGTCTAAATCACATGAAGAATCTCCTTGCTGGCAACTGGGATGAAGTGGCAAACATCGAAGTCAATGTGAAGCAGAGCGTAAGCGGTAGTGTTGCCGGTTATGTTCAGTGGCAACTGGAAAGAGGCCTTAAGGCCATGAGTTTTGTGGAGAGATCATGAAACTTTACGACAGCAAGAGAAAAGCACCTAAGTTCAAGAGTGTTCCCAAACACATTGCAGTTGTGATGGATGGAAATGGTCGCTGGGCTAATTCCAGGGGACTAAAGAGGACAGAAGGCCATAAAGCTGGCGAGCTTGCGTTGCTCGAAGTAGTGGCTGGTGCAATCGAAGCTGGAATTGAGCAGCTGACAGCTTTTGCCTTTTCTACCGAAAATTGGAACAGATCTCCTGAAGAGGTGAAGTTCCTAATGGGTTACAACGTTGAAACCCTCAGGGCTCGAAGAGATCTGCTGATGGAGTGGGGTGTTCGCATTCGTTGGTCGGGATCTGCTTCAAAGCTATGGCCAACTGTTGTGCGCGAACTCAAAGAGGCAGAAAAGATGACTGCCAAGAACAAAGGCCTGGTTCTCAACATGGCGATCAACTATGGCGGTAGACAAGAAATCGTTGATGCCGCACAGTCGTTAGTGAATCGTGCTCTGGCAGGCGAACTCAAGGGGAAGGTTACAGAGGCAAAGTTTGCCAAGGAGCTTTACATCCCAAACATGCCCGATGTTGATTTGTTTCTGCGCTCAAGTGGGGAGATGCGAATCAGCAACTTTCTGCTTTGGGAATCTAGCTATGCGGAGATGGTGTTCATGGAGGAGCTTTGGCCAGACTTCACCAGGGAGACCCTTTGGAGGGCTATCAAAATCTATGAGGGAAGACAGAGACGCTTCGGCAAGGCAGAAGATAGCCCAGTAAACTAGCGTTTTCTTCACAAAGGCTGGTTCATGTCCTCCCAGAAGCTTGATTCCGTAATCTCGCTGGCCAAGCGTCGCGGTTTTGTGTTTCAGGCTGGCGAAATCTATGGTGGTTCCCGTTCCGCTTGGGATTATGGACCACTCGGTGTTGAGCTCAAGGAAAACATCAAGCGCCAGTGGTGGCAGTCGATGGTTTCAGGTAGGGAAGACGTTGTCGGCCTGGACAGCTCGATTATTCTTCCCAAACGAGTATGGGAAGCCTCTGGACACGTAGAGGCATTTGTTGATCCCTTGATTGAGTGCACCTCTTGCCACAAACGATTTCGTGCCGACCACCTAGAAGAAGCGTTTGCTGAAAAAAAGAAGAGACAACCAACTTCTCTAGCTGAGGTTCCATGTCCAAACTGTGGATCAAAGGACATCTGGACCGAGCCGAAAAACTTTAATGGACTTCTGAAAACCTCGCTGGGTCCGGTTGAAGATGAGTCTGGTCTTCATTACCTGCGACCTGAAACAGCTCAGGGAATTTTTGTCAACTTTAACAACGTTTTGAATGCCGCTCGAATGAAGCCGCCATTTGGTATTGGCCAGATGGGAAAGAGCTTTAGAAACGAAATCACCCCCGGCAACTTCATTTTCAGAACTCGAGAATTTGAGCAAATGGAAATGGAATTTTTCGTGAAGCCCGGCGAAGACGAGCAGTGGCACGAGTACTGGATTCAGGAGCGTTACAACTGGTATGTAAACCTAGGCATAAATCCTGAAAACCTGCGTCTGTTTGAACATCCAAAGGAAAAACTTTCCCACTACTCGAAGAGAACAGTCGACATCGAGTATCGATTCGGTTTCCAAGGAACTGAATTCGGAGAGCTTGAGGGAATCGCAAACAGAACAGACTTTGACCTAAAGACTCACTCTGAACACAGCGGTGTAGACCTGAGCTACTTTGACCCAGCAGAGGAAAGACGCTGGACTCCTTTCGTCATTGAACCAGCGGCTGGCCTGACCAGATCACTAATGGCATTTTTAGTTGACGCTTATTCAGAAGACCAAGCACCAAACACCAAGGGTGGCATGGATGTTCGCACAGTTCTCAGACTCGATTACCGCCTTGCACCAGTGAAAGCTGCTGTCCTACCACTGAGTAGAAACGACGAGCTGAACCCGATAGCGCACGAACTCTCAGCTGACCTGCGGAAGTCATGGAACGTTGACTATGACGACTCGGGTGCGATCGGTAGAAGGTATCGCCGTCAGGACGAAATCGGCACTCCTTTCTGTATCACAGTTGACTTCGACACGCTTCAAGACAAGTCAGTAACCATTCGAGAGCGCGACTCCATGCAGCAGGAGCGAGTTTCGTTAGACCGTGTCAAGGCTTATATGGCTGAAAGGCTTGCCTAGTTGCCACTTCAATACGGTAAGCATCGAATTGAGGTTCCCGTTGTATTGGCCCCGATGGCGGGAATTACTAATACTGCATTTCGCAGGCTCTGCCGTGAGCACGGAGGCGGCTTATTTATCTCTGAGATGATCACATCTCGAGCACTGGTGGAACGCACTCCGGAATCGATGCGGCTAATCCAGCACCACCCGAGTGAGGAAATTCGATCAATACAGCTTTATGGCGTTGATCCGAAGACAATTTCGGAGGCCGTGAAGATGCTGGTTGACGAAAATCGTGCAGACCACATCGATTTGAACTTTGGTTGTCCGGTGCCAAAAGTCACTCGCAAAGGCGGTGGAGCGGCTCTTCCGTGGAAGCAAGAGTTATTCGGAGCCATTGTTTCCGCGGCAGTTCGGTCCGCCGGTGAAGTGCCAGTCAGCGTGAAAATGCGCAAAGGAATTGACGATGAACACCTCACCTACCTTGACGCGGGAAGAGCCGCGAGAGATGCGGGAGTTGTTGCTGTTGCTCTGCATGCTAGAACAGCAGAGGAATACTACTCAGGTAAGGCCGATTGGTCGGCCATCACCAAGCTTCGAGAGGCTCTGCCAGACACTCAGGTCCTAGGAAATGGTGATATTTGGTCCGCGACAGATGCGGTCGAAATGATGAGGCAGACCGGAGTAGATGGTGTTGTCGTAGGTAGGGGATGTCTAGGCAGACCCTGGCTATTTGGCGACTTAGAAAAAGCAATGGTTGCTTACCTTGCGGGCGAAGAAATACCAGGAAGTTTTGCTGCTCCAGATCTAGGAGCAGTGGCCGATGCTTTTTATCGTCATGCTGAACTCCTTACTGAATTCTTTGGCGATGAAGGCCGCGCTTGCAGAGACATTCGAAAGCATGTCGCCTGGTATTTCAAGGGCTATCCAGTTGGTGGAGAATTCCGCGCTTCACTCGCACTGGCAAATTCGTTAGTAGAAATTTCTCTCATTCTTTCGTCCATTGACAGATCACTTCCATATCCTGGTGATGATGCAGAGGGACCAAGGGGAAGGTTAGGGGGAGCTAAGTCCTGTTCTTTGCCTGAGAATTGGTTGGATTCCAGGGAGTTGAGCGAATCTCATCGAAATCAGCTTCAGCTTGCTGAGCTATCAGTATCGGGGGGATAGATGCTAGAGAGTTTTGTTGAGTCGGGCTACCAGGATCGTGATCGCGAGCGTTTTGTAGCTCAACCGAAGTCGGCTTCACTTCGGAGGGGAGAATTTGCCAGAGATCGGGCTAGGGTGTTGCACTCCGCAGCATTTAGAAAGCTTTCTTCCAAGACTCAGGTGCTTTCACCCTCGTCAAAAGCATTTGCCAGAACCAGGCTTACTCACTCTCTGGAAGTTGCTCAGGTGGGGAGGGAGCTGGCCACGGCATTAGGTGTCAACCCAGATTTGGTTGACATGGCTTGCCTCGCACATGACCTCGGCCATCCACCATTTGGCCACAACGGCGAGAGTGCTTTGAATTTATGGGCAGCTGACATTGGGGGATTCGAGGGAAATGCTCAAACCTTCCGCATTCTCACAAGGCTCGAGACCAAAATATTTGATGATTCTGGAAACTCTCGCGGGTTGAACCTGACCAGAGCATCACTGGACGCAGCAACAAAGTATCCATGGGAGCTCAAAGACGCTGGTTCTTTTGGCAACCAGGTCAAATTCGGTGTCTATAAAGATGATTTAGAAGTCTTCACCTGGATGCGAGAGGGTGCCCCCAAGGGAACCAAGTGCGTTGAAGCTCAGATTATGGATTTTGCAGACGACGTTGCCTATTCAATACATGACTTTGAAGATGCCATAGTCGAAGGCTTGCTAGATCCAAGAGCTATCAATAGTTCGGCTTCCAGAAGCCAGCTGCTGGAAGAGGTCTCGAAGTGGGCTGACGGGATCTACTCAGAAGGCACGCTCGATCACGCCTTCTCTGCACTGATGGGGAATGAGTATTGGCTGAGCGAATTTGATGCATCAGCTAAGTCTTTAGGCAGGCTGAAGAATCTAACCAGTGATTTGATTGGGTCATTTGTCTCAAGGACTATCGATGCGGTTATTGCAAACTATTCGGGTAAGTCCATTAGTCGCTATGGGGCATCTGTAGTTGTCCCCGAGCAAGTTAAGGCTGAGATAGCTGTGCTCAAGGGGTTGGTCGCATCTCAGGTAATGACTCTTGGAGAGCGTCAGCCTTTTTATGACAACCAGCGGCAGTTACTTATCGAGTTAGCAGACGCGTTGTTGACCCGTGCTCCTGCTGCCCTTGACCCTCTAGCTCAGGAAGCCTTTGGAACCGCTCAGAACGATGAAGACCGCAAGCGGGTGGTGGTTGACGCAGTGGCTTCCCTGACTGATCCTGCGGCCGTGGCCCTTCACCAGCGATTGCGAGCATAGGATTTCCATATGCCGCGGGTGAAGCAGTCTGATATTGAGCAGCTCAAAGACCGGGTAGACATAGTCGAAGTAATCGGCTCATACATTTCTCTAAAGACTGCTGGCCCGGGGTCTTTCAAGGGGCTCTGTCCTTTTCATGGCGAAAAGACTCCGAGCTTTCATGTTCGCTCCTCACCAGCCTTCTACCACTGCTTTGGTTGCGGTGTTGGGGGAGACGTTTTCAAGTTTGTTCAGGAAATGGAAAAAATTGGCTTTGGGGAAGCAATTGAGAAGTTAGCTCAGCGCAGCGGTTATCAACTCACTTATGAAGATGGCGAGAAAGACACATCTAACAGAACTTTGCTGCTAGCAATAAACAAAGAAGCTAGCGAGTTTTTTGTCTCCCAACTTGCAAGCGATGAGGGCGGAACGGCTAGAGACTTCTTGGTGGCAAGGGGATTTGACCTAGCGAGCATTGCACCTTTTGGCGTTGGTTATGCGCCCAAGGGGTGGCAAAACCTAAGCCAGCATCTATCGAGCAAGGGTTACAAGATTGAGGATCAGGCGCTAGTTGGGCTTCTCAGTAAAGGTGACAAGGGTTACTACGACCGATTTCGCGGCAGGGTGATTTGGCCGATAAGAGATCAGAACTCTCAGGTGGTTGGCTTTGGTGCTCGCAAGCTTTATGAAGAAGACCAGGGACCAAAGTACTTAAACACACCAGAGACGCCTGTTTATCACAAATCAACTGTTCTATACGGACTTGATTTAGCGCGACGGGAGATTGCACAAAAGCGAGAGGTAGTTGTCGTCGAGGGTTATACGGATGTTATGGCCTGTCACCTGGCAGGGGTGAAAACGGCTGTGGCAACTTGTGGAACTGCCTTTGGTGAAGATCACATAAAGCTAATTAACCGCCTTCTCGGACAATCTGTCGAGCCAGCCTCAGTCATCTTTACATTTGATCCCGATGCTGCTGGCGAGAAAGCAGCGCTGAAGGTTTATGGAGATGCCAATAAGTTCAATGCCCTTACCTTTGTGGCAGCTGGCCCGAGCGGACTGGATCCATCGGACCTGCGACAACAGCAGGGTGATTTAGCAATAGTAGAAATGTTGAAGCAGAAGAAACCTCTTTTCGAGTTTGTGATTCAACATCGAATCGCCCAGTTTGCACTAACTGATGTTGCTTCTCGCGTGGCAGCAGCAAGGGCTGCTGCGCCTATCATCGCTGAGATTTCTGACCCAGCGCTACGCTCCGGATACACCAGGATGTTGGCTGATTGGGTTTCACTAGAAGTTTCAGAGGTCACATCTCTCGTCGGAGACTCTCGCACTTCTAGCATCCGGCAGAAGGTTGAACCACTAAGAACCTCTGAGGCAATTCCTCCGAGCTCTGCTCCAGTCGATAAGTTTGAGCAGCAAATCATGCAGGTAGTTATCCAGCACCCAGCTTCTTTCTCTCAATCTCAGCTGCGAAGAATGCAGGCAGCGGGACTAACCAGCAATCAGCATCGAGCAGTTTTGGACTTGGTCCTTGAGCACATCGATAGCGTTCAAGATTCGAGCTTTGCCAATCTGATAGCAACAAATGCACCAGAAGAGCTGCTACCAATAATTCGTGAATTGGCTCTTGCTCCACTTCCTGTAAACAGCGAAGCGGATCTACCACGATATGCCCAAGGCGTAGTCAATGGAGCAATGATTAAGGCTCTCGAGCGTGAAAAGAGTGATTTGCTGGCCGCATTGCGCAGAGCGGAGGCGAATGCCAGTGAAGAGCAGAAGACTGCTATTCAGCGTCAGCTGGTCGAGCTCGAGGAGGAGCGCCGGTCCCTTATGCGGTAGGGGCGGCATCTGCTAATCTTTCCTAGGCCCTAAGGGCCATTCCTCGGTAGCTCAATTGGCAGAGCATTCGGCTGTTAACCGAAGGGTTCTTGGTTCGAGTCCAAGCCGGGGAGCCACTTGCTAAAAGGTGGAAATGAATTCTGAAGTCAAGGCCACCGCTCTATCGGTTGGTCTTGCCACCGGTGTCTATGGGATCTCTTTTGGCGCAATTGGCGTTGCTGCCGGTCTAGACATTATTTCGGTCATGCTCCTGAGTTTGCTCATGTTCTCAGGCGGATCTCAATTCGCCTTTGTCGGTGTGATCGCCAGTGGAGGAGCACCCCTTACGGCACTAGCTAGTGCCTGGATGATGGGCGTGCGTAACTCCTTTTATGCGGTGAGGCTCGCAAGTATCATCGGGCCCAAGGGGTTGCACCGACTGCTGGCAGCGCAGCTAACAATCGATGAGTCCAATGCTGTTTCTGCAGCTCAGGATGATCTGCCAAAGCAAAAACTTGGCTTTTGGCTCACGGGTATTGCTGTTTTTGTTTTTTGGAACGCTGCAACTTTCCTAGGCGCTATCGCTGGTGAGCAGATTGGCTCAGTGGAGCAATGGGGACTGGATGCGGCGGCAGCAGCAGCATTTCTTGGGCTCCTTTGGCCACAAATTAGAAAGAATTGGCAACTTGCAATTCTGGGAGCTGCGATTGCTCTTTTATCCACACCATTCCTGCCGGCTGGCGTTCCAATCCTGATAGCTGCTATCGCTGCGTTGATTCCATTCGGGAGGACAAAGTGATTATTAACGTCCTGCTGGCTTCTCTTGCGGTTTATAGCTGGAAACTTCTTGGCTACCTGATTCCTGAAAAATATGTCACAGCTTCAGTTCGAGCTTTTGCTGAGCGGGTGACCGTTAGTTTGCTTGCGGCTCTCGTGGTCATTCAGGGCTTCACTGCACAAGGCGAAATCGTTTTTGATGCTCGGGTGCCAGCTTTGTTGGTTGCCGCAGTTCTTCTTTGGTTGCGAGTGCCCTTTATCTGGGTGGTGATCTCCGGAGCCTTGGTAGCCGGAGTTCTTCGTCTACTAGGGCTCTAAATCGTCTTCTCCAGGCAGCCAGCTCAGTCCAGGAACTCCCCAGCCATATTCTTTGATTGCCTCGGCTGCCTCTAGGGAGTATGGCTCAATCAATCGATCGACGTAAAGAATTCCTTCCAGGTGGTCAAACTCATGCTGGAATATCCTCGCCATCCATCCATGAACCTCAAGTTCGTAGTGCTCTCCAAATTGATCCTGAGCAATCAGTTTTGCTCGGTTGGCTCTTCGAAGGGGAAACCTTTCGGTGGGTACCGATAGACATCCTTCAGACTCTGTTTCTGGACTTAGTTCCTCACTTGAGAATTCACTCAGCTCCAGCTTCGGATTGATAGCTACGCCACGCAGGCGGGTTTCTTCAAATTCATAGTCGTAGACAAATATTCTTTGGCCAACGCCAATCTGGGGAGCTGCCAGTCCGACTCCCGGGGCAGCATCCATGGTTTCAAACATGTCTTGGATAAGTTGCCGGGTCTGATCGGTGATTTCTAATACCTCCTGGGCCCGCTGATGAAGCACTGGTTCGCCAGTTATGCGGATAGGCAGGATGCTCACAGGTCCAATTTACCCAGCTTTGATACCCCTTGGTTTAGGCTTGGAAGGCTAATTCGCCATAAGGAGAAACTGGTTGCTACCCCCAGAGCTAATCCGGGCACTTGCGATTCTCTTGGCAATCATGGGAGCAATCTTTCTGTCCCTGGGAGCCCAATTCCAAAATGATGCTGTGACTGAGCATCATGTGCCAAAGCGCATCCGAATCAGATCTCTCAGATTTAGCCAAATTGTTGATTTGGTGAAGCGGCCAAGGTGGCTTGCTGGAACTTCCTTTATGGTTTTGGCAGCACTGTTTCAATTAAGTGCCCTGGCCCTAGCCCCGCTGATTGTGGTTCAGCCAATCGGGGCACTGGCGCTCATAATTACCTCAATATTGAATGCCCGGATCTACAAGGTCCGGCTAGATGGAAAAACGATTGGCTCCATTGCCGTGATCTTGGTCGGTGTCGCATCCTTCGTGAGTTTGGCCGCCACCAGCGCAATTACAACTGAAATGAGTGACCAAAAACTGCTGCAAGTGGTTGGAATCATGATTTTGTTGCTCGCTGTTTTCGCTTTTGCTTTTGCCTGGTCGAGGGGAAACTTAGGTCCACTGAGTTACATAGTGGGAGCAGGTGTGCTCTATGGGTTCACTGCTTCATTGGCGAAGGTAGTCATCCTGCGTGTTTACCAGGGCGATTACAACCTGCTCACGCTTTTCGCAGTACTTGCTCTGCTGGCGGCAACTTTCCTGGGTGGTTGGTTTGTCCAGAATGCCTATGCATCTGGTCCGCCAGATCTGGTCATCGCCGGTCTAACTGTCGTTGATCCCGCAATTGCTGTCGGAATTGGAATTGTTATTCTTGGCGAGGCCGCGCAAGCTGATGTGGCTCAAGTATCCGGCTTCGCCATTGCCGGTGCTATTGCAATGACAGGTGTTCTCATGCTCTCAAGAGTTCATCCGCAGCTTGTCGGGGACAAGAAATGAGCTCTAAGCACATGAAAATTGTCCTGGCGTGTGACACATTCTCGCCAGACATCAACGGCGCAGCGAGGTTCGCTGAGCGGTTAGCTGGGGGACTTGTTAGAAACGGTCATGAAGTCCACATAATTGCAGCTGCCTTTGATGACAGCGAAGGACCGAGGATTGAAAATCATGACGGTGTGAACATGATTGTTCATCGCCTGCGAAGTCACCGCGTTCCACAGCATAAATCTCTGCGCTGGACCGAGCCCTGGGGCATGACAGGCAAGATTGAGAAAATCTTGCAAGAAGTGCAGCCAGTTGCGCTGCACGTTCAATCACACCTATTGGTCGGGCGATTCGCCTATCGAGCGGCGAGAAGGAGCGGGATACGAGTGATCGCGACCAACCACGTAATGCCAGAGAACTTAATCAAGTACTCGCTCCTGCCAAAGTTCCTTCATGGCTGGGCCATGAAAGTGGTTTGGGCAGATGCCGGTCGAATGCTGCGCAAAATGGACACGGTAACCACACCCACCAAGCGAGCGGCTGAACTTCTCGAAAAAGCTGCCGGAGTTTCTAATGTTTTAGCGATTAGCTGCGGCATTGACGCCTCGAGATTTGCTAATGACACACCTGTTCAAAACGATGAGCCAGTGGCGCTTTTTCTTGGGCGACTTGATGATGAGAAGAGAGTTGACGTGCTTCTCAAGGCTGTTGCCAAGTTAACAGATTTCCCAAACCTCCAAGTAGATCTGGTTGGTGATGGGGGAGAGCGCGAGAGGCTAAAGCTTCTCGCTGAGCAACTCGGCATTGCCAGTAGGGTGCGCTTCCTTGGGCACATCACAGACGATGAACTACCAGGAATCTATGAGCGCTCCACGGTATTTGTCATGCCTTCGATTGCTGAGCTGCAATCAATTGCCACTATGGAAGCAATGGCCAGTGGACGACCAGTTATTGGCGCTGATGCCATGGCTCTTCCTCACCTTATCCACGATGGCGACAACGGTTATCTTTTCCCACCTAACGATGTGGACGCCCTGGTAGACCGTCTTCGTCGGGTTCTCAGCGCTGATAAAGCAGAGCTAAATCGATTGAGTGAAAACTCCCTGCACTTGATTCAGTCTCACGACATCCAGCGGACTTTAGCAATTTTTGAAAATCTCTATCAAGGCATAGGTGAGGTAGCTCCAACCACCGACGACAACGAGCCTGCATACATGGCACCAATTGGAAGGCTTAATGATGCCTTGCGAAATCGTCTTGTCGAATGGCGAGCTGATGCACTGGCACTGCGAAAGCGTGCAGAGGCAGTGAGACAAGAGGCCGTGGAGCGACTGGTTGAACTCAGAGATGATGTTCGAGGTCAGCTAACCGATCTTCGCCAAGAGATACAGCGACAGGCAAAGAAGCTTCGCCGGAAGAGCGATTAGCCAAGCGGTAGGCTAGAAGCGGCTAAGGGGCGTTAGCTCAGCTGGTTAGAGCAGCGGACTCATAATCCGTCGGTCGCGGGTTCAAGTCCCGCACGCCCCACCAGGTCTAGTTGATGGAGAAAGGTGACTCAATGCTGTTGTCTCAGAATGGAACCCTGACTTACAAACTATCCGCGCTGGAGACAATTGGTGCTTTTTCATTTTCACCAACTGCAAGCGTAGAAAACATCCTTGATGTAAAGATCGTTGACAATCCATGGACGACTGAGGTTCTTCGTGGCATCAGAGCACCTGGTACTGGGTTTCCTTACCTGATCATGCTGGGGACCATGCGTCACAGAAAAGGCAAGGATTTTTACGTTATCTATAAAAGAAGACCGGTGATTGTTCTCGAGCTAAAGAATGAGAAATTCAAGCGCTGGGTTATTCCAGCCACGGCCGAAAGCGTTAACAGTTTGCGCAACCTAGGACTTGTGAACCAGCCAGCCTGACTGAAGCTGTAAACTCGCGAGCAATCAAGGTTGTTAGGGGTTGGATTTTGTCGTTACGTAACCTATTGGTCAAATCAATTGCCCTGGTAATGATTGGCGTATCCGCTACGCCAGCAGTCGCATTGCCCGCAAAAACGGAACTCACAATCCACTACACGAGATTTGAAGGCGACTACAAAGGCTGGAACCTATGGCTTTGGCCAAAAGGGGGCGAGGGCAAAGCTTATGAATTCACCGCCAATGACAGTTTTGGCAAAGTTGCCAAGGTAGTCGTACCTGACACTGCAAATGTGGAAGAGATTGGAATTATTGTCCGTCTCGAAGAGTGGAAATCTAAGGACGTCTCTCAGGACCGCTTTATTACAAGATTCGAAAATGGAAAAGCAGAAATCTGGCTGATTCAAGGGGACTCGACGATTTACTACTCGAAGCCTGGATTGAGCACAAAGATTGCTTCAGCCTCGGCTAAGTCTTTTGATCAGGTTGAAATTACTCTCAATAGGAAAGCTGAATTAGCGAGTGTAAGGTCCGGGCTCAGTGTGAGTGCAGGAAGTAAGTCACTGGCAATTTCAGAGGTAACCCCAATTCCAGCCACCAGCACTAATTCGAACCGATTCTCGGTGCGACTAGGTGAAAAGATTGTTTTGGGATCGGAGATTGCAATCAGTCACAAGGAGTTCGGCAAAGTGAATCCAGAGCTTGGCGGGCTGTATTCGACTGAAGAATTTGAGAAGGCATTTACATACAGTGGTGATGACCTAGGTTTCACCTACACTCCCGCAAGCACTAAATTCAGACTTTGGGCTCCAACTGCTTCGGAGGCTCAGCTGGTTGTTTATAGCAAGGACAGCGACAAAGCGCCCGCTCGGACAGTTGATCTGACAAAGAGTGAAAAGGGAACATGGACGGCAGAGCTGCCCGGAGACCAACACCTGACAATTTATAACTTCAGGGTGAAGCTAGGTGAGAGTTGGGTAGAAGCAGTTGATCCTTATGCCCGAGCAGCCACCGTCAATGGAACTAAGGGTGTTGTAGTTGATCTGGCCAAGACAAACCCCAGTGGCTGGCTTTCCCATGAAAAACCAAAGTTCAGCGGTGTGGCAACAGATGCTGTGTTCTATGAACTACATGTGAGAGATCTTTCAATGGATCCGAACAGCGGCATTAAGAACAAGGGTAAGTTCCTCGGACTAACTGAAGCCAACACGACAACTCCGGATAAGCGCACAAAAACTGGCATAGACGCCATTGTCGATTTAGGAATCACTCACCTTCAACTTCTTCCGATCTATGACTACAAAACGGTTGATGAAAACAGAAACGATCAGTTCAACTGGGGATACGATCCCTTGAATTTCAATGTTCCAGAAGGCTCTTACTCGACTGTTCCCACAGATCCGCTAAACAGAATTACAGAGCTGAAGCAAACTATTCAGTATCTTCATTCGCGCGGTATTCGAGTAGTTATGGACGTTGTCTACAACCACGTGTTTGACGCCGGTTCTCACAGCTTTGAGCTTTTGGTACCTGGCTACTTCTTCCGAAAGGAAGCAGATGGCACTTTTGCTAACGGCACCGGAGTAGGAAATGAGGTTGCCTCGGAGAGATCGATGGCTAGCAAATACATCGTCGATAGCGCACTGTACTGGGCGAATGAATACAAGCTAGATGGTTACAGATTCGACCTTATGGGCATTTTGGATGTCGATACCATGAACAAAATCCGTCAGGGCGTAGACAAGATTGATCCAGCTTTTTTGATTATTGGTGAAGGTTGGAACATGGGAAGCTCCCTATTCCCAGAAAAAAAGGCCTATCAGTACAACGCCGCAAAAATGCCGCGCATTGCTCACTTCAATGACGGTATTCGAGATGGACTAAAGGGCTCAGTCTTCAAGGCTGCTGAAAATGGTTGGGCTTCGGGCCGCAAGTCTTCCAAGATGGAGGTCATGGAGGGTATAGCCGGCGAGATTTACTTTAGTTCGGATGTCCGTGGCTCTTGGGGCGATGCTGAACCCGAGCAGTCTGTTAGCTACGTTGAGGCTCACGACAACCTAACGTTGTTTGACAAGTTGCGATCTTCGATGCCCAAAGCATCGGCAATTGAACGGACGAGAGTCTTTGCTCTTGCTTCCTCTACTGCAATCTTGGCCCAGGGAGTTACTTTCCTGCATGCTGGGCAGGAGTTCATGCGCTCCAAGAATGGTGATGAGAATTCATATAAGTCTTCCGATCTGGTGAATTCCATGAAGTGGACAAACCGAGCCAAGAACAAGGTGATGGTCTCTTACTTCAAGGGGCTGCTGGATATCCGCAAGGCCAATAGCGCCTTCAGAATGAACAAGGGCAGTGAAGTTAGGAAGATTCTCAGCTTTAGTGACACTCCCGCCGATGTGATTGCCTATTCTCTGGATGCAAGCGGGCAAGCAAACTCGCTAAAGACCATCTTTGTGATTCACAACTCCTCGACGGCCCCTAGGACCGTCAAGCTGCCTGCTAGAGGCTCGTGGAGGGTTCTGGCCGAGGGCTTGATTGCCAGGGCCTCTGGAATCAGAACCACAGGCTCAGTGGCTTCCATGACCGTGGCTCCGCAGTCAACCATGGTGCTTTCGCTAAACAAATAGGGTCTTTTTTGGCAGATATTGACGGTCTATCTCGACCGCCAACCATTACGCTTGCCCCTAAAGAAACCAGCGTAGGCATCTTTGCCCGCCTGGTACAAGCGGGGAGCGAAGATGACCAACAGCCCATGGCTAGCCCACTATCCAAGCGATGTTCCAAGGGAACTGCCGAATGTTGAATTCAGCAATCTCCCAGAGTTGCTCAGATCAGCGGTAGCTAAATACCACAAGACCACAGCATTTACACAGTGCATGCCAAACGGTATGAATGGCTCTCTCACTTATCGCCAGGTTGATGACCTTTCGGACTATTTTGCTAGTTATCTTCGGGAAGAATTAAAGCTCTCTGCCGGCGACAGAGTTGCTGTTCAAATGCCAAACTGCCTCAGCTATCCAATCGTTGCGTTTGGAATCTTTAAGGCGGGCTGTGTTCTGGTAAACACAAATCCGCTCTATACCGCGACCGAGATGATTCACCAATTCAGCGACTCTGGGGCGACCACCCTTGTCGTAATTGATATGTTCGCTGATCGCCTGCCTGAGGTCCTTGGAAAGACAAACATAAAGAATGTCGTCGTTGTAAAAATCTCTGAATACTTCCCCAGTGTTGTCGGCGGAGTGATTCGACTAGTACAGAAGTTTTGGAACAGAACTCTGCCAAAAATTGAAGTCAATCACACCAGATTCGCAAAGGCAATTGAACTTGGTAAAGCGAAGCATTCGTACGAGCGCAGTAGTAACTATTTGACTGGTATTACCCGGGACAGTGTCGCGGCACTTCAATACACAGGCGGAACAACTGGTGTTTCAAAGGGTGCCATGCTTAGTCACGGTAATTTGGTTGCTAACACCCTCCAGATGATTGCGCACTCAGGTGATGGCATGCGGGCAGGCAAGGAAATTGTGCTTACGGCGCTTCCTCTATATCACATCTTCGCCTTCACCGTGAATCTCTTGGGGTTCTTCCACAATGGTGCAAGAAACATCCTGATTCCTTCCCCGAGACCACCAGGCAACCTGCAGAAAGCATTCGACAACTACAAGATCACTTGGCTTAGTGGCGTGAACACGCTTTTTAATGCTCTGCTGAATGAACGTTGGTTCCAGGATTCACCACCTAAACATCTGCGCGCATCAGCAGCGGGAGGAATGGCACTTCAAGCGTCTGTTGCCGAAAGATGGAGAAAGCTAACGGGTACACCAATCGTTGAGGGCTATGGTCTGACTGAATCTTCTCCGGTTCTTACTTTCAACCTTCTTACTGGACTAGCAAAAGACGGGAGCATCGGCATCCCAATTCCGTCAACAGAGGTAAAGTGCGTTGATGAAAAGGGTAAAGAGGTTGCAGTTGGTGAAGCTGGCGAGATTATTGCTCGTGGTCCTCAAATTATGCTCGGATACTGGAAGCGTCCAGATGAGACAGAGAAAACCCTGAAAGACGGATGGCTATATACAGGAGACATTGCAGAAATGGACTCCGACGGATTCTTCAAGATTGTGGACCGAAAGAAGGACATGATCTTGGTAAGCGGCTTCAATGTCTATCCGAACGAAATTGAAGAGCAAATCGCCGCCGTACCTGGTGTTCTTGAGGTTGGAGTAATTGGTGTTCCCGACGAGAAGAGTGGGGAGCGTGTTCAAGCATATGTGAAAGCTGTTGTGCCACCTCCATCGCGTGATCAAATAATTGCACACTGCAGGAATGCTTTAGCCTCTTACAAGATTCCTCAAGACGTGATATTCATAGACGAACTTCCAAAGAGTCCAATTGGAAAGATTCTTCGTCGCGAATTACGGAATCAGGCTATGCAATCAAATATTGGTAACTCAAGCAAGGGAGCATAACGATGGGCACTCTTAGAATCTTTACCGAGGAAGTTGTTAGCCAAGCTACTGTTGTGAACGAATTCGAGCAGACGCTGCTTCGAATATTTATCGTCATAATTATGTTCGGACTAGGTGCCGGTCTTACCCCTAAAGACTTTGGGTTGGCGCTGCGTCGACCTTGGGGATTGGTAATTGGATGGCTTACTCAATTCGGAATAATGCCACTGACGGCCTACGTCTTGATAGTTACCGTGCTCTTTCCGTTTTCAACCACGGGTGATTTGATACTAATTGCCCTTGGCGCACTCATAATGGGCAGCGTTCCAGCTGGAACAACGTCGAATCTCTTCACATATTTCTCGAAGGGAAATCTTGCACTCAGTGTCACCATGACCGTTAATTCGACGCTTTGGGCATTCATCATGACTCCTGCTGCAATGTTTGTCTATTCAAGACTTCTTGGTTTAGACGAATCTCTGAGTATTGAATTCGTCGAGCTAGCCACAGTAATTGTTGGCTTAATTATTCCGGTGGCTTTGGGCATGCTCATCCGCCGCTTTAGCTCGAATATTGGTGCCGTGCTGGAGCTTTTGGGCGGACTATTCGGTCTTCTATTCATACCGGTTCTAATCGCCATCTGGGTTCCAAGGAATTGGCAGCTGCTACTTACAACCGAATGGCCAACCTATGTGGTGGCTATCGGCCTCGGACTGGTTGGAATAACCGTTGCTTACTACATCTCGAAGCTTCTGAGACTGCACCCTATGAATGCAAGAACTATTGCTCTGGAAACGGGTATAAACAACGGACCCTTGGCTATTGCGGTGATAGTCGCTGTCTACATAGATAATCCTGGCGTTGACTCAATCCTCTTAGTACCAGCCTTGTACTCGCTGTTTATTGTTTTGATCTCAACGGCGGTCACCTTGGTATTCCGAAGAGCAAACATCGCTGCGGAGCAGAAGATTCCGAATCTTCTTTAGGAAAAGGCTAAGAGTTTTTACGAGCTAGATAGCAGGATGGGCAAAGCGACTCATAAGTGACTTTGTCGCCATCAATAGCAACCTGTTCTCCGGCGAAAACAAACTTGCCGTTTAAGAGACGCCCGTTGAACATGGCTTTTTTTCCGCAGCGGCAAATTGTTTTGAGCTCTTCAAGAGAGTGAGCAATCTCTAGAAGCCTGCGAGATCCTGGAAAAGACTTAGTTTGAAAGTCAGTTCTGATCCCGTAAGCAAGAACGGGAACTGAGTCCAAAACAGCAACTTCAAGAGCTTGATCAACCTGTTCTTCGGTTAGAAACTGCACTTCGTCTAGAAGAAGACAGGCAACGTCCTGACCAGTTTTACTGGTTACTTCTTCACGATTCTGAGCAAAAAGCTCGCGCAGATTGTCCTGAGGCCTAATTAGGAAATCAACCTCGCGCGAGACTCCCAATCGACTGAGGATGTTCTTGTCACCTTTGTAGTCGATAGCGGGTTTAGCCAGCAGCACATACTGGCTTCGCTCCTCGTAGTTGAATGCAGCCTGGAGGAGGGCTGTGCTTTTACCGGAGTTCATGGCCCCGTATCGGAAGTAAAGCTTGCTCATGGTGGTTGACTTGAGTG
>CAZMOF010000012.1:0-24008 GCA_964567905.1 uncultured Aquiluna sp. | reverse complement strand
CGACCAGTAAGTCAAGCGATCGAGCTGCAACATCGACTCGAATCAAGTCTCCATCGCGTACCAGTGAAATCGGACCACCTTCGGTGGCTTCTGGTGCGATGTGGCCGATGCAAAGGCCGGTTGTGCCGCCTGAGAATCTGCCGTCCGTCAATAGTAGGACATCCTTGCCCAGACCGGCACCCTTAATTGCGCCCGTAATGGCAAGCATTTCTCGCATACCTGGGCCGCCCTTGGGACCCTCGTACCGGATAACGACAACATCTCCGGCCTTTATCTCACCTTTGGTCAGCGCCTCCATGGCTGCCGCCTCACGCTCAAACACCCTGGCTGGTCCTTCAAATTTTTCCAAATCAAAACCAGCAGTTTTCACTACTGCTCCCTCTGGAGACAGAGATCCCTTCAGGATTGAAATGCCACCTGTTTTGTGAATCGGGTTGTTCATCTCGCGAATGATCTTGCCGTCTGGGTCCGGTGGATTTATCTGGCTTAGATTTTCAGCCATTGTTTTGCCCGTAACCGTTAGCACATCTCCGTGCAGCAGTCCGGCATCTAGCAGCGCCTTCATCACAACAGGCACGCCACCAACCCGATCTACGTCGTTCATAACGAAATCACCAAATGGCTTTAGGTTTCCAAGGTGAGGAACTTTGTCAGAGATTCGGTTGAAGTCTTCTAGCTTGAGATCAACTTCGGCCTCTCGAGCAATTGCCAGCAAATGCAGAACAGCATTGGTTGAACCACCAAATGCCATTAGCACTGCAATTGCATTCTCAAATGCCTCCTTGGTGAGAATCTGACGCGCAGTTATGCCTTTTGCAATCAAATTAACCACCGCTTCACCAGAGCGATGAGCCCATAAATCACGTCGTCTATCTGCCGATGGTGGAGCTGCAGAACCAGGCAAGCTCAGTCCAAGGGCTTCGCCAATCGATGCCATTGTGTTTGCGGTGTACATTCCGCCACAAGCTCCCTCGCCTGGGCAGATAGCTCGCTCAATGCGATCTAAATCTTCTTCGCTCAGCTTTCCTGCCTTGCAGGCACCAACTGCTTCAAAAGCGTCGATGATAGTTACCTGCTTCTCGGTTCCATCGGTTAGCTTTACCCAACCAGGAGCAATTGAGCCTGCGTAGAGGAATACAGCAGAAACGTCTAAACGCGCGGCCGCCATCATCATGCCGGGGAGTGACTTGTCACAGCCAGCAAGCAGGATTGCGCCATCAAGACGTTCAGCTTCCATAACTGTCTCCACAGAGTCAGCAATGACTTCGCGAGAGACTAGAGAGAAATGCATTCCCTCGTGGCCCATAGAAATACCATCGGACATAGAGATAGTTCCGAATTTCATACCGAAGCCACCGGCCGCATGAACGCCCTGCTTCGAGGCATCTGCCAAGCGATCTAGGGACAAATTGCAAGGCGTGACTTCATTCCAAGACGAGGCGATTCCAATTTGTGGCTTGACCCAGTCCTCATCCCCCATGCCAACAGCTCGCAGCATTCCTCTAGCGGGTGCGCGCTCAATACCATCTGTAACTACGTGACTTCGGGGCTTCATCGGATTAGGCATGGGTCAATCATACGTTCACCAGCTAGTAGCCTGAGAGAGTGGATTTCAATGACACCACCAAGATTCCCACTGGTCTGACCCTGTATTCGATGGCAGCCCAGAAAGCTGCGCGCGAAGTCATCTACAGCTACTCGACCTCATTTGGACTCGCGACCAGGCTCCTGGGCAAGAAGTATCAGGGGCACGTCGAGAACATTTACGCCCTGGTCAGAGTTGCAGACGAGATTGTTGATGGATCAGCTGCCGAGGCCAAGGCGCAGGCCCCAGAAGTTGATCCAGAAAAAATGCTTTCGGAATTTGAGAGCGAAACCTACCGCGCGATGGAACTTGGCTACTCAACCAACCTTGTCATCCACGCCTTTGCCCTAACTGCCCGATATGCCGGGATTGGAAGGGATATTGTCGAACCCTTTTTCTATTCGATGCGTCAGGACCTCACCGAAACAATTCACGACCAAGCTTCATTTGAAAAGTACGTCTACGGCTCCGCAGAGGTCGTGGGGTTGATGTGCCTGGCTGTGTTTATGGCTGATGGCAACTACAGCACCGAAGAAAAAGACAGGCTAGTTAGAGGTGCTCGGGCGCTGGGTAGCGCTTTTCAAAAGGTTAACTTCCTACGCGATCTAGCAGCTGATTTCAAAAGGCTTGGCAGAAGCTACTTCCCCGGCGTAAGGGTTGAGAGTTTCAACGAAGAAACCAAGATGAGGCTGGTGAAAGACATCGATGCCGATCTTGCTGTGAGTTCACAATCTCTTGGCCTACTGCCATCTTCTGCCCGACGGGCCGTCACGGCAGCGCAACTACTATTCGAGTCGCTTAATCGACAAATTGAGAAGACTCCAGCAAGTGAACTGATTGATAGAAGAATCAGCGTAAGCAGCTCGAGGAAACTATTGGTGCTGTTCAAATCGATGATTGGAGCAAAAGCTTGACCAAGAAGGCAGTTGTAATTGGTGGTGGAATAGCAGGACTAGCAACCGCTGCTCTACTTGGTAAATCTGGCATGCAGGTTGATCTGTTTGAGTCTCGAGACTCAATTGGTGGAAGAGCGTACCTGTGGGAAAAAGACGGATTTCGTTTTGACATGGGACCCAGCTGGTATCTGATGCCCGATGCTTTCGAACAGTTTTTCAAGCTGATGGGAACCTCAGCTCAAAATGAACTCAATCTGGTGAGACTTGATCCTTCTTACCAAACCCGCAATGAAGGTCTGGGAGACAAAATCCCGATGCCAAAAGACCTGCCAGGCATCAGGACAATGTTTGATCAGATTGAAACTGGTGCTGGAAAGAATCTAGATCGCTACCTGCAGAGTGCCGAAGAAGCATATGAGTTGTCGATTAGGCACTTCTTATATACAAACTTCCGCGACCTGAGAAGCTTTCTTCACCCTGATGTCCTTAGGCGCTTAGGCAGATTCCTGAGACTTTTGACAACGTCGCTGTATGACTTTTCTGGAAAGTACGTCAAAGACGAGCGTTTGAAGAAGATGCTGAACTTTCCAGCTGTGTTTCTGGGGGCATCCCCTTATGACACACCAAGCATGTATCACCTCATGACCCATGTCGATATGAACCAAGGCGTTTTCTATCCCCAGGGCGGATTCCACACAGTTATTCAAGCTATTGCCGGATTGGCAAAAGCTAACGGAGTAACCATCCACACCTCTTCTCCTGTTCAGAAAATCTTGGTGGAAAATGGCAAAGCTGCTGGCGTTGAACTAGCAGCGAGAACCGTCAGGGCCGATTTGGTGGTTGCAACTGCTGACCTGCAGCACGTCGAAACAAAACTTTTGGACAGCGAACACCAGACTTATCCGAAGACTTGGTGGGACAAAAAAGTTCCAGGACCCTCGGCCCTGCTTATGTATTTGGGGGTCAAAGGAAAGATTTCAGAACTTGAACATCACACTCTTTTATATACAAAGGATTGGAAATCTAACTTCGGGGAGGTCTTCCACAAGGCCGATGGCAAACGCAGGGTCCCCTCTCCCGCATCCCTCTACATCTGCATGCCTTCGAAGACGGACAAAAGCGTTGCACCAGATGGATACGAAAACATCTTTGTACTGGTCCCAACGGCAGCCGATCCATCAATTGGTCGCGGAGGAATCAATAGGTCTGGTGATGAGAAGCTAGAAAAAGCTGCCGACCAGGTAATTGAGCAAATTGCAAATTGGTGCAACATTCCAGATCTGGCAGAGCGGATTGTCCTTAGACGAACCGTGGGACCTATGGATTTTGTTCATGAATTTAATGCGTGGAATGGAACAGCCCTAGGCATGGCGCACACTTTGATGCAAAGTGCGTTTTTCCGCCCCAAAAACAAATCAAAAAAGGTTGCCAACCTTTTTTATGCAGGTCACAACACCCTGCCCGGCATAGGTCTTCCGATGTGCCTAATTGGCGCTGAACTGGTCTACAAGCACCTAACCAACGATAAATCTTCAGGTCCGATTGCAGGTGAGCTGCATAAGAGAGAAGACTGGGTTGGACTGAAATAATGCAGACTTTGGAAAGTTTTCTATACCTATTGGTTCTGATTGTTTCAATACTCGGTTTGATAGGAATCGATCACAAGCACAAGCTGGCACTATTCAAAAGTCCTCGAGCAACGCTGGTCTCAGTCGGCGTCGCTGTCGCCCTATTCCTCATTTGGGATGTAATTGGTATCTCTCTCGGAATCTTCTTCAGGGGCAATTCCCCTCACTTGTCAGGCTTATTACTAGGACCGGAATTGCCACTTGAAGAACTGTTCTTCCTGATTCTCTTGTCATACAACACACTTTTGGCTTACCAGTTCTTCGCAATAAGGAGGGGTAAGTGACATATCCCTTACTCACGCTGATTGTTCTAGGAATCTTCGCTGTCTATGCACTACTCATGAGGCGCTGGATCAACCTAAAAGCTTTGATACCTGCCACTGTCTTTATGTTGCTCATGACCCTGGTCTTCGACAATCTGATTATTGGTTCTGGAATAGTGGACTATGACTACTCAAAAACATCTGGTATTCGACTGTTCCTTGCGCCAATTGAGGATTTCGCTTACACGCTAGTTGCACTGGTATTGGTCCCAAGCTTGTTCAACTTCTTCAGGAGCAAGTTGTGAAACAGGCGAGGAGGCTGCTGCTGTCATCCAGACCTCTTTCCTGGATAAACACGGCTTTTCCCTTTGCAGCCACCTACTTCTTTCTTGGTGGTGAAGTAAATGCCTTTTTTCTGATCACCACTCTCTTTTTTCTTATTCCCTACAACTTTCTCATGTATGGAATCAACGACATCTTTGACTATGAAAGTGACCTAAGAAACCCCAGAAAAGGTGGATTAGAGGGTGCGCTACTAACCCCTGAGTATCACAGGCCGATGCTGGTGCTTGTCACCTTAATCAATGTTCCCTTTTTAGCTTTCATTAGCATCGAAATGCTCACTAACTTGATGGCTCTAGGGGTCTTTTGGCTAGCAATTTTCTTTGTTGTTGCATACTCCGCCAAGGGTCTTCGCTACAAAGAAATACCCTTCTTGGACTCGACAACGAGCTCATTCCACTTCATCGGCCCAGCAGTATTTGCTCTAGCAGCTTTACAAGAATTCAACAGCAGTTTGCTAATCGCTTTGATTTCTTTCTTCCTATGGGGTGCGGCCTCGCATGCATTTGGCGCGATACAAGACATTCGAGCTGATCGCGAGGCAGGAATAGCATCGATCGCGACCGTTCTGGGTGCAAGAGTGACTGTCAGGATAGCTTTGACTGCTTATGTTTTCGCGGGATTACTTCTGCTTCTGTTGCCTGATCGATTTGCGTTTGCTTCGCTAGCCGCTGTTCCTTACCTATTTGTCGTGGGCAGGGAGCTTGATATCACTGATGAAAATTGTGAGAGGGCTAATCGAGGTTGGAAACTGTTCTTGGTGCTCAACTTTGTTGCAGGCGCAATTATCTCTTCGCTATTGATCGGCCCTGTGTGATTCCCACTCAATTACGTGTTCATCGCTGTAGCCGTTGGCACAGTGTCTGCAGCTCAAGATTGCATTAGGTTTTCTGACCCTAAAGTGCTGGTGTCCCGCTGGGCAAAAACCGACATACCTGGCAGTAGAACCAGCCATCAGGTGCCAACTTGTTGGCTGGAATTTGTAGCCAATTTCCCTCGCCTTGGCTCGCCAGATTGGACCGTGACCCGCATCCTTACCGACGAGGGCGTGGGCTATCTCATGCAGGATTATTTGTTCGACTTCCTTGAGGCTGCAGTTTTCCACCAGGTGGCGACTAATGGTGATTCTTCGCGCTCTGAAGTCGCACTGACCAGCGCGATTAATGGCGCGGTCAAAACCAAACGAATAATTAATGAGTCGATGCTGAACAAAAAGCTCATGTGCCAAGTCAATGGCTTCTAAGTGGTTAGAGCGATAAGAAAGCTGAAGAGCCACCTACACCTCCAAAACGCTCGCCATTCTTCGAACCGCTTCTGCGATTCGAGGCTGGCTGGTTGCGAAGTTAAATCGAACAAAGTCTGAGTACTTTCCATCGGGCGAGTGATCTGAACCGGCGACCAATGCCACCTTTGCATCTTGCAGCAGACGGGATTGAATACCTTCAACACCGTATGCACTTAGGTCCAGCCAAGCTAGATAAGTAGCAGACATGTCAAAAAACTTAGCTTTGGGTAACTGTTTTTCTAATTCGAAACGCAGAAAAGTTAAATTTTCCTTAATTTTCTCTACAGTCTCATCAATCCAGTATGAACATTGCTGGTAGGCGATAACCATTGAAAAAGCGCCAAGAATAGAGGCTCTCCAGTGCATTGACTCTGGAAAATCATTCAACATGCTCTTAATTTTTTCTGACTGTGAGATCACGACTGCTGACTTCAAACCAGCGGTGTTCCAAGCCTTTGATGTTGATGTAATTGTCACGCCATGGTTCTCAGCTGACGCTCCGAGGGAAAGAAAAGGACTGTATTCATTCCAAGTAAGCGGTGCGTGAATTTCATCAGAGATAACTAGTGCGCCATAACGCTCTGCCAGGGAGGCAACAACTGCAAGCTCTTCCCGAGTGTGAACTGTGCCAACAGGATTCTGTGGTGAGCACATTAGAAAAACTTTGACACCCGATTGAAACGCCTTCTCAATTCCCTCGAGATCTAATTGCCACCTCTGCCCAACGAGTCTCAGTGGAACATCGTGGGGCTCCACTTTTGTCTCCTTGAGCCAAAGGAAAAAAGAGCTGTAAACAGGGGAGCAAATCAGGACCCTATCCCCAGGCTTTGTGGTCAATCTCAAAATTTCAACTGCCGCTACCCCAACATCGGTAGCCATTCGAAGAGAACTTGGGTCAATTTCCCAGTTCCAGCGTGATTTAGCATACGAGGCTAGGGCCGGGGCGAGCTCAGGAATTGGACCCAAGTAACCAAGATCAGAATTCTTGGCCATTTCAACTATGTGATTTTGGATTTCCTTGGCAACTTCAAAATCCATCTCAGCCACGTGCATGGGGAGAACTGAAGGGTCAAACCTTCTCCACTTGGAAGAAGTTCGACCTGCGAAGTTGCCGAACGAATCTTGACTTTCAGCCACTCCAAGATTATCTAGCAGTAAACATCAATTGAACTGGAAGCTGAGCAGCATTGCGGCAATTGTGATCATCACTATTGCAATGAATACATCTAAAACTCGCCAGAAAACAGGCTTCTTTAGATATTTTCCTAGCCACGACGCTCCAAATCCTAAAGTGAAGAACCAAACAAACGAGGCGCTCGCTGCTCCCACTCCAAATAGCCAGCGATCCTCGAACTGATTAGCTATTGATCCAAGAAGCAAAACCGTATCGATGTAGACGTGCGGGTTTAGGTAAGTGAGTGCGACAGCGGTGACGATTGTTTGGCGCAATGAGTCCACCTGCTGCTCTGATTCAACTAAAGCACTTGGCTTGATAGCTCTTCTGATTGCACCTATTGCAAACCAGAGTAGATACGCCGCTCCACCGTAACGAAAGACTTCTAAAAGCAAAGGCACAGAATTTATTGCAGCTCCAAGGCCCGCTATGCCAAGAACAATTAGGAGAGCGTCTGAAAATGCGCAAATCAAGACCACCGGCAGAACATGTTGGCGCCGCAGACCTTGCCTTAAAACGAAGGCATTTTGTGCACCAATCGCCACAATCAGCGATAGGCCAGTTAGGAATCCTGCCGGTATTGCCAACATGTCGCCTCGATTCCTAGATAGCCTTGACAGATGCTAGCGAACAACTTTTTCCAGGTCCTTCAACAGGGCCAAATTGACCTGAACAGAGTTCCCTCTGGTACGGGGATAGATTTCATCGTTTGGCCGGCTATGGTGGCGGCATTTATCTACTTCGTCTACGTCCTAATCCGAAAAGCACCAGAGGAAAACAGGAATAAGGACGAGCAAAAATAGATTTCTAAGTGCATGGCACTAAAAATCGGATCTGCAGCACCTGCTTTCAAGCTCAAAAACCAAGACGAAAAGCCAGTGGCCCTCTCGGACTTTAAGGGCAAGAAGGTAATCGTCTATTTCTACCCAGCCGCTTCCACACCAGGCTGCACCACCCAGGCCTGTGATTTTCGGGACAACATAAACTCCCTGAAATCTGCCGGTTTCACAGTTCTAGGCATCTCCCCAGACGAGCCCGCCAAGCTGAAAAAGTTTAAGGACAAGGAGAAGCTCAACTTTGAGCTACTGAGTGACCCTGAGAACAAGATTCAGCAGAAGTATGGTGCTTATGGAGAGAAGAGCATGTACGGCAAGACCTACATGGGTACCATTCGCTCAACCTTCGTAGTTGGAAAAACAGGCAAAATCGAGCACGCTTTCTACAACGTCAAGGCAAAGGGACACATCGAGTTCCTTCGCGAAGAAATGGGAATCTAGCCACGTAGCGGCAGCAGTATCCCGATTCCAATAAAGACTCCGCCAAATACTCGGTTGAACGTTTTACCTACCCGCTTGAGCCAAGGCTGAATTCGATCGGCCAGAGAGGCGACAATCAACTCATAAAAAAACTCAATCACCACAAATGTCGCTGCCATGATCACAAACTGAACAAGTAGGGATTGGCTTGGGTCAATGAACTGGGGCAAAAAAGCCACAAAGAACAGTATTCCTTTTGGATTACTCAGTGCAGATAAAAGTCCCGCCTGAAAGAGACTTCTCCCCGACGTAGCCTTGGCTAAGTCGCGGGATTGAGAGAGTGCTGGGGATCTCCAAACCTGAATACCAAGCCAAATCAGATATGCGCCTCCTAGCCACTTGAGTAGAACCAACAAACCAACATTTGCAGCCAACAATGCCCCTATGCCAAACATTGAAAGTGCAATCACAGCTGCAAACCCAACGGAACCGCCAAGAATTGTGAAGACTGTTCTGCGAGCGCCGTATAAAGCGCCATGAGTTAGCGCTAAAAGTCCATTAGGTCCAGGCGTGAGGGAGAGTCCGACTGCTGCGGCTGTGTAGAGAAGCCAGTTCTGCAATTCCAATTAATAGCCCAACTTGGGATCGACCACACCAACAAATGGTTTGCCCAAAATCCATGCACTGACATTGTCTTTCAGGCGCAGAGCAAACAGACCCTTCACAATTTCTGGCGTATCCGCAGTGTGCGGAGTGATGATTAGATTTTCAACGGACCACATTTCATGACCTGAAGGCAGCGGTTCCGGATATGTCACATCGGTGGCAGCCCCGGCAATTAACCCAGTGCGCAGGGCAGAAACTAAGTCCTCTTGGTTGACGACCTCTCCCCTAGCGACATTTACAAGGTAGGAATCGCCTCTCATCAGCTTGAATCGGTTTGCGTCAAACAAGAACCTTGTCTCATCCGTAAGTGCACAGGCGACGATTACAAACTTGGCTCTCTGAAGCTCATCATCTAGAGCTTCAAATCCAGCTACCGACGAATACTTGCTATTTGAGAAAGGTTCACTCGGCCTCTTACGAAGAACTACAACCTTGGTTCGAAAGGGCTCGAGCAGCTCAACTAGCTTCTGAGCTATTCCACCTCCACCGACAATCAGCAGGTCTTCGTCAAATAGCGATTGAGCGAACTTTTTTCCCCACTCCTTTGCCCTGACTCTCTCTGGAATCGCCCTACCTAAAGCCATGCAGAGCATTAGTGCATGCTCAGCAACGGGTTCGGAATAAGAACGCTTCGCGCTTGTGAAAGTTATGTCCGGATAGGTGGTAATGATTTGACTGAAGGCATCTACTCCAGCAAATGGCAACTGCACCCACCTGAGTTGCGGATTACTGGCTATTGCCTCTTCCAGAAGATCTGGCCTGGCATAGTCAGTCCACACGAGGGCTTCTATTTCTTTAGAAAGATTTGAAACCGTGCCGCCGGAAGATTCAATCGCTTCGACGTAAGCGTCGATTTTCTTGGGCTCCAAAGCGATGTGGTTACTTCTCAAACTAGACCTCTTCCAAAACCAGTCTGCCCGAAAACCATCAAGGCCACATATGAAGAAGTACGCCCCCCGGGACTCGAACCCGGAACCCGCTGATTAAGAGTCAGCTGCTCTGCCAATTGAGCTAGAGGCGCAACAGCCAGTTAGCTTAGCACCCAAGAAGTAGGCCAACTGCTTCCTGCTGTGGCTCGCTTTTGGCGAAATTCAACCAGATGTTCACTTAGCCCCAATAGTCTGTTGAGGTCACAAAGGAGTTTGCATGGCGGAGCAGATCAGGAAGCTTTCCGTTGGAGACACCGCCCCTGCCCTTTCCTTAGAGAACCAGGATGGCAAGCTCGTCACTAACTCCGACCTCTTTTCCAAAAACACCATCCTCTACTTCTTTCCCTCTGCTGGCACCCCTGGTTGCACCAAGGAAGCTGCAGACTTTCAAGATCACCTTCCTCAGTTTGAGAAATACGGCTACCAAATAGTTGGGGTTTCCCCAGACACTGTCAAGCGCTTGAAAGCCTTTGAGGACTCACATGAGCTGACTTTCACTTTGTTGTCAGATGCCTCTTTTGCCGCACACAAGGCATACGGAGCTTTTGGAGATAAGAGTATTTTTGGTCGGCTCTACAGAGGAGTTCTGCGATCAACGATTGTCGTTGAAGCTGGCGGTCGGGTAAAGGAAGCGATGTACAACGTCAGAGCGACTGGCCACATCCCCAATCTACTGAGAATCATTTCTCAATAGCTTGGTGCAGCAGGTCTCGCGTTCCTCCACCAAACAAACAGACGAAACAAATTCCAGCTGTTACCAGCAGTAAAAATCCGATTCCTGGTTGAGCAAATTCTCCACCAAAGCTGGCAGTTGCGATTGCCGCTGCTATCAGCTGCAGAATCAGAGCTGGCGTGTGTGCCCATTTCTTCAGCTTCAAAAGTCCGATCGCAATGTTGATGGACCAAAGCGCGAAGCCCGCCAAAATACCTGTAAGAAAAATAGAGCTGAAAAAATTCGAGGAATCACCCGAAAAAAGAGCAAACAATGACCAAAATGTCAAGCCCCAAATAACTGCACTTTGTGCAAAAACAATAATTATCGCTATCAGCAAACGCTTAGGTAAGCGGGCGAATTGGGTCTTGATTTCTTTGCCTCCGTGTGAAAACATTTTGGCGTCAGTAGGACTCTACCTGCAAACAAAGACGTAATCGACTCAAGGAATAACCGAAAATATGGATATGCGCTGGCTAAACGAGGCCCGTTGTCTCAACGAGGACCCCGAGCTGTTTTTCCCTGTTGGAAATACTGGGCCAGCCCTTGAGCAAATCGAAAAAGCTAAGTCCATTTGCCGCCAGTGCAACGTTTCTGCTCAGTGTCTGGAGTATGCAATCCGTGAAAACCAGGACACTGGCGTTTGGGGTGGACTAAGCGAGGATGAACGACGTTCCTTGAAGCGTCGCTACGCTCGAGCACGCCGCGCTAGCTAAAGCGCTAGATCAATCACAACCCTGGTTCCGCCTCTAATGGGAGACGTCCAGGCAATCTTTCCTCGAAGCTCGGATTCGACAAGTGTCCTAACTATTTGAGTTCCCAGGCCTGTTCCAACCTTGCCCTCGGGCAACCCAACACCATCATCAACCACTTCGACGCGAAGCGACTTTGGGTTCCTCTCTGCACTGACAACAATCTCGCCAGACTTATCAGCCAGTCCGTGTTCGACCGCATTGGCAACTAATTCGGTGAGCACAAGAGCCAGGCTGGTTGCCTTTTCTGTAGTGAGGTCTCCAAAACTTCCCTTGAGACGCGTCTTCACAGTTGTGTGGTAGCCCGTTGCAATTTCTGGAACCAACTGCAAGATTCGATCAAAAACAAGGTCAAAAGACACTTCTTGTTCTATGCCTTCTGATAGAACGTCGTGGACAACCGCAATGGCGCTCACTCGACGCATTGCTTGCGCGAGGGTTTCTTTGACTTCGTCTGACTTACTGGTTCTTGACTGAATCCTGAGTAGCGATGCCACAGTCTGGAGATTGTTCTTTACACGGTGATGAATTTCGCGAATCGTCAAATCTTTAGTCAGAAGCTCCCGCTCCCCGACTCTAAGTTCTGTCACATCTCGGCAGAGAACAGCGGCACCAATGCGCTCATCATTTGCTGTGATTGGGATAGATCGGACAGCAATAGTTAGCTCAGGAAGCTCAATGTCTGTTCGCCAAGCTCCCTTGCCCGTGAGGATAAGAGGGAGACCTTCGTCAACATGCTTTGTTGCCGGCAGTAATCCGCTCACCGCCTCCGCCAACAGCCTTCCCTCGAGTTCCCCCTCAAGTCCCGAACGATTAAACATCGATAGAGCATTAGGCGAGGCAAAAAGGACTCGACCCGACTTGTCTAGACGGATAAGACCGTCGGTTACGCGAGGAGCACCACGTCTGGTGGCTGACCCTGATTCTCTGATTGGGAATTTTCCCGCCGACACCATCTCCAAAAGCTGTTCGGCACATGCAACAAAATTCAGTTGCAACTTATTTGGATAACGCGATTCACCCAGGTTGGTGTGGCGGGTGATTACAGCTATTGGACTAGAGGCTTCTGTTTTTTCGGGCTCGAAGACGGGATAGGCAGAAATTCTGGATGCGTTACCACTGAACTCAGTGAGTGTTGGTGCGACCACAGGTTTACCAGTGGTCCAAGCCTCGTCGATAGTTTTTTGCCAGTCGGTCCTGGCTACTGTCCCGATGATGTCTCGATAGAACAAAGTGGCTGCTGTTGAGGGTCGAGCGTGAGCAAACGAGTGCAATTTGGTTCGCTTGGGTACCCAGAGAACGAGGTCAGAAAAAGCGGCATCGGCAATCAGCTGCCAGTCAGCCATAAGGCTGCGAAGCCAGGCTTGGTTTGCCAGATTGCTTTCCTGCACGAGCGAGAGTTTACCGCTCCAGGCGCAAGACAATTTCCTTAGCCAAGTTCCTCAAACCCACGTGAGCTTTAGAGCTTTTCCCCTGCAGCAAAAGGGGTCTGGTGGTTTGTAGAAGATAGTCAAACCCTTCGTCCTCCCAAATTTCTGAAAAAAGTTTTTGGTCTGCAGCTCGCTCCAAAATCGATTTCAACTGGCCCAGGGGGTTCCTACCAATAACCCCTGCTCGTACTCGATTGGCGATGGGCAATACCTCTCTGCCAACAGAACGGAGGTCAAATAGAAATCTGTTCACGCCGACTGGATCTGCCAAAAAGCTTGCCAGGACTATGTCTGCAAAAGAAAGAAGGTGGTTGCTGGCTTGGTTTCGCTCCCTGCCAGATAGTGCATCAATCAAGCCCGACTGAGAGTGCGTTGCCACATCAAAGATTAAGACATCAAATTTTTTAGCAAGAAGCTGTATCAGAGCGGTAAGGGAAGTTTCATCCACCTCCGACCAGCGGGATAGTGAATTAATTCCAGGAATAATCCACAGACTGCCACCGGCAAAATCAATCTTCTTCGCCAGCCTGTCAAACTCCACCTGAGTGAGCCTTTGCTGTCTCGCCAGTCGCAACGCAGCTAGTAGAGCACCACCGGGAGAGGTTAACCCAAGCATCGCAGCAATGGATGGATGATAAGTGTCTGCATCAACCAGGCAAACCTTGTGTCCTAGGTTGGCAAGCTCAAATGCCAGGTTGACAGCAATCGATGACTTGCCGGAACCCACAGAACCCCAGCAGACAACACTTTTAGCTTGAAAGGTTTTTGAGTTTTCTAGAAGGCTCTCAAAGTCGCTTCGAATATCTATTGCAGTCATGAAAGTGGGAGAACAAAAACTTCATACTTAGCTGCCAGTGCAGTAATCAATAGCGTGGCCTGCCCAGTGCTGAGAACTACTTCGACCTCGGGTAGCTGGTCTGCCAATAATCCTTCGCCGTATTCGACTGCGGAAACTTCTGCTCTTTCCACGAGTAGCTGGGGCAGGTACTTATCCTCTTGCTCAACGACCTGCCAAATGGAAACCCAGCTTCCCGGCTTGACGCTAGAAGCAGGTTTGGTGCTTGGAATCAACCGCACACCTGTTTGATTTTCTGCAAAGTCAATTCCTAGCCTGGATACTGGAATCAACTCCCCTGCGGGAATTTGTGAGAGAAGCTGCAGCCTTGGGCTAACCGAGGATAGGTACTTTTCCGCCACTGGTCCCAGATCCATCGGTACTTCTAGAAAGTCTGAGCTATCCAGTGCTTCTCCCGCTGCTAAATCCCTCTTTGCCACAAGGTAGCTCGGCAAAGGCTTATTGATAGACAGAACCAGAAAGAGTCCTGATGCTGAAACGACAACCAACGTGAGTATCAACCAACCGCTCATCCTGCGCCTAATTCGAATGCTCATTTTGAAATCCAAGATTCTTTAGGAGTGGGGATTTCGGCATAAATTACGCGGCTGATTGGCACCCAAATAACACCCTGCGGGTGTGCTAAGCGCAACCAAGGTTCAGAGACGGTAAGCAGCCACCCCGTCGACAAGCTCTCCGGCAGTTGGTAGTGGATCTTTATCGGCTCCTGCTGCGCAGACAAAACAGAATCGAAACTCACTGGGCGCTGAGGTGCGTTTTCAAGTCCAATAATTTCAAGGACTGAAGTCAAGGGCACAAAACAAAGACTCGTTCCGGCTCTACCCATTATGAAGTTTGCTCCTAGACAGGGTTGCTGAAGAATCAAGTCCTTCGATTGCAACTTAAGTCGCGCAAATTGTGTTGAGCGAGAATCGTCCGCTAGTTCTTCCAGTTCATTTGCAATCTGCATGTGGAAATAACAGCACAACCGGTTGTCGATCTTTTTAAGTTATCCACAGGTGATGATTTGCCTCTTCCCAGAAACCAAGGTGGTCAGGATACTTTTCCCACCTGTCTAGGAAGAGGGGGAAATGTCAAACAAAAAACAGGTAGAAACGGGTCAGACAGACCCGGCAAAATTCTTTGCAGAAATCTGTGCCGCATACGTCGAGGTTCTAGCAGGACTTAGGCGACCAGAACAACTGTCTCGCTGGCTCACCGATAGCGCGTACTACGACGTCTGCCAGCGGTATCGAAGAGGCGCCATGCAGCGTCAAATCACGGGGGTAAATCAACGACCTGAAATTGTCCTGCGAAAGACCAAGACCTTTGCCACAGACGACAATGCCTATCAGGGTGTTGTGGTCCTGCAGATATCCGGTGCCATCAAGGCGGTATCGGTTAGAGCAGAGCTAATTCACGAAAGATTTCGGATAACGGAAATGGTTCTGATTTAGTTTCTGAAGAATGCAGAACCTTGGCCACCTTGCTTTGGTGGGTTCTTTTCCTGAGTCTGCTCAGATTCACCTTGAACTTCTGCATCACCCTGCTCTGAGGGAGCAGAGTATGTCAGTTGTTGAGGCTGCTGCTGAGCAATGTCTGGGACATTCTGCTTGACCTCCAGGTTGAACATAAGTTGCACTGCTTCCTCGCGAATAGCAGCCATCATTTCCTGGAACATGGCATATCCTTCGCGTTGATATTCAACGAGCGGGTCTCGTTGTGCCATCGCTCGAAGGCCGATGCCTTCCTTCAGGTAGTCCATCTCATACAGGTGGTCACGCCACTTTCTGTCAATTACCGAGAGCATTACCCTTCGCTCTAGTTCGCGCATCAGCGGTTCGCCAATTTGCCTAGATCTGTTGACGTATGCAATTCGAGCATCGCTAATGATTTCATCAATCAAGAACTTGCTCGTTAGTTTCGCCCTGGAGCCTGCCTCAGCAATTACCTCCGCAATTTCAAGCGAAATTGGGTAGATTCCGCGGAGCTGATTCCAGAGGGAATCCAGATCCCAATCAGTGGCACTGGTCTCAGTGAGGTTGCGCTGAATGTTGTCTGCGATCACCTCGGCCAAGAAGGCATCAAAGGTCGCAGATATGTCCTCGCCTTCAAGTATTTGACGACGGTCAGCATAGATTGCTTCCCTTTGCCTATTCATCACGTCGTCATACTTGAGAATGTTCTTTCGAATCTCAGCGTTTCTAGCCTCGACCTGCGACTGTGCTGAAGCAATTGCTCTTGAAACCATCTTTGACTCAATAGCTTGATCATCTGGGACCGAAGATCTGTTCATCAGCGATGCTGCTGCCTGCGAATTGAAAAGACGCATCAGGTCATCTGTTAGCGATAGATAAAAGCGCGACTCTCCTGGGTCTCCCTGACGGCCAGAACGACCACGCAGCTGATTGTCGATGCGCCGAGACTCGTGTCTTTCAGTACCCAAAACATATAGGCCACCAACAGCTAGAACTTTGTCGGCCTCGGATGCAACTTCTTTTTTGATTGAGTCAAACACCTGGTCCCAACGGGCCTCGTACTCCTCAGGCTTTTCTGCCGGATCAAGTCCGAGCTTGTGCATTTCCTGCACTGCCAAAAATTCAGCGTTACCACCGAGCATGATGTCAGTTCCGCGACCAGCCATGTTGGTTGCTACAGTCACCGAACCAAATCGACCTGCTTGAGCCACAATTACCGCTTCGCGAGCATTGTTTTTAGCGTTCAGAACCTCGTGTCTAACACCAGCTTTCGCTAAAAGCTTGGACAGATACTCGCTTTTCTCGACTGAGGTTGTACCAACCAGAATCGGCTGTCCTTTTTTGTGGCGCTCCATAATGTCAACCACAACCATCTTGAACTTTGCCTCTTCGTTTTTATAGATCAGATCAGACTGATCATTACGAATCATCGGCTTGTTGGTCGGAATTGGAACCACTCCGAGCTTGTAGGTGGACATGAACTCGGCAGCTTCAGTCTCTGCTGTTCCAGTCATACCACTTAGCTTGTTATACATACGGAAGTAGTTCTGCAAAGTGATTGAAGCCAAGGTCTGGTTCTCAGCCTTGATGGTGACATTTTCCTTGGCTTCAATAGCCTGGTGAAGGCCCTCGTTGTATCGGCGACCAGGCAGAATTCGACCGGTGTGCTCATCCACGATAAGAACTTCGCCATTGGTAACGACATAGTCCTTGTCCCTACGGAACAGCTCCTTTGCCCTAACCGCATTGTTCAGGAATGAAATCAGAGGAGTGTTCGCTGTTTCATAAAGGTTGTTGATGCCGAGGTAGTCCTCTACCTTCTCAATACCCTGTTCTAAGACAGCAACGGTTCGCTTCTTTTCATCGACCTCGTAGTCCTCATCAATTTTGAGATTCTGTACAAGCTTGGCGAAAACACCGAACCAACGGTTGACATCTGCGCTCGCCGGTCCCGAAATAATGAGTGGAGTTCTGGCCTCGTCGATAAGAATCGAGTCAACCTCATCGACAATGGCGAAGTAGTGCCCGCGTTGAACCAAATCCTGCTTGGTAAGGGCCATGTTGTCTCTGAGATAGTCAAATCCGAACTCGTTATTTGTTCCATAAGTGATGTCACATGCATACTGCGATCTGCGAACATCTGGCTCCTGGCCTGTCAAGATACAACCAATTGTCATACCCAAGGCGCGATAGATGCGACCCATCAGCTCAGACTGATATCCGGCAAGGTAGTCATTGACGGTCACAACATGCACACCGCGACCAGGGATTGCGTTTAGATAAGCTGCCAGAGTCGCCACTAAGGTCTTACCTTCACCAGTTTTCATTTCAGCGATGTTTCCTAGATGAAGAGCAGCTCCACCCATAATCTGAACATCGAAGTGGCGCAGGCCTAGGGTTCGAACTGAAGCTTCCCTGACGGCTGCAAAGGCTTCTGGAAGCAGTTCATCAAGACTCTCGCCGTTTGCAAATCGCTCGCGCAGGACTCTAGTTTCGCCCTTGAGCTCTTCGTCACTGAGCTGCTGATAGTGAGGCTCTAGGGCATTTACTTCTTTGGTAATTGCCTCGAGTTTGCGAAGGATTCTGCCTTCGCCGGCACGCAGTAGACGATCGATAACAGAGGCCAAATGAAGCTCCTTAGTGACCCCGTAATTCTAGCCTCGCCGGCGCAAGCTACCTTTCTGACGGGTTTTTAGAGGCTATCTCCTAGCAATTACGCAGATTGCACTAACTCGAAAGCCTGCCTGGGTGGCGGCTCTTCCCAGTTCCGCCATGGTCGCTCCAGTGGTTAGGACATCGTCAACTAGGACCAGGTCTCCCTTGCCTGGTTTGAGCGAGAATGCCATTCTCAAATTTCCCATTCTCTGCCTCGCCGGAAGTAATCGCTGGTCAGCCACTTGTCGATTGAGCGAGGAATTCACCCTTGGTAGCTGCTTCAGAAGTGAATGTGATGCCAGCTGCTCAATCGGATGGAATCCACGACGTTGATAGTTTTTTCTGTTGCGCGGCGGAATAGCAAAGACATCCGCGCTGTGTCTTTCTAGCATTTGCCCAACGACTTGGTTAAGCATTCTGACCAAAACTGGCTCTAGAGAAATCCGTTGAGTGTCTTTGTAGGAGGCAATGATCTTTTGAAGACTCCCTTCTAGATTCCCCGCAAAGAAAAGTGGAAGACCAAACAACTCAGACTGCTGAACAACCTGATAAGGGATACACGAGGTGCAAATTGGTTTGGGGAGCTTTCCGCACACAACGCATTTAGCCGGAAGTAGAAAATCTAGTAGCACATAGGCATTGTTCTATCACAACGCTCACGCGAGAGGCAGAGAGTCTAAGGTGTGGAAAAACTAGAAACTAGCGACCTGTTGAAAGATCCTGAACTCCTGTTTGCACTCGTCGCCATGCGTTATTGCTTAGGAGCCAGACATCATTGGACTCAGACAGAAGGTAGCCGTCAATCAGGGCAAAGCCTGTTTCAATCACCAGACCCGGAACCGGTGGTGAAGTTCTGGCTGTCTTTGGTCCAGAAACTGGATAATCAACAATCATTCCTCCCCCAGAGGAAGTTTTCTCGAGGACGCGAATCACGCTTGGCTGACTCCAAGTAACAGAGATTGGACGGTTACTGCTCGCTTCAACTTCAAAACTCGAGGCTAGGCGAAGTGGCAAACCATCTTGGTTTCGAATGATGCCGAAAACACTTACCTTTTCTATTCCGTCGGATGCCAACAGAACCAGCCTGCCTCCCTCTGGCGATACCGCTGCGCTGATGATTCTTCTTGGGAATGGGAATGAGATTTGTTGGGTGATGCCAGTTTGGTCAATCACCTCCAGAGAAAAGTCCACGTTGTCTCTAAAGATCCAAATGTTGCCGAAGATGTCAATCTGAAGGTCTACAACTCCCCCAACATTGCTGATTTGTTCCGAGTCATAACCGTCTTCATTTGGGGTCAGGCGGTAGACGCCAGATGAATTGGCAATCGCTAACATTTGACCTGACTGACCTGATGCAAGAAGTCTCGGGACTAGCTCCTGCACGACGCTGTCAGAACCAACCAGCAGACCAGCCTCCGAGCCACTAAGCCTGATGATTCCGTCTTCGGTAAGTGCAAAGGAAGTAGCGGGCGGCAGGGCGGCAATAGACGCAACTTCAATATCCTGCCTAGCGCCAGCAATTGAAACGGCAACATCAAGAACACCTGGTAGTTGTAAAAGGGTTGTCTTTAGCTGCGCTAACAGCAAACCACGCTGTCGATTGTCGGCAGCAATGGCATTGGCATCTAAATCAACTACCGCCACACCATCTTGAATCAGCACGGCATTTACCTGCAGCTGAGTGCCAGCAGGAATGGCGGAAACCACTGAATCACTGAGCCACCTGGCGCTTCCGTTTAGTAGCGCTCCCGCCAACTGGGTAGCTATAGATGCTCGCTTAGGGAACCAACGCAGATCGGGAACCAGCTGAGTCGAGGTCGAATCCAAGAAGTAGATAGGAAACTGCGAAAAAACCACTGCGAAAACCGGCAGTGTAACAACGGTCAAATTTGGGGCGCTCGTGATGCGCCACTCTCCATTTTCCTTGGCCAACCTAAAGCGAAGGTTGTTCACGGTCGGAACGGTTGACTCATAGCGGCCAAACTCATCCACTTTCGCACCCACCGTTAGGCTAACCACCTGAAGAGCGTCACCCTGAGAAATCAGATCGTAGGCACCAGATCGAATGAGAGTCTGCTCACCTGGTCGCCAACGTGTTGCAAACGTATCGGTAAGAAACTCCCTTGCAATTGCATAGTCGTTCTGAGGTCCCGTCCCTGCTGCCAAGAAACCATTGACGATTTCGCTGGGAGTCGCTCCAGGTAGGGGGCTGGCAGGTGAGAAGAAGGCGATCTCCTGCTGATCAGGTGCGGTGAGCTCTGGGCCGGTTTCGATATCGAGACCCGTCGGCAAGCTGGCACACCCGGTCAGGGCAAGCGTCGCGAAAATGGCAAACAGTCTGCGCATCATGCCTCCAAGATCCTGGGCGGCATTGGTAGCGGTGAGTTGGCGATAACCGACTCTTTAGTTTTTGGAAGCGTTAGGCGAAAACTCGTCCCGACTTTGGGCTTTGACCAAACCTGAAGCCACCCTCTATGCAGACTCGCATCCTCCTTGGAGATTGCTAGGCCTAAGCCTGTACCACCAACAGACCGCTGCCTTGATGGATCGGCGCGCCAAAACCTATCGAAGACTCGCTCCAGCTGCTGGCGACTCATGCCCACGCCTCTATCTGTGACACAGATAGCGACGGCTTGAGCATTCTGGCCAATCTCGACAACCACCGGCTTACTCTCTCCGTGCTCGATTGCATTCGAAAGCAGATTCCTAAGCAGGCGCTCAATTCGTCGCATGTCAATCTCTGCTCTCACCGCTTCCTCTGGCACCACCAGCTCTACAGTTGTTTCCTTGCTCTTAGAGAGTGGTTCAATGGACTTAATAGCCGCTTGCGCGACAGCTTTTATGTCATGGGATTCAAATTCTGGGATGACAGCACCTGCGTCATAGCGAGAAATCTCGAGCAGGTCGCTTAGCAGACGATCGAATCTTTCAATCTGGTCTTGAAGTAATTCAGCAGAGCGGGTGAGAGAAGGATCAAGCTGAGCTCGATTTGAAAAAATGACCTCTCCCGCCAGCTTGATGGTGGTCAATGGCGTGCGCAGTTCGTGAGAAACATCAGAAACGAATCGGCGCTGCATTCTTGATAGGGAATCCAGCCTTTCAATCTGCGTTTGTAGGCTGGTTGCCATTTTGTTAAACGAACCTGCGAGCGTGGCGAGAACGTCCTCTCCATGCTCGGGAAGCCTCTCATCTAGTTTTCCCTGTGAGATTTGCTGTGCAGCTTGAGCTGCTCGCTCTACCGGAGCCACCAGTCTTCGAGTCACCAGATAGCTAGCACCGGCAATCAGTGCCAGAAGAAAGAGACCGCCTATTGCTAAGGCGTTTTGTACAAGTTCCAGCGCCTGCTTTTCAGCGGCAAGTGAATAAACCAGATACAACTCAAAGTCCCCCGCAATCGGAATTGCGATAGGAGTTCCGACCGTAATTCCAGGAACAGAGTCTTCTGCACCTCCGAGTGAAACAGGTGTGTAGGTCAAACGTCCGGCGGAAGCTCTAACCTCTTGCCTGAGCTCATCGGGAATTGCAGCCAGATCAAGGTCTTGGGAAATTGGTGACTGAAAAAGCTGAAGCTGCGCCTGACCTGGTGAGCGCAGCAAAGCAACCTGTCTAGGTGTAGATCCACCTGAAATTTCGAGTGATGGGACAACTGAGTTGAGCAGAGTCTGCAGGGAAGTTTCATCGTTGAGGGAACTTGCGGCAATCGTGGTTTGGACTGAGTCAACAGCTCTTTCGGTTTCGGTAAGTACCTGACTCAATCGATTTTGGTAAAAGCTGTTTGCAAGAGAGTAGGAGAGAAACCCGCCGATAATCAAAACGGATAGTCCGCCAAGCAGAATCGTCGTCAGCACTGCCCTCGCAGTGAGGGATTTACGAAATAGAGAAATCACTGAGAGTCAGAGCCAGCGCGATAACCATGTCCTCGCACCGTCATTACAATCTTCGGGTTTTCTGGATCTTCTTCTACCTTCGAGCGAAGACGTTGGACGTGAACATTCACGAGGCGAGTATCAGCTTTGTACTGATATCCCCACACCTGCTCCAAAAGCATTTCACGGCTAAACACCTGCTGAGGCTTTGATGCGAGAGTGTGCAGCAGTTTGAATTCCAGCGGAGTAAGGGACAGGACTGCGCTTCCACGCTTCACCTCAAAAGTCTTGGGATCCAGTGTTAGCGGTCCCACTTGAACAACGGAAGAATCATCAGCAATAGGGCGCAGTCTGGCTCGGATTCTCGCAACCAGTTCAGCTCCGTTGTGTGGTTTGACGACGTAGTCATCTGCACCAGCTTCAAGACCCGCAACGACATCGTCGGTGTCGCCCTTAGCGGTGAGCATGACAATTGGCACCCCGGAGAATGCGCGAATTGAACGACAGACTTCAATGCCGCTTTGTCCAGGCAGCATTATGTCGAGCAGAACCAAGTCTGGATTTTGCTCCCTGAAGGTTTCAACAGCGGAAACACCATCAGCAGCAAATACAGGCGAGTAGCCGGACTGTGAGAGGACTAGCCCCACCATTTCGCGCAGGGCATCATCGTCATCAACGACCAATATCCTGTGCGACAAGGCACCCTCCTGTTAGTAGCGGTAGTGGTCCACCTTATATGGGCCAGCTGCCTCTACTCCAATGTAGCGGGCTTGAGCATCGGTCAGAGGGGTTAGCTCCACTCCCAATGCGTCCAGGTGGAGTCGGGCTACCTTCTCATCTAGTGACTTAGGCATGATGTGGACACCAATCGGATACTGCTCAGGCTTCGTGTAAAGCTCGATCTGCGCCAAAACCTGGTTCGAAAACGATGTCGACATAACAAAGCTTGGGTGACCTGTTGCATTACCCAGATTCATCAGCCTTCCCTCGGAGAGAATCAGGACTGACTTTCCATTCGGTAGTCGATACTCGTGAACCTGTGGCTTGATCTCTACCTTTTCAATTCCAGGCATTTTTTCGATTCCGGCCATGTCAATTTCGTTGTCAAAGTGTCCAACGTTGGCCAGAATCGCCAAGTTCTTCATCTTCAACAAGTGCTCAGGACGAATAATATTTTCGTTTCCGGTAGAGGTTACAAATATGTCTACCTGTTCGATTACGCTCTCGAGTCTTGCGACCTGGTATCCATCCATTGCTGCTTGCAGAGCACAAATTGGATCCACCTCACTGATGATGACTCGTGCACCTTGACCTCGAAGAGCCTCAGCAGAACCCTTTCCGACATCACCGTAACCTGCAATGAACGCAACTTTGCCACCGATTAGGACGTCGGTCGCACGATTGATTCCATCTGGCAGTGAGTGGCGAATTCCATACTTGTTGTCAAACTTGCTCTTAGTAACGGCATCGTTGACATTGATTGCAGGGAATAGAAGTTTTCCGTTTTTGTAGAAGTCGTAAAGCCTGTGAACCCCAGTTGTAGTTTCTTCTGAAACACCCTTGATGTCTTTCGCAATTCTGGTGAAGTAGGAATTGTCTCTTTCTTGAATTGAACGAAGTAGCTGCAAAACCACCTTGTATTCCGCTGAATCACTTGGAGAGTCGGCTGGAACACTTCCAGCTGCCTCGAATTCAACTCCCTTGTGAACGAGCAGTGTGGCATCGCCACCATCATCAAGAATCATGTTTGGGCCATCAAAACCAGAATCAGAGAAGTCGAAAATGCGCTCTGTGCACCACCAGTACTCCTCCAAACTCTCGCCCTTCCAGGCAAACACCGGAGTTCCGTTTGGCGAATCGACAGTGCCATCTCCAACTACTACAGCGGCTGCGGCTTCATCTTGAGTCGAGAAAATATTGCAGCTAGCCCATCTCACGGTTGCACCGAGCGAAACAAGAGTCTCAATTAAGACTGCTGTCTGAATGGTCATGTGCAAAGAGCCGGCGATACGAGCGCCTCGAAGCGGCTGGTGTGGTCCGAACTCCTCGCGCAGTGCCATTAGGCCAGGCATCTCCGCCTCTGCTAGGCGAATCTGATGACGGCCATACTCGGCAAGCGAAAGATCTTTGACTCTGAAGTCAGTCTTGGTCAGGGTTTTACTCATCTTGGGCCTCTCTGGGATCGAAACTAGCTGTTTCTAATTGCTTTGATTGCTTTGTCTCGAATCTCAACCATCAAGGCCTCGTGGTTGGACT
>CAZMOF010000011.1:0-26312 GCA_964567905.1 uncultured Aquiluna sp. | reverse complement strand
GTGACCTAAGCGGCAAGGCCTCCAAGATCCGCGAAAAGCGCGAGAACCAAGAAGCATAATTTAGACTGGACAGCATGTCGCAGTCCGGGGAAAGACCCCGCAATCAATCCTTCTTGGCAAGCTTTCGACGAAGCATCCGCCGCCTAAAGAAGAACTGGTTCCTTTCATTCCTGATAGATTTTGTTGTAATTGTTGGAACTGCGCTCGTTTTATCGGTCGTCATCAAAGCTTTTCTTATTCGATCATTCTTTATCCCTTCGGGTTCAATGCTCGAAACACTTCAGATTAATGACCGGATAATCGTTAATGTCACCGCTCCCGAGCTGACACCAATTAGTCGCGGCGACGTTGTGGTGTTTAGAGATCCAGGGGGATGGCTTGGTTCAATTCCGGAAACACCCAAAGAGCCAATTCAGGAACTTAGTGATTTCATTCTTGGAACCTTTGGCATTACCGCACCGGATTCTGCCGAGCACCTGGTGAAGCGAGTGATTGGTCTTCCCGGAGACAAGGTCGTCTGCTGTGATGCAGATGGTTTAGTAACTGTGAACGGTGTTCCAATTACCGAGCCTTACATCGGGAACAACCTGCCATCAGAAATTGAGTTTTCGGTTGAGGTTCCAGAGAGTCACTATTGGGTGATGGGGGACAACCGACCTAATTCCACGGACTCCAGATATCACCAGGACCTTCCCACCAAGGGCTTTGTTCCAGTTTCAGTTGTGGTTGGCAATGCCTTTGTGATCAGCTGGCCATTTGAAAATTGGACCTGGCTGGATAACTATCCAGAAACTTTCCGTGACGTTCCCAACCCTTGAGCTCGAAACTGAGCTGCTGAAAAAGTTCCCTGTCGTTATTGGCATGGACGAAGTTGGGCGGGGCTCACTCGCTGGACCCGTTGCAGTCGCAGCCTTTGCTGTTACTAATGAGCAACTATCCGGTCAGCCAGCAAGGCTGCAGGATTCCAAACTGGTTCGTGAAAAAGAGCGCTCTGGATTGGCACTCGAAGCTAAAGCTTGGGGAAGATTTGCCGTGTCCATGGTGAATGCAGAGCTGATTGACCAGCACGGAATCATCTTCGCTCTTCGAACAGCAGGTCAGCAGTGTCTTGCAAAGCTCAGTCTGAGCCAATACACAGTAATCCTTGATGGTAACCAGAACTGGCTGGAGTTAGAAAACGTCAGGGTCAAGACAAAAGCTGATCGTGATTGCGCTTCGGTTGCCGCGGCATCAATCATCGCCAAAGTTGAAAGAGATGAACTCATGGTGAACCTCTCAGAGACTTACCCCCACTACGGATTTGAATCCAACAAGGGTTACAGCTCTGCCTTTCACATTGAAGCGCTGAAAAAGCATGGACCAAGCGAGATTCATAGAAAAACTTGGCTCAGCGGAATTCTTAGCGAGAGTCTTTTCTAACTAGCCTGGATTGCCTCTGGCTCCATAAGCTCAATCGCTCTCTTTAGGGCTTCAGGTAGAGGATGTTTTACTAGTTCTTCCGCTACGGACCTTGCGTGTTCAATTAGCTCACCATCTCGAGTTACCTTGAGAAGTCTGAGCTGGCTTCGCTTACCGGATTGACTCTCACCCAGGACATCACCCTCGCCCCGGAGCTCCAGATCCATTTCGCTGAGTTTGAAACCGTCTGTTGTTTCCACCAGTGCCTGGAGGCGCTGGGAGGAAAGAGAATCTTCCTCGCCGCCGGAAACCAAAAGACAGATACCTGGGTGGGATCCTCTCCCGACTCTTCCACGCAGCTGGTGCAGCTGGGAAATGCCAAATCGATCCGCATCCAAAATCACCATGACAGTCGCATTTGGGATATTCACACCAACTTCGATAACGGTTGTCGCCACGAGCAAGTCCAATTCCTGTGAGGCAAACTTCTGCATCACTTCCTGCTTTTCCTCTGTCGACAAGCGGCCATGCATCAGACCGATGCGAGCTGCTGCCAGAGCAGGGTTGCGAGCCAGGGATTCGAATACCTCGGTTGCGGCAGCCGGAGCTAGCTCGGCGGAGTGCTCCAACTCTTCCTCATACTCTTTGCCGCTGATTCTTGGGCAGACCACGAAGGCTTGCCTGCCTTGCTGAATCTCTTCTCCGACCCGCTGCCACACTCTTGAAACCAGAGCTGGATTAGAAATTGAAACTCGGTGGGTTTCTATTTGTCTTCTCCCTGCTGGCAGCTCCCGAAGTGTTGAAACGTCTAGGTCACCAAAGGTGGTTATGGCAATCGTTCTTGGAATTGGGGTAGCGGTCATGGTGAGAAGATGGGGAACCTTTTTCCCCTTATCTCTGATTGCCTCGCGTTGCATCACACCGAAGCGATGCTGTTCATCAATCACTACTAGAGCAAGATCGGCAAACTGAACCTTCTCAGAAAAAAGGGCGTGTGTCCCAACGGCCAAAAGACATTTCCCGCTAGCCAAATCCAACATCACTTTTTTCTTATCACCCGGATTGATGCTGCCGGTTAGAAGCCTTAGTCCAAGTCGGGCAGAGAGGTCGGGGCCAAGGGTTTTTTTGATGGATTCATAGTGCTGCTCGGCAAGAACTTCTGTTGGTGCAAGTAAAACAGACTGAAGTTTTTGAGCGGCTGCAAACATGATTGTGCGAAGGGCAATAACAGTCTTTCCGGAACCAACTTCTCCTTGCAGAAGTCTGTGCATTGGCCTTCCACTCAGCAGATCTTTTTCAATTTCTGCCAGAACCTGCGCCTGGGAGGCGGTGTATTCAAACTCCAGGTGTTTATCAAATTCCATTGCCAAAGTCGCATCACTAAGGCTCGGAGCAGACTGCTCCTCATAACCGCGTCTTCTCAGAAGAAGCCCTGCCTGCAGAATAAGTGCTTCATGAAGCTTCAAGCTTGCTCTGGCATCCAGAAAATCCTTTTCACTACTCGGTCGGTGGATTTTTGTGATTGCCTGCGTTAGGCCAATTACCTTTTCCTTTGCCAGTAGCTCCGGCGGAAGAACCTCGTCGATCTTGGCGATGCCGAGAACCTGATTGATGGCCTTGTGAATTCGCCAACTGGGCAGAGTGGCAGTTGCTGGATAAACAGGAATTGGTAGCTCAGCCCAGGCGAGTGCATCTTTTTCGTCTATGTCTTCAAAAAGCTCATAATCAGGATGAGTCAGCTGTAGCTTTCCAGAAAAGATCCCGACCTTTCCGCTGAACAGACCCCGCTTTCCCTTTACCAGTTCATCTTTGCGCCAGGCCTGTCCAAAGAATGCAAGGCTCATTTTTGAGGTGCCATCGGAAATCGTCGCTTCGAGAATGTGACCACCTCGCCCCTTGGTATAGCGGGCGGATACAGCAACTATTTCACCCACTACCGTTGCGATTTCACCAACCGGTAGGTCAGCTATCTTGCTCAGTTCACCGCGCTTGAGGTAGCGACGCGGATAGTGCTGCAGTAACTGACCGACGTAGCTGATGCCAAGCTGCTTGGAAAACGCACGAGCAGTTTTTTCCCCGAGCAGGGCTAATTTCTCTCCGTTTTCCAGCACACAACAATCTTGGAGGTTTGCCGCATCGGCAGTGGCTAGGCTCACCTTGTGAGCAGGATAATCTCAGGCCTTGCAGGCTCCTTACGGCTAGCTCAGGGAGCCAAAGACACTCGACCAACGGCTGACCGGGTCAAAGAGAGCGTGTTTGCCTCGCTCGAGTCCTTTGATCAAATCACTGGAGCAAATGTCCTCGATTTGTTTGCGGGGACGGGAGCTCTGGGGCTTGAGGCCCTGTCGAGAGGGGCCACTAGCCTCACTTTGGTTGAGAAGTCCAAGAGTGCGCTTGAGGTCTGCAGGAAAAACTCCGAATCAGTTCAAGGCTCTTTATCCAAGCAGGGAGTTGCCGCAGAGGTTTCTCTGAGGCATGCCGATGCATTGGTTTTTCTAAAGTCCAATGCCGAAAGATATGACCTAGTTTTTATCGACCCGCCCTATGAGTATTCAAACGAGAAACTCAAAAGCGTCCTGGAGCTAATAGCTAAATGTGTTTCTAGCGAGTCTGCTGTTGTAGTCGAAAGATCATCACGCAGCGAGGAATTCGAAATAGCTGGGCTTGAAAAGTATGCCGAAAAAGAATATGGCGATACGACCGTTAGGTTTTTTAAACCGATCTCTCGATAGGCCCGGTGTAGACCTGCTGGGGTCTTCCAATCCGGGTGTGTGAGTCCTTCATCATCTCTCGCCAGTGCGCTATCCAGCCCGGCAGTCTTCCGATTGCAAATAGTGGTGTGAACATCTTTGGCGGGAATCCCATGGCCTTGTAGATAACACCGGTGTAGAAATCAACGTTGGGGTAGAGCTTTCTTTCAACAAAGTACTCATCAGCCAAAGCGGCAGCTTCCAATTCTTTGGCAATGTCAAGCAGTGGATCGCTTACGCCAAGCTCTTTGAGAACCTTGTCTGCGGTGGCTTTGACAATCTTTGCTCTTGGGTCGAATGACTTGTAGACACGGTGACCAAAGCCCATCAGCTTGATGCCGTCTTCTTTCTTCTTAACTCTTTCAACGTACTGCTTTACACCCTCGCCAGAATCCTGAATGAACTGAAGCATTTCAAGCACTGCCTCGTTTGCGCCGCCGTGAAGTGGTCCAAACAGAGCACTGACACCTGCAGAGACCGAGGCGAAGAGGTTGGCTTGCGAGGAACCAACCAGTCTCACTGTCGAGGTAGAGCAGTTCTGCTCGTGGTCAGCATGTAGTAGAAGCAAAGTGTCCAGAGCCTTGGTAACCACAGGATTCTGAATGTATGGCTCAGCCATGTTTCCAAATGTCATTCTGAGGAAGTTCTCAACCATATTCAGCGAATTGTCTGGATACATCAGCGCCTGACCAATGGAGGTCTTGTGGGCGTAGGCGGCCAAGACTGGAACCTTAGCTAGAAGACGAATACTAGATAACTCAACCTGATCCTGATTCTTTGGATCTAGCGAGTCTGGGTAGAAGGTTGAGAGCGCTGAGATACCCGCTGAAATCACTGTCATTGGGTGAGCTGATTGCGGGAAAGCTCGGAAGAAATCCTTTAGGTCTTCATGAAGAAGTGTGTGCCTACGAATCTTCTCGTCAAACTCAGCTAGCTGGTCTTTGGTCGGCAGCTCACCATAGATAAGTAGGAAAGCCACATCCAAAAAGCTCTTCTTTTCGGCAAGCTGCTCAATTGGATATCCCCGGTAGCGAAGGATTCCCTTTTCGCCGTCTATGTAGGTGATTGCGCTCTTGGTGGAAGCGGTGTTTACAAAACCCTGGTCGAATGTAGCCAGCCCGGTAGTGGTCATCAGGTTGGAAATGTCTATCCCGCTGTGGCCCTCGGTTGCGCTAACAACCGCTAGCTCAGTTTCAACTGATCCGACCTTGATGGTGACTTTGGGGGTAGATGACACGGACAAACCTACATTTCCTTGACCTTGCGCTCTAAGCCTAGAGCAGATACTCGCTCCCTCTCAATCTGTTCACATAGGTGTAACAAGGGCTCCTAACAGGGCATAAATATTGTCAGTCCAAGGGGTTTAGACTGACCGCCATGGATGAGGAATTCGAAGACTACGACCGCGATGCGGAGGTTTCCCTCTATCGCGAATACCGGGACGTGGTCAAGATGTTTCGCTATGTGGTTGAGACCGAGCGACGCTTCTACCTATGCAACGAGGTTGAGCTGAAGCGAATCGAGACTGCCACGGACTTCTACTTCGAGATCACCATGCAGGACGTTTGGGTCTGGGATATTTACCGTACCGACCGCTTCGTCAAGCAGGTTAAGGTGATGACCTTTAAGGATGTCAACCTGGAGGAAATCGGTAAGCGCGATATTGAGATTCCCGAAGAATTGGCCGTTGGCGATAAGCCTTAGTTATCCACAGATTCTCTAATTCCACAAAACTTTTCCTGAATTAGCCGCATCATCTTCCAAAAAGGAAGAGCGATGCAGACAACAATCGAGCAAGAGCAAACCATTCTCTGGTCATTACTTCACGAGCCAGGGGATGCTCTGGCCAGACTCATATTTGAGCAACGGGGCATTTCGGCGCTCGCTGACTATCAAAGTGGAAGTGCTGCGAAACTATGGCCAGAACTTGTCTCGGCGGAATATCACGCTGAAATTCCAAAAATGATTGAGCGAATAGCTCTTCGGCTTCCACATCGAGATGAGATAGCAGTAATCGAAAGAGCAATTCGCTGGAATGCGAGGCCGGTTTTTGCTCAGGATGCTCCCAAGCTTTTTGAGCGACTGAGGGACCTTTACCCGCATGACCCATATCTGCTCTGGGTTGCTGGCGATATCAGATTCTTGGAAGATGAGTGCGTCGCAATAGTGGGTACCAGGAAACCTTCAGCGGTTGGAATCACCAATGCCCAAAGACTTGTCAAGAAACTCAATCGTCCAGTGATATCGGGTGGCGCACTGGGAATTGATTCAGCAGCGCACCAGGCTGCCTTGAATGAGGGAATCAAAACAGCAGCCTTCATGGCCGGAGGTTTAGACAGGGCTTATCCACAATCCAATTGGGATTTGTTTCACCGTATTGTCACCTCTGGCGGAGCGATGCTCAGCGAGGTTGCTTGCCAAACTGCACCAACTGGTTTTCGCTTTCTGCAAAGAAATCGACTGATTGCCGCGTCGGCAACTGCAACATATGTTGTTGAAGCTGGATTTCGCTCAGGATCAAAGAACACCGCAGCCCACTCGCGTCAGCTTGGCCGCGGAACATTTGCAGTTTCAGGTCCTTTGGGCTTTCGACCCGCTGCTGGTTGCAACCATCTGATTTCCTCTGGAGTCGCCGATCCAATCACACTCGGACAGGCTCCCATCCTGCATCCAACGCAGATTAAGCGAAGAGTGGACGACGCCATACTGAATGGTGCCAAGACCGTCGAAGAGATAGCTCGTGAGTCAGGAGTAAGCCTGCGCGAGGTCCGGGGAATTCTGGCTCGCTAGCCTAATCTGGCTGTGTGGAGAAGTCGCTGTCTTTGTTCCTATCGGCTCTTGAAGCGCGGGGGATGAGCTCGAACACGCTGAAGGCATACCGCTCTGACCTTGGCGACTTTTTAGAATTCCTATCCGACACTAAGCAGTCGCTCAATCTCGATGCGCTTCGAGATTGGATGTGGAGACAGTCTGAGGCAGGGGCAACCAAGAGCACACTTGCTAGGAAAACTTCTAGCGTGAAGGCATTTACTGCTTTTCTTTTTCAGCGTGGAGAAATAGATAGCGATCCAGGGCTCAGGCTTCGCGCTCCCAAGCTCGACAGAACGCTGCCAAAAGTCGCGAGTGAGCGATCTCTAGGAGAAGTATTCGAACGCCTAGGTGAAAAAGCAACGGATGACAACCCAGGTGCACTTCGCGACCACTGTGCATTTGAGCTGCTTTATGCAACTGGAATGCGAGTTAGCGAACTGGCGGGCTTAGACATTTCAGATATTGACTTTTCTCGCCGACTCTTAAAGGTGACAGGTAAAGGCAACAAGCAAAGAATGCTTCCCTATGGCCAGGCTGCAGCAAAGGCGATTGACAGGTGGATTCGACTTGGTCGAGGAGAGTATGCGATTGAGACATCACCAGACTCACTGCTGCTTACTTCAAGAGGCAAAAGAGTAGGTGTTCGGCAGCTCTATTCGCTCGTGGCGGGGGAGTTGGCGCAAACGGCCACAGGGTCAGCCGGACCTCACACACTGCGGCACTCTGCAGCCACACATCTTCTCGATCATGGTGCAGACCTAAGAGCGGTTCAAGAAATTCTTGGCCATGCCTCGCTAGCCACAACGCAGATATACACCCACGTTTCCGTTGAAAGACTTAGGGATGCTTTTGAGCAGGCTCACCCTAGAGCCTAGGAAACAATCACACTAGGCAGAATTCCGGAAACAAAGAGCAGCGGATTGAGATATCCGTGCTCACTCCTTACTGAAAAGTGAACGCAATCTTTGCAGTGAATCTCATAACTACTGTCACCTTCACACTGTTTTCCAATCGGTTGATTTATCTTCACCCTCTCTCCTTTGGAGAGCTCACTGCATAACGGCTCAAAGCTTGCCAAAAGTCCCGATCTGCTTTTCAACGTGAGGATTTGACGATTTACGACTTTTCCAACGAAATGCACTTCACCTTCAAATGGTGAGGTCAACTCTTGGTCTTTTTCGACAACCAAATCAATACCTCGGTGTCCGGCACCCCACTTGTTTGCAGGCAGAACAAAGTTTGGAAAGTGCCTTTCTTTAAAGTCAGGTATTGGGGTTGCCCAGATTTCGCTTGATCGAACTGGCTGGGAGATGGTGGTAAATAGAACAGTCAGAAAAGAGATTAGTTTTAGCATCTTCTAACCATTGCAACCCTCCTAGCCCAGTGGCTGCCCAGAAAATAAGCGGTGGATAAGCCCCAGCCTGGCTGGTATGCTCATAACACGCCTTCCGAAAGGAAGGCGAATTCGCGTAAGACCAACAAATCCCGCTAGCTCGGTCCCTCACGGGGGTTCTATCGGTAGGTCTTGCCAGGGGTCAGGGCAACCGCTTTGACCAGAAACTGAGTGGACACTTTTGTGTCCAAAGGAGTGCCTTATGGCCAGCGTTACCATGCGCCAGCTGCTCGATGCAGGTGTCCACTTCGGACACCAGACTCGCAGATGGAATCCAAAAATGAAGCGGCATATTCTTACCGACCGCTCCGGTATCTACATCATCGACCTGCAGCAATCGGTCGACTACATCGACAAGGCGTACAACTTTGTGCGTGATCTTGTTGCCAACGGCGGAACCATCATGTTCGTTGGAACCAAGAAGCAGGCTCAGGAGCCTATTGCTACCGAAGCTCTTCGCGTCGGTCAGCCCTACATCAACCAGCGCTGGCTGGGTGGATTGCTCACCAACTTCTCAACAGTTGCCAAGCGTATTCAGCGCCTGAAGGAACTTGAGACTTACGACTTCGAAGATCCAGCCAAGTCTGGACTCACCAAAAAAGAATTGCTAATGCTGCAAAGAGAAAAAGAGAAGCTTGAAAAATCTCTTGGCGGTATCAGAAACGTTCACAAGACACCAAGTGCGATCTGGGTGGTAGACACCAATAAGGAGCACCTAGCAGTCACCGAAGCAAACAAGCTGGGCATTCCAGTGATTGCAATCCTCGACACCAACTGTGATCCAGATGAGGTCACTATTGGTATTCCAGGAAACGATGACGCTATTCGTTCAATTGAGCTTTTGACCAAGGTGATTGCTGACGCAGCTGCCGACGGCATGATTGCTCGCCACAACAAGGGCGGAGCAGAGGCTGAGCCACTGGCTGAGTGGGAGCGCGAATTGCTAGAGGGTGAAACACAAAACGCAAAGAGTGAAGAGAAGGCGGCTGAATAATGGCTAACTACACCGCAAGTGATGTGAAGGCCCTGCGCGAAAAAAGCGGCGCCGGAATGATGGACTGCAAGTCCGCTCTCGATGAGGCAAATGGAGATATTGAGAAAGCTTTTGAGATTCTTCGTCTCAAAGGACTCAAAGGTGTTTCTAAGCGTGAGGGACGCGCAACTTCAAACGGTTTGGTTGTCGCGCGTGTTTCTGGCGGCAAGGCGATGCTCCTGGAGCTAGCGTGCGAGACAGACTTCGTGGCCAAGGCCGAGAACTTCGTTGCACTTGCCGAGCAGATTGCAGATGCTGCATTTGCCTCCGGTGCTAAGGATGTTGCAACTGCTCTTGCCTCCTCGACCGGAGGAAAGAGTGTGGCAGATGCCATCACCGACCAGGCTGCAATTCTTGGCGAGAAGGTAGAGCTGAGAAGGATTTCGGTTATCGAAGCTCCTGCCGTCGATGCTTACCTTCACAAGACCAGCCGCGACCTTCCTCCTCAGGTTGGTGTGCTGCTTGGTTATGAGGGTGCTAATGCCGACACTGCCCACGACATCGCGGTTCACATCGCAGCTTTCAGTCCGCAGTATCTAACTCGCGACGAAATCCCTGCGGATGTTGTCGCCAAAGAGCGAGAGATTGCAACCGAAACCGCTCGCAACGAAGGCAAGCCAGAGGCAGCACTGCCAAAGATCGTGGAGGGCCGCGTAAACGGCTTCTTCAAGGAGAACTGTCTGGTTGACCAGGACTTTGCCAAGGACAACAAGTTCTCGGTAGGCAAGGTCGCGGAGCAGGCAGGACTAAAGCTCACCAGCTTCGTTCGTTTCCGCGTCGGGGCTTAGTCAACAAAGCTTTCAAGGGGTCTGGCGCATAGCCGGGCCCCTTTAGCTTTCCCCCTAGGATTGACCTCGGGATTGGCTCTTGGAGGTTCAAAAGTGGCGAAAAAGCGCAGGGTATTACTAAAACTCTCCGGAGAATCCTTTGGTGGGGGATCCCTGGGAGTTAACCCAGACGTAGTCTCCGAGATTGCTAAAGACATTGCGGCTGCCGCGAAAGATGTTGAGATCGCAATTGTTGTCGGTGGCGGCAACTTCTTCCGCGGAGCGGAACTTTCAAACCGCGGAATGGATCGAGGTCGAGCAGACTACATGGGAATGCTCGGAACGGTTATGAACGCACTAGCGCTTCAAGACTTTATGGAACAAGCCGGAGCATCGGTGAGAGTGCAGACCGCAATCTCGATGGCACAGGTTGCAGAACCTTACCTTCCTCTTCGCGCAATCAGACATCTGGAAAAAGGCAGGGTTGTGATTTTTGGAGCGGGAGCCGGTCTTCCTTACTTCTCAACCGACACAGTCGCCGCCCAGCGAGCTTTGGAAATTCATGCGGACGAAGTGCTCGTGGCGAAAAACGGTGTCGATGCCGTTTACTCTGCGGATCCAAAGCGCGATCCAAATGCAACGAGGCTAACTGAGATCAGTTACCAGGAAGCATTGGTTCAGGGGCTAAGGGTTGTCGATGCCACAGCTTTCTCGCTCTGCATGGACAACAAGATGCCGATGCGAGTATTTGGCATGAAAGATGTTGCTGCTGCACTACTTGGCAAGCAAGTCGGAACCTACGTCAAACCATAGCCGCAAGGAAGTAAGTAATGATTTCTCAGATATTGTCCGAGACTAAAGAAAAAATGGACAAGGCCCTAGAGGCAACCAAGGAAGACTTTGCATCTGTCCGCACCGGCAGGGCAAACCCAGCGATGTTCCAAAAGCTACTCGTTGACTACTACGGAACCCCAACCCCGTTGGCTCAACTTGCCGGAATCCAAAACCCTGAGGCCAGATCAATCTTGATTAGCCCCTATGACAAAGGTGCAATGAGCGCAATTGAAAAAGCTTTATTGGCGATGCCCAATCTAGGTGCGCAGCCAAACAGTGACGGAAACGTGATTCGAATCAACCTACCTGAACTAACCGAAGAGCGAAGAAAAGAGTATGTAAAGCTCACCCGGGACAAGGCAGAGCACGGCAGAGTTTCAGTCAGAAACATTCGTCGCAAGGCAAAGGAAGACTTAGAGGCGCTCAAAAAAGACGGATCAGCTGGCGAGGATGAAATCGAAAGAGCCGAAAAGGAACTTGAATCCATCACCAAGTCTCACGTTGACAAGATTGATGAGGCGCTGAAAAACAAAGAGGCCGAACTTCTCGAGGTTTAGTTGGACAGCTCAAAGACCCGCACACTAGGCCCGAGGCTGATTGTTGGCTTTAGCCTCGGCGGGGTCTTTCTTGTTTCGCTTCTGCACCCGCTTGCCTTCACAACCTGGGCAGCCTTTGCATCGTTCATGGCGCTTCGCGAACTAACCAGAGTTCTTCGGTTTTCCGGTTGGACGGTCCCGAAGATTGCGCCGCTGGCAGCCCCAGCGATTGTCTATAGCACCTATTTCTTTGGCGGACAGGGACAGTGGTTTTCTCTCCTTGGATGCGTAGCAGCTTTGGTGCTTATTCGAATTTTTGAACTCACAGTTGGCAAACAGTATTCGACTTTGAAGCAAATGCTCAGGGACTTTGGTGCTATAGGTTTTCAGCTGGTCTACGTTCCGCTTCTGATTAGCTACGCGGTCCTGCTAATCCTGAAGGAAAATGGAACCGCCTGGGTATTTTCTCTGGTCATCACCGTTGTAATGATTGATTCCTTTGGCTATCTGGTTGGCAGGTTCTTCGGCAGAACCAAACTGATTCCAACCATCTCGCCCAAGAAGACCTGGGAGGGATTTCTGGCCTCGGTGGTTGGAGGTCTAGCCGGGGGATTCCTCACGGGGTACTTAACTTCCTCTTCACTTTGGTTTGGTTTACTATTCGCAATAGCGATTCTGCTGAGCTCGGTGCTGGGGGATCTATCTGAGTCGCTAATAAAAAGAGATTTAAACGTTAAAGATATGGGCGATGTCCTGCCTGGACACGGAGGGTTTATGGATCGACTTGATTCAATGCTTCCCTCGAGCTTCGTCGCATATCTTCTTTCACTAGTGGCATTCTGATGAGCCTGAGCAAGGTCTCCGGAAAGCTTCTGGGATATGACCCGGAGGCCGTGGATGCCCTTCTCGATCGGGTCAGAAGACAGTATGAGAATCCCCAAAGCCGAATTGTCACTCCCAGCATGCTGGCCGTTGCCAAGTTTGACTTAGTTCCTGCCGGCTATCGCATTGATGAGGTTGACGCAGCTCTGGCAAAGATTGCGGATGACTTTGAAAATCGGGAAATATCCCAGCGGCTTCAGCGAATTGGAAAGCTGGAACTAAAACGTGAGAACAGAAGACTGATTGGTCTAATTGGAGAGGTGCTAGCCAAGGAGGATGAGCAAAGATTCACTCCTTCAAGAAGCGGCTATCGTCCCAAGCAGCTGAATCAACTGCTCGATCAGATTCGAATTCAGGAGGGCGTATTGCTTGCCCCAGAGCCGATGAAGATTAGAACCTGGGAACTTGGCAGAGCCAAGGGCGGACCCAACAAGCTGGAGGTCAATGAGTTTTTGGCCCAGGTGGTCACTGCCCTAAATACCCAGCGAATACTGGGTTAATTGCCATAAAAACCGAGCCTTATTAGGCTTAAGTGTTCCTAGCAGGAGGACTGTGGGAAGACACGCAGTGCAATCAAATCGCCCAAGGCGCCATCTAGCCGTCCTGGGCTACTTTTTTGCATCCGCCCTCACCATGGTGACCGTCATCGATCCCTACTCCGGAACAATGGCCAGTGCCAACACCATGCAGGTTTTTCCTGAAATAGATGGTGACTATCAGTCCCTAACCATCAAGGCGGCTGATGGCGATGGTTATGCCAGGGGAGACTTCGAAGTTCTCACCGGTCAAGCCGCCAGAGGTGTGACAGTTCGAATTGCCTCCTATCCAGAGCCAGGCAGCGTAAAAGAGTTTGCTTTGGGTGAGGTCACTAGGCGCGGCTGGGACTTCAACCAGTACTCGTGTTTAGTCAAGCTTTGGGAAAGAGAGAGCAACTGGCGCTGGAATGCAACTAACCGCTCCTCCGGAGCCTATGGAATTCCGCAGTCACTGCCTGCCAGCAAGATGGCTTCAGCGGGAGCTGACTGGCGAACCAACCCCGAGACACAGGTGAGATGGGGACTTGGTTACATTGATGGCAGATACGGATCTCCCTGCGCTGCGCTGGTTCACTCTGACAAACACAACTGGTACTAATGGCCAGAGGCAAAAGACGCCGCGGAGCAGTGAAGCGTGAGTATCAAGAGCTAGACCTGACGAGACTTCGCACCTCCCTTCCACACATCGAGGTAAAGCGCGGCATTGAGTTTGAAGTTTCCCAGACCACTGGAAACAATGCCGAAGAGGGAAAGAGTTGGGTCTGTCCAGTCTGCGTAGTTCTGATTACCCCAGGTGTTGTTCACACTGTTGCTTGGGACACTCATCGAGGTGTGCAATCGCGTAGACACTTCCATAACCACTGCTGGAAAATATTTGATGGAATGCTTCCTTGATTGAAATAACTTCCAATACAGAGCTACCCAGTATTCGAAAAGATATTGAACTTCACACCTCAGATGGTGAGGTACTGGTTGGTGAGCTAGCTCTACCTAAAGACAAACCAGCAAAAGCAACTTTGATCACACTGCACCCTCTTCCCACTCACGGTGGGTTTATGGACTCACACCTTCTTCGCAAGATGGCGAATCGACTGCCTGAGCTGATCTCGGCGGCGGTACTTAGGTTCAATACCCGTGGCACTCAATCACCGAGGGGAACTTCCAGCGGTTCATTCTCCGATGGCATTGGCGAAAGATTCGATGTTGCTGCCGCTGTTGATTTTTGTAAGAAAGAGGGACTGGTAAAACCCTGGTTGGTTGGCTGGTCTTTTGGTACTGAACTTGCCATCAAGTACGGACCAGATCTGAACATCGCAGGGGCCATTCTTCTCTCCCCTCCGCTTAGAAGAGCAACGCAGGAGGATCTAAAGCGCTGGGAGAATCTTCCGATTCCGCTGGTTGCCCTGATACCTGAGCATGATGAGTTTCTAAACCCCGAGCAGGCCAGAGAGAAGTTCAGCGTCCTGCCTAGGGCGAAACTTCTTGAGTTCGATGGCGAGAAACATTTGTGGGTGGGGGAGAGTGCCACCAGGCGAGTGCTGAATGCTATTGCGGAGGAAGTAGCTCCAGGCTCAAGCCCACTGCCAACTAGCTACTAGCGAGCCTGCTGTCTGGGCATCCAGACTTCGCGCACAATCAAAAGAATTCCTGCGGCAATTGGAATTGCTACCAGAGCACCAATTACACCGAGCAGCGTTCCGCCAATCAGCGCCGCAATCACAACCACCGCAGCTGGAACCGAAACGGCTTTCTGCATCACTCTTGGACCAATCAGGTATGCCTCAATCTGAAGATAAATCAGGTAGTAGATGGCAACCACTAGGGCAAACGGAGCTCCCGAAAGATAGGTGACTCCAACCACCAGCACACCTGCGCTTGCTGGTCCAACCAGCGGAATTAGCGCCAGCAAGAATGCGGTAAGGCTCAGAAGAAGGGCAAAGGGTGAGCCAAGAATGGTTAGTAGAGAGAAAATTAAAATCGAGTGCAAAAGAGCAATTGATGTTTGTCCCATCACCCAGCGGCCGACCGAGAGGGCAATTTGATCCGTCAGTTTTCTAAAGCTCTCACGCTTGCTCTTGGCAACCAATAGTCCCAGGTAGTCCTTCAGTGACTCAAGGGACACCATGAAGTAGATACTGAGAATCACAACAATTACAAAACCAACTACACCGCTGAGCACTCCAGCGCCGATTTGGAAAACACCACCGAGCAGTGTGGGCCAGTTGCTGGAGTCACTGATGAAGTTAATGGCATTCTCTGCTGCACTACTAATCGCACCATCCAGCTGCTGGTCGTAGGTGGCAATTAGTCGGTTATCGACAATGTTCTCAATGATTACCGGTATGCGGCTCACTAGTCTTCCAGCTTCGGAGACAGCGGTAGGGAGGATTGCCCAGAGTAAAAGGGCAACAATTGAGAGGAAACCAACGATTGCGATGATTACAGCAAGCGGTCTGGGAAGTCTGGCTTTGATCATCATCCTGACAAGTGGATCCATGCCTAAAGCAATGAAGGCGGCAAGGCCCACGTAGGTGAGGATTGTGGCAAGTTGCCCAATAGCTGCGCCCAGAAAGATTGCGGCGAGAACACCAAGGCCTCCCAGAAATCCAATCTGGAAGGCATTGATGATTCTGGCTCTTTCCAACTAGTCCTCCAGGTCCTTAACTTCAGATATAACTCTGCCAAGGTTTTTCAGGTATGTGCGACTTGACTGCACCGCATTTTCAAGTCCCGCCAGCTCGGCCTTGGCATTTCTAACAAGTTTGCTCGCCTCTTCCTGAGCAGCCGAACTTATTGCAACTGCTTCTAGCTCTGCGGAGTGAACCAGCGCCTCGGCTCGGTCTCTGGCATCTTGTAGCATGCGTGCTTGAGTCTTAGAGGTTTCCATTTCTAGAGTCTGAACCTCTAAACGCAGCTTGGCTGCGACGTTCTTCAGCTCGGCAATGTCATTTTGAGCCGATTCCAGATACTGCTGAGTCTGACGAACGGCTTCCTGATGTTTTTCTAGATATTCGTTCTCGGCATCTTTTCGACGCTGAGCAAACTGAGCTTCCAGCTCGGCTAGTGCCTGCTCTTTGGCTCTTTGATCAACCGGTAGCTCGGTCGAGAGTAGAAATTTCTTGGAGGCATATTGAGCTTCGAGTTCGGTTTTGCGCTGCTCTAGTTCTCTTCTGGCAGTTGTGCGCATCGAGGCGATTTCAGTTGCGACCTGTCCTCTGATGCGACCCGCTTCGGAAATCGCCTCAAGACTGAGCTGATCCGCTTTGGCCTGTGCCTGCTTGAGGATGTGCTCAGCCTCTAGGTTGGCTGCTGCAATCCTGCGGGAGCTGCGACGTTCAGCAGAGGCCAGCTGCTCTTCATACCTTTGTTCCAAATTAGAAAGTCGCTCAGCCAGCTGAGATTCTGTGCGAGAGATAAGTTCTTCAGCCTGGTTCTTGGCATCCTGAGTCAGTTTGATTGCCATCTCTTCAGCTCCAGAGAGAAGATTGGCTGCCTTTGTCCCAAGGGCGGAGTAGGAGGGCTGAGCTCTCAGACCGATTTCCTGCTCGGCTTCAGCGAGGCGTTGATTGAGGATTTTGAGCTGTTCAGCCAGTTCTGTGCTGGTTTCCTGCAATCTCACAATTTCAGCGTTTAAAACCTTGATTTCTCGGTCAACCGCTTGGGGGTCATAGCCGCGTCGAACCAGCTCGAAGCGTGAATCTGCGGCCAAGTGCCCCTACCTCTGCGAGTAAACTTTTGCGAGCTAGCAAGTCTACTCGGAGCTAATCACATGCGCTTTTGGATCGCCCTCACCCTGTTTGTGGGGGGACTGGTCAGCGCGGCATTTGGCCTATGGAACCAGCTGCAAAATGCGCCACTGGATCGGATTACTTCGGTGGCAAACCTTGAAGCACCAACCACCTACCTCTACCTCCCCAGCTCCCTGCTCAGTGCCTATCAGGCTCCCGTCAGCGTGGAAGCCCTAGGACCAAAGGTTCTTATTGCTCAGGCTAGAGATGGCGATATTCTTGGCTGGCTTGGCGAAAGCCCCTATGTTGAACTTCGCCTAACAATTAACGCCAGTGACCAGCGCGCAGAGATTTTAGAAATACCAAGGGGAGAGCAGGGAGCTCTGGCAGACCCGACTGGTTCGGATATGTGGCGAGTCGAAGTGGTGGGAGAGGGTAGCGCCACAATTAATCCTCCACTCGATGGCGAAACTGGTCTGCTGATTGCATCTAACGGAATTGAGGGAGCGCCCAGAAGTCTTTCGATTGTTTGGGACCTAACTGATCAACCCGTGACAATCGCTCCTATAACCCTGATTGGTATTTCCCTGCTGGTGATCGGTGCTGTCATGGCGCTAATTGAAGCAATTATTTACCAAAGAAAATATCGCCGCAGAAGAATTGGACCAAGACCACCACGTCGCAGGACACCTCGAAGAGCAGTTAGCCAGGCGGGAGCCCCGCGCAGAGGAAGAAGAGCGCAGACGCTAAGTTTCGCGGCAACTCTCCTAAGCGTTTCTCTTTTGAGTGGCTGCGTGCCGGAGTATGAGAATCCGCTGCTATCACCATCACCGATTGCCGCTCCCGAGACTCTCACACCTGCTGTCACCAAGGAGCAGGCGGAAAAGATTTTGCAAGAGATTGTCGCTGTAATTGAAAAATCCGATGAGACCCTAAACCGAGAGTCGCTTGAGGTGAGAGTGTCAGGTCCTGCACTGCAGGTAAGGCGTTTTGACTACAACCTAGTCCGCCGATTCACTGAAACCGAGCGATTGCCGCAACCGATTCAGGCATCACCGATTCAGCTGTTCCTGCCACCAGCTACCGACACCTGGCCGCGCAGCATAGTGATGGTAACTGGCGAGGAGAATCTGCAGCTTCTGGTACTCAGGCAAGAAAGCGCTAGGGAGAAATACAACCTCTATCTCTACGCGAATTTGCTTCCAGATATTTCTTTCCCGGAGGTTGCATCTGAGCTAATTGGCGCTAACCAGCTCAAGCCAGACAACAAGTTCCTTAAGGTTTCACCGGATGTCTTGGTGGAGGCGGTGGGTGATCTGCTGAACCAGGGACCAGATTCAACCTGGTCATTGGTGATGGATCCAGAGAATGCTTACATCCAAGATGTCTCTTCCGTGCAGCGCAGTCTCACCGAGACTCTCACCAACGCCAATCTTGATTTCGCTCACGATTTGGCAACCGACGAACCGGTAATGCTAACCACAGTTGATGGCGGCGCGCTGGTTGCTCTTTACATGATTGATACCTACACAATCATTCCGAAAAGACCGGGCGATGCCGTTGCCATCTCGGGAGATGAAGCGGTCTTACTTGGTAGTGGAGGGTCGGCAACCGGTATTGAAGCTCGCTACGGAGCAATGCTTATTTTCCATGTTCCCGCCGCTGGCAGCGAGAACCGAGTGACCCTGCTGGGGGCAACCCAGCAGCTTCTAACTGCAATAGCCTTGGGACAATGAAAAACTTTGGCGGTGCGATGGACCTTTCGTCACTTGGCGGTGACGAGGGTTCTGTTGTTGTTTCAGCCTGGTTGGTGCCGGCTGATCAGAACACGCTGCGCGACTACCTGACGCTGAGTGAAAAAGTGCCGGTGCTGATGCTGATCAGTGACGAGTCCCAGGCTTCCAAAGAGATAAAGAACATGCTCGAAAAGATTCTTGCTGCCAGCGAGGGCAAGTTTGTCGGTATCGAGGTCAGCCTGAGTTCATCACCCCAGCTGGCGCAGGCAGTTGGCGTTAGCTCAGCTCCCGCCATGCTCGCAATCCTTGCCGGTCAGCCGGCACCACTGTTCCAAGGACCTGTTCAGCAGCAGCAGCTTCTGCAGGTGCTGTCTCAGGTACTGCAATTAGCTCAGCAAAACGGCATCACGGCGCAGGCAAAGCTGGGCAAAAAGCAAGAAGTCAAACCGCTTAGTCAGGATCACCAGGCTGCCATCGCAGCAATTGAAAACGGCAAGCTCGATCAAGCCAAAGAGATTTTCCAGAAGATACTCGTTGAGTATCCAAATGACAATGACGCCAAGGCCGGACTTGCCCAGGTGGAACTTATGGTCAGGCTGCAGGGCAAGAATTTGGATGAACTTGACCAGCTGATGCTTGGGGCAGATCAACTGCTGGCATCTAGAAATCCAACGGCTGCTTTCTCACACCTATTAGATCTCTTCGCAGAGCGCAGAGATGATCGCGAACGGATTAGAGCTCGTCTGATTCAGCTGTTTTTCCTCTTGGGCGACTCGGACCCCGCTGTACTTGATGCCAGGCGAAGACTGGCATCAATGATGTTCTAGGAAATCATGAGAATTTTTCTCGATCACGCAGCCACCACAGACATCAGGCAGTCAGCAAAAGATGCTCTGGTTGCAGCTCTATCCGAGCTAGGCAATCCATCTTCTGTTCACACCCACGGGCAAGCAACAAGAGAGCTGCTCGAGCAGGCAAGAGACAGGGTCGCCCTGGCACTAGATGCAGACCGCTCGGAGATTGTTTTTCTATCGGGAGGAACTGAAGCCAATAACCAGGCAATAAAGGGACTTTGGTGGAGCAGAAAGAGCCCTCAAAGAAAAGTAATTGTCTCGGCTGCGACCGAACACAAAGCGCTACTTGATCCAATTCAATGGCTCATCGATGCCGAAGGCGCCGAGCTGGTAGAGGTTCCAGTTAGCTCAGCGGGCGAGCTCGAGCTTAGTTTTCTTGAGAATCTAATTGCCCAACGTGGCGAAGAGATAGCGCTCATTAGCTTGATGTGGGTCAACAATGAAACTGGAGTAATAACCGACATAGAAAAGGTGACTGAGCTAGCGGATAGATTTCAGATACCAGTCCACTCCGACGCCGTCGCTGCTATTGGCAGAGTTCCCGTCAGTTTTTCAAATTCAGGTTTAACCGCCATGACAATCTCTGGTCACAAGTTTGGTTCACCAATCGGGGTTGGGGCATTGGTTGTAAGGCGCAGTGCAAAACCAGTTAGCCTCCTGCACGGTGGCGGACAAGAGCGGGGACTTAGATCAGGCACGATGAATTATCCGCTGGCTCTTTCCATGGCGGCGGCGATCACTGAGAGCGTTGGCGAGCGCGAAAAAACTCAGTCGCGGCTTGGAGAAATTCGAAACTGGCTAGAGGCAGAAGTAGTTGCTGAGATTCCAGAGGTTGTTGTTACCGCAGCCAAGGCGAGAAGAGTTTCACACAATGCCCATTTTGTGTTCCCGGGGGTAAACAACGACTCACTGCTGTTTTTACTCGATCAGCAGGGAGTTAGCGTTTCAGCCGGAAGTGCCTGTCAGGCAGGAGTGCTCGGCCCATCGCATGTGCTTTTGGCCATGGGCTATTCGCCTCAGGATGCTGCCTCGTGCCTCAGAGTCAGCCTTGGTCACACCTCCACCATGGAGGACGCCAAGGGCTTTGTGCAGGCACTGAAAGTGGCTTATCCCAAGGCCAAGCAGGCCTCTCGTCTTAGTGGGTAGCCCAATTTAGACTTATCGCATGCGAGTACTAGCGGCGATGAGTGGCGGGGTTGACTCTGCCGTAGCCGCCGCCAGAGCGGTCGATGCAGGTCACGAAGTGGTCGGTGTCCACCTGGCACTTTCCCGAATGCCCGGCACCCTTAGAACTGGGTCCCGCGGGTGCTGCACCATCGAGGATTCGATGGATGCTCAGCGGGCAGCAAAGAAACTTGGAATCCCTTTCTACGTCTGGGATTTTTCCGAGCGTTTCAAGCAAGACGTCGTGGATGACTTCGTCAGTGAATACAAGGCTGGAAGAACTCCTAATCCCTGCATGCGATGCAATGAGCGCATTAAGTTCGCAGCGCTTTTAGAAAGGGCACTCGCTCTAGGGTTCGATGCGCTTTGCACGGGTCACTATGCCAGTGTGGTGAAAGACCAGGACGGCAACCATGAACTTCACCGATCCCTAGCAATGGCAAAGGATCAGAGCTATGTCCTAGGTGTCCTGACCGAAGAACAACTAAAGCACTCCTATTTTCCACTCGGTGCTACAGCATCTAAGGATCTGGTTAGGAAAGAAGCAAGTGAGCGGGGGTTGACTGTAGCCAATAAGCCTGACTCCTATGACATCTGCTTTATCCCAGAGGGTGACACCCGAGATTGGCTTCGCGAGTTTGTAGAGAGTGAACCAGGAAAGATTATTGATCAAAGTGGAGAGGTAGTCGGCGAGCACGACGGACACGTTGGCTTCACCATTGGCCAGCGGAAGGGCCTAAAGCTTGGAAGACCGGCTAAGGATGGGAAACCCAGGTACGTCTTGGAGATAAGACCAATTAGTAAAGAGGTAGTGGTTGGTCCAGAGGATGCACTGGCAATTGATGAGCTATTCGGCGCTCGCTACTCGTGGTGCGGAAAAGAGCCTTCTAACTTGTATGACTTTTTTGAATGCGAGGTGCAGGTTCGTGCTCATGCCGAGTCTGTTCCCGCTAAAGCATGCGTAATCGAGGAGGAGTTAGTGATCAGGTTGGACGAGCCACTTTACGGAGTTGCCCCTGGTCAGACAGCCGTTTTATATCAAGGAACCAGAGTGCTGGGACAGACCACGATTGACCGCACTGTCTCCAAAGCAGCAATGAATGTCTGACGCCGAGAGAATTGAAGAGCTTCGCACGCTTATTGCGCGCTACAAAGATGCCTACTACCAGCGTGATGAATCACTGGTCTCAGACAAAGAGTATGACGAGCTGGAACGAGAGCTTAGAAAACTAGAACAGCTCCACCCCGAATACCTCACCGACTCACCGGCTGAGAAAGTCGGTTCTTCAGCAAGCACGCTGTTTTTACCTCACCCGCACCTTGAGCGAATGCTCAGTCTTGACAATGCATTCAGCGAGGAAGAATTTCACGCCTGGAGCGAGCGGGTTGGGGGAGGCCCTTTTCTATGCGAGCCAAAGATTGATGGTTTAGCGGTCTCTCTCACATATAAAAATGGTGTTCTCACGTCAGCTGCGACCCGAGGAGACGGAGAAGTTGGGGAGGATGTTACTGAAAACATCAGAACTATTTCGGCCATCCCGCAAAAGCTGAAGGGAAAGAATCATCCGTCGGTGATTGAGATTCGCGGCGAGGTCTTTTTTGCGCTGAGCGATTTCGACAAGCTCAATGCCTCAATAGTTGCAAGTGGTGGCAAGCCCTTTGCTAACCCAAGAAATTCAGCTTCCGGATCGCTTAGACAAAAAGACCCAGCGGTAACCGCATCCAGACCCCTGCGAATGCTTGTGCATGGTTTTGGTGCCTGGGAGGGAAAGCTAGCCCAGCAGAGCCAGGCCTATGAACTTCTAGCGTCCTGGGGACTGCCGACAACTAATCGGTATGAAGTAGTGGCAGATGCCAGCTCCGCCTACAAATACATTTCTAACCTTGAAAAGCAGCGTCACAGCATTGAGCATGAGATAGACGGTGTTGTCATCAAGGTCGATGATCTAGCTAGGCAGAGATCTCTCGGCACTACCTCCAGAGCACCCCGCTGGGCTATCGCATTCAAATATCCGCCAGAGCAGGTGAACACCAAGCTGATGGATATCAGAGTGTCAATCGGTAGAACCGGCCGCGCCACACCTTTTGCAGTTTTGCAGCCAGTGAAGGTTGCAGGAAGCGAAGTGGAATTTGCAACCCTGCATAACGCCGATCAGGTCGTGTCCAAGGGAATCCTGATTGGGGACACAGTTGTGCTGCGTAAAGCAGGAGATGTTATTCCAGAAATCCTTGGTCCGGTTGTGCAGCTAAGAAGTGGCAGCGAAAAAAAGTTTGTAATGCCAAAGAAGTGCCCAGAGTGCGAAAGTTTACTAGCACCTGCTGCAGAGGGGGATGTCGACCTCAGGTGTCCTAATGCCAAGAGCTGCCCAGCGCAACTCAGAGAAAGAATCGCCTACATCGGATCTCGGGGAGTTTTAGATATTGAAGCTCTCGGCTATGTCTCTGCAACTGCCCTAACTCAACCGCTGGTTCCTGCCAAGCCTCCGATTGTTTCAGAGGCAGATCTTTTTGATCTCACCTTGGAAAAACTTCTTCCCATCAGGTCTTTGGTTTTAGATCCAGACACTGGACTTCCCAAAAGGGACGAGAGCGGTAAAGAGAAGTCGGTTGACTTCTTTAGAAAGAAGGACGGAACTCCAGCCGAGGTCGCGCTCAAACTTCTAGCCAATCTGGAGGAAGCCAAAAGTCGTGACCTCTGGAGAATCCTGGTCGCTCTTTCAATAAGACATGTTGGACCCGTTGCCGCCAGAGCCCTGTGCGATTACTTCGGTTCGCTGAAAAACATTTTCAGTGCCACAGAACAGGAGCTCTCCAGTGTCGAGGGAGTGGGGCCGACGCTGGCAAGCTCAATCATTGACTGGTGGTCTGAACAGTGGCATCAAGAAATCGTTCGACGTTGGGAAAAAGCCGGGGTGCGCGTCAAGATCGAAGGACATCTGGGCCCAGGGTCAGTGGTTCGCAGCGGAGTCTTTTCTGGTATGACAATTGTGGTGACTGGGTCTCTGGAGAGTCTTTCCAGGGACGAGGCCGAGGCCCGAATCATTGCTGAAGGGGGCAAGGCTGCCTCCTCCGTCTCCAAGAAGACTTCTTTCGTTGTGGCCGGCCCTGGCGCTGGTTCCAAACTGCAAAAAGCCGAGGAGTTAGGGGTAGAGGTCATAGATGAAAAGACCTTCCTGACGCGCCTGGGCGGCTCAAACTAGACTTATCTTTTCGAAACCAATTCCGAAGGCCACTATGTCTGAGATAACTCCTGACCTGGTTCGACACCTTGCCTCTCTGGCCCGAATCCTGGTCACCGATGAGGAAGTTCAGAAGCTCACTGGAGAACTAAGCGTCATTGTTGATTCTGTTGCATCAGTCAATAAGGCGGTGGCTGGCGATGTTGTCCCAACCTCGCACCCGATTCCAATGAGCAATGTCTTCCGCGAAGACGTTGTTGTTCCAGGGCTGACTCAGAGTGAAGCGCTCAGCGCTGCACCAGATTCTGCAGACGGCAGGTTCAAAGTCCCAGCAATCTTGGACGAGGAGTAGCAGTGAGCGAGCTAATCCATAAGAGCGCGGCCGAGTTAGCTGAGCTAATCAAAAGCAAATCGGTTTCTTCAGTTGAGGTCACTGAGGCTTTTTTCAATCGCAGCGAAAAGCTAAATCACAAGACTTTCTCCTACCTTCACCTTGATAGAGAAAAGGCTCTGGCTGCTGCCAAGCTTGCGGACAAGGAGCTGGCAGAGGGCAAGATAGCTTCCCCACTGCATGGAGTTCCGATTGCGGTTAAGGATGTCTTGGTAACCAAAGATGCTCCAACCACCGCGGGTTCTAAAATCCTTGAGGGTTGGGTTCCGCAGTATGACGCAACGGTTGTCACCAAACTGCGCGAGGGCAGACTCCCAATTCTAGGTAAGACCAACATGGACGAGTTTGCGATGGGATCTTCAACCGAATACTCGGCCTACGGTCCTTCAAGAAATCCATGGGATCTAAGCAGGATTCCTGGTGGCTCTGGTGGCGGATCCTCATCTGCGGTGAGTGGAAAGTTGGCGCCGCTGGCAATCGGAAGCGATACCGGCGGTTCAATCAGATTCCCAGCCGCTGTCACCGGCTCGGTTGGAACCAAGCCAACCTACGGTGCGGTTTCTCGTTATGGCGTGATTGCTCTTGCCTCATCACTCGACCAGATAGGTCCAGTGACAAATACTGTTTTGGATGCAGCGCTGCTTCAGGATGTGATTGCCGGTCATGACCCCAAGGACGCAACCTCCCTGCCTAACTCGCTGGGATCCATGGCCGAGGCTGTTAGAACTGCAGAGTTCAAGGGATTGCGAGTCGGGGTTGTAAAGCAGCTCAGCTCAGATGGGTTCCAGGCTGGAATCAAAGAGCTCTTCGATGACACGATTGCGAAGCTGGTGGCTGAAGGAGTTGAGGTTGTCGAAGTTGACTGCCCAAGCTTTGAGTACTCAGTTGCTGCCTACTACTTGATTTTGCCAGCTGAGGCTAGCTCTAATCTTGCGAAGTATGACTCTGTTCGATTTGGTATGAGGGTTGTGCCGGAGGGTAATCCAACAATCGAACGGGTTATGGCAGCAACTCGTGAGGTTGGCTTTGGCCCTGAGGTTAAGCGAAGAATAATCCTTGGCACCTACGCTCTGTCCTCCGGATACTATGACGCCTACTACGGCTCAGCTCAAAAGGTGAGAACCCTTATTCAGCAGGATCTGGCCAATGCGTTTGCGAAGGTCGATGTCTTATTGACACCAACTGCTCCAACTACTGCCTTCAAAATCGGCGAGAAAGTCAACGATCCACTGGCGATGTATCTAAATGACATTGCAACAATTCCGGCCAACCTAGCTGGCATCCCTGGTATTTCGGTGCCAAATGGACTGGCAAAAGAAGACGGGCTTCCCTCCGGTGTTCAAATTCTTGCTCCAGCCATGCAGGATGCTAAGGCCTATCGGGTCGCAGCACTAATTGAAAATCTTTATAGAGCTCAGTGGGGAGACTATCTAATTAGTAAGGCTCCCGATTTGGAGGCGCTCAATGTCTAAAGATCAGTTGATGCCTTACGAAAAAGCCATCGAGCAGTTTGAGGTTGTGATTGGCCTCGAGGTTCACGTCGAGCTGAATACCAAGAGCAAAATGTTCTGCGGCTGCAAGAACGAGTTTGGTTCAGAGCCAAACAGCAATGTCTGCCCTATTTGCATAGGGCTACCCGGAGCTCTTCCTGGCGTGAATAAGAAAGCCGTTGAGTCCTCGATTGCTATCGGTTTGGCACTGGGTTGTGAGATTGCCAAGACTTGCCGATTTGCCAGGAAGAACTATTTCTATCCCGATTTGGCAAAGAATTTTCAAACTTCTCAGTATGACGAACCGATCGCCTTCGGCGGCAAGATCTCAATTGACCTAGAGGGTCAGGAGTTTGAGGTTCAGATCGAAAGAGCACACATGGAAGAGGATGCCGGAAAGCTCACTCACGTTGGTGGGGCAACCGGACGAATCCACGGTGCAGATTTCTCGCTCGTTGATTACAACCGCGCAGGTGTTCCACTAGTTGAAATTGTCACCAAACCAATCTTTGGTGCTGGAGCGAAAGCCCCTGAGCTTGCAGCAGCCTATGTTCGCTCTATCAGGGACATAGTAAAGAGCATGAATGTCTCCGACGCCAAGATGGAAAGGGGCAATGTCAGGTGTGATGCCAATGTCTCCTTGCGCCCCAAGGGCCAGGAGAAACTGGGCACCAGAACTGAAACTAAGAACGTCAACTCCATTCGCAGTGTTGAGAACGCCGTTCGCTATGAGATTCAGCGACAAGCTCACATTCTGGCAAACGGGGGAACCATTATTCAGGAGACCAGGCACTGGCATGAAGATCGTGGCTATACCTCCAGCGGAAGAG
>CAZMOF010000010.1:0-26437 GCA_964567905.1 uncultured Aquiluna sp. | reverse complement strand
TGCGCTACCAACTGCGCTACATCCGCATGTTCCTAGGAACAAGGAGATTATGCCACAAAACTCCCTACTCCAATAGAAAAGGGAGGGAGGCCTTTCCTCCCTCCCCTGAGTTCTAACTAGGCCTTGGCCTTTTCGTCCTGGCCGAAGCTGTAGGCAGCTTCCCCATGAACAATTAGATCAACACCCGCAATCTCATCCTCGCTCTTCACCCTGAAGCCCATTGTCTTATCAATGGCGAAGCCGATTACCAGTGCTAGGACAAAGCTGTAGATGAGAACACCAAATCCAGCAATGGTTTGTACTAGAAGCTGTCCTGCATCGCCACCGGTGAACAGCCCGGTGTCGATAGCAAAGAATCCTAGGTAAAGAGTTCCAATGAGACCTGCGACCAAGTGGATACCAACTACATCTAGTGAGTCGTCATATCCGAGCTTGAATTTCAACTCGATTGCCAGCGCTGAAGCAACACCTGCAATCACTCCAAGAACTAGTGCCCAGAAAGGAGTTACGTTTGCGCAAGCAGGTGTGATGGCTACAAGACCAGCTATGGCTCCCGAGGCAGCGCCAATTGATGTTGCCTTGCCCTCCTTGATCTTCTCAACTACCAACCAGCCCAAAACTGCCGCTGCGGTAGCACCAATCGTGTTGACTGTTATTAGTCCGGCGTTCTCAAGACCATTCAGGAACTCTGCTCCGACATTGAAGCCAAACCAACCGAACCAAAGAATTGCAGCACCGAGTAAAACCAGTGGAACGTTGTGTGGCTGCATGATTCCCTTAGCGAAACCGAACCTCTTGCCAAGCACTATCGCAAGCGCAAGCGCGGCAGCACCGGCATTGATGTGGACCGCTGTTCCACCGGCGTAATCAATGACCGATGGTGCGTTCAGCCATGTTCCCAACTCCATAATCCATCCACCGCCCCAAACCCAAGAGGCGACGGGGAAATAAACCAGGGTTGACCAGACGCCAGCGAAGACAAGCCAAGGACCAAACTTTGCGCGGTCGGCAATTGATCCTGAAATCAGTGCAACTGTGATGATCGCAAACGTAGATCCGTAAGCCGCACCAATAAGACCGTCGTTATCCAGTCCTTCAAGTGCAAACGTAGCGAGCGGGTTTCCAGCAAAATCCGTTGCGGCCGAGACTGCAGACATGCTGAAACCGTAGAGAATCCACAGCACGCCAATGAGGGCAAGTGAGCCGAAACTCATCATCATCATGCTGACAACGCTTTTAGCCTTGACCAAGCCACCATAGAAGAAGGCGAGACCGGGAGTCATCAGTAGAACTAAGGCCGTTGCCATTACAGCCCAAGCCAGTGATCCTGTATCCAACATAAGTGTCCTTTCGATAAGGCCGCGAAGCCGGTTGCACTAATGTGGCGCGGTTATGTTTCACCCCAGTACAGGGTTTGTAAATTCTGTGTTACATCGAAAGGTAAAGTGGGGGTATGAAGAGCGACAAGTCAGCGGCACTATTGCTTCTCGGTGCTGCGGCCCTGGGGTTGGTTCTTGCGAACGGTCCATTTGGGCAGTCACTGCTTGATTTAAAGTTCACCTATCTGGCAATTGAGCCCCTCGACCTAAAACTGACTGTTGAACACTGGGTTTCCGACCTTGTTCTTGCGACATTTTTTCTCGTTGCCGGACTTGAACTGAAGTACGAGTTGAGTATTGGTGTCCTCTCTAGATTTTCAACGGCCCTAGTACCTGTTGTGGCCGGTGTTGGCGGGATTGTTGTACCAGCGCTGATTTACACGGCGTTCAACTGGGGAACGCCCTACATGGTTGGTTGGCCAATACCGACTGCCACTGACATAGCCTTCGCGCTAGGTGTTTTAGCAATTTTCGGTAAGGGTCTACCAAAGTCCGCCAGGGTATTTCTTCTAGCGCTCGCTATCTTCGATGATCTTGTCGCAATTAGCATCATCGCCATTTTCTACACAGATTCACTTGCCATCGAGTGGCTGTTCGCTGCGGCCTTGATACTCGCAGCACATGCAATTGCTGAGAGATTCCCCCGACTGCCGATTGCTACCATTCGGGTTCTGAGCTTCCTTTTGGCTTGGTATGCCGTCTACCAGAGCGGCGTGCATGCAACGGTCGCAGGGGTTGCCCTTGGTCTGATCATTCCTGCAACGAAGGCTCACTCCTTGGTTGGAAAGCTCCAGCCCTGGACGAACACGGTGGCTCTTCCGCTGTTTGCGTTCTTCGCAGTCGCAATAACTTTGCCTACGTTTGCCGGAGAAGTTTCAACTGTGTTTGCAGGAATCGCACTTGCCCTCCCACTGGGAAAGATTCTCGGCATCACGCTCTTTGCAATAGCTGCCAATGCCATTGCCCAGAAAGATGCTCGACTACCCCTGCAGCTTCCAGATTTCGCAGCGGTAGCTGGACTTGCTGGGATCGGATTTACGGTTTCTATGTTGATGACAAATCTCGCTTTTGAGTCAATCCCTGAGATCAGGGCCGAGGCCACGCTAGCGGTAATTGTTGGATCGCTAGCCTCACTTGCATTCGGAGCTTACCTATCGCAAGTTAGGGCGCGTTACTACAAAAAACTGACAAATCAGTAAAGCTCACAGAGTGCTCCGAGCCTGGAGACCGCTCGAAGATACTTTTTGCGAAAACCACCATTCAACATTTCCTTGCTGAAAACTTCGGTGATTGCTAAATCACCTGATGTTCGCAAAGGCACCTGCTGCTCATATAGTCGATCCACAAAAACGACAAACCGAAGTCCGGCAAGCTGATCGACTAATTGATAAACATCGGTGATAGCCAAAGATCCAACGTTGGCTATCAGCTGTCGATACTTTGTCTGGTGAAGCTTTCCAAGGTGCTCAAGAAGATCCGAGAACTTATCGAGATAGGCATCTTCTTGGATTGATAGCCAGTCGAGAAGTTCACGCTCCGACAAGTTGCGCGAGTGAGCTTCGATGTCTCGATGGCGGTAGTCTTCGCCATCTACGGAAATGATCGTGAAACGATCTGCAATGCCAACAATCTCACGCCTGAAATCTTCAGCGGCAAACCTGCCCTGTCCAAGGGCATTCGGAGGCGTGTTGCTAGTGGCCGCAAATCTCACTCCGACTGCAGCTAACTCTTTAAGAAATCGAGACATCATCATGGTGTCTCCGGGATCATCTAACTCAAATTCGTCGATGCAAATGAGCCTGTAGTCAGAGAACACCTTTACGGCTTCGGCAAATCCCAGATAGCCAATCAGCGAGGTGTATTCCAGAAAGCTTCCAAATACTTTCTTGCCTGAGTACTCATGCCACATTGAGGCGAGAAGGTGGGTTTTGCCAACGCCAAAGCCACCATCAAGATAAACGCCGGTAGTCACTTCAGTTTTGTTGAACAGCCTTCTGCTTGTAGTTACGAATTGTTTCGATGCCTCGAGGGCTTGAAGCTGCGAGGGAAAACCAGGGTCAGGCCTGTAGTTGTCGAATCGACTAGAGGTGAACTCTGGAGGCGGCACCAGCTGTGACATAAGCTTGCCGATGGTGATCTCGGGCACGACCTCGCAAAGGGAATTCACTTCCACGGGACGTTGTTCAATCAATTAGATCACCACCAAATCGCTAGTTTAGGGAGATTGTCAGAGCTAATGAGCCAGATTGCCAAGATAAACGAATACGCCAACCCAGAGGTCCTCGTCACCAGTGACTGGCTCACGGAAAACCTTGGAAAGGTGGTTGTTGTCGAAACTAACGAGGACATCCTGCTCTACGACACAGGCCACATCCCCACCGCCATCAAGCTTGATTGGCACACTGACCTAAATGATCGTGTCAAACGCGACTATCTCAATGGTGAAGGTTTCAGCAAACTGATGCGTTCCAAGGGAATTAACCGCGAAGACACAATCGTCATCTACGGCGATAAGTCGAACTGGTGGGCAGCCTACGCATTCTGGGTGTTCAAGCTGTTTGGACACCAGGACGTGCGATTGCTTGATGGCGGAAGACTTAAGTGGGTCGCTGAGGGAAGAGAGTTAACTAAGGAAGTTCCATCGCGACCAGAGGGTAATTACCCAGTTGTTGAAAGAAATGACAAACCAATTAGAGCCTTCCGTGATGACATCGCCAAGCACATGCCTAACCCCTTGGTTGACATTCGCTCCCCCCAGGAATACACCGGTGAAAGACTGCACATGCCCGATTATCCAAACGAGGGCGCTGCCAGAGGTGGCCACATTCCATCCGCTAAAAACGTTCCTTGGGGCAAATTAGTTCAGGAAGATTCCACATTCAAACCAAAGGCTGAGCTTGAAAAACTTCTTTTCGACGAAACAGGATTCGACCCTGACAAGCCTTTTGTGACCTACTGCCGAATCGGGGAAAGATCATCACTTACCTGGTTTGCTCTCAAGTACCTACTTGGAGTCAAGGACGTTCGTAACTACGACGGAAGTTGGACAGAGTGGGGCAACCTAGTCGGAGTTCCTGTAGCTGTTGGTGAAGAGCCTGGAGTCTTTGCTTGATTCCTGCCGATCAGGTCGCCGACGACTTCAGGTCCACTCCAGACTCACAGAAGCTTGAGCTGTTGCTGGAGTTCTCTGAATCATTGCCTGAACCACCCCAGCGCTTTGGTGACAACCCCCACCTTATGGAAAGAGTGGAGGAATGTCAGGCTCCCGTCTTTATCGCTGTTGAAGGAAACAGCGAACAAGTCCAGCTGTATTTCTCGGCACCGAAAGAAGCTCCCACAACCAGGGGCTTCGCATCGATACTCAACACCGCACTAAATGGCAGAAGTGCCTCGGAGATTCTCTCGGTTTCCGATGATTTTCCTTCAGAACTCGGTCTTGAAAAACTGATTTCTCCTCTACGAGTCAGAGGCATGCGCGGAATGCTCTATCGAATAAAGCGAAAGACTAAAGAGCTCATTGCAGACTGATTTTTCATTTCTCTCCCCCGGGCCTGTGACAGCATCCCTGGTGGTAGATGACATGGGGCAATCAACCTCCAAGCTAGGAAACTCTCAAGGTATAGGAAATGAGAAAGACTTGGAGCTTCTGCTCTGGTTTCGCAGCAGGGCAGAAATTGTCCTCACCAGTGGGCTTACGGCTGAGGCTGAAAACTATAAATACCCCTCACGGGCAGAGCTAGCGATTCTGACAAATTCGAAGCGCAACTACCCACGTCTATCTGAATCCCTTCAGAGAGTGATCTTTCTATCAAACCAGTCGTTTGCCCAGGCCATTAATTCTCTAAAGGACATGGGATTCACAAAGATCCACACTGAGTTTGGTCCTACCGGGTTCAAGTCCTTGGCAGACGAGAGTGTCTCCTGTTTTGTCTCATCAAAGACACAGCAAGGTATCACCGAGTTTCTCGGTCTCTCAAATCTGCTGCCAGTCGACAGTTTTTCGCTATCAGAGCTGCAGATTGCGCGAGTGGTTGGGCGTGGCAAGGATTAGATAGTCAAAGGGGCGGGTAATTTCTTAGCGTGGAACTCTCCCTAAAAGGCATCTCAGAGCCCTTTGCAGGCATGCTGCTTGGCCTGCAACACATCACCGCGCGTGAGGAGATGGTAATCACCCAGATTCCAAGCCCAAAGGGAATAGCGCCGGAATCCTTAGCTCTCTCGATTGAGGTAAGCCACGATCTTTCATCAGACCACGGTGCCAGTCGTCTTGTTTTTTGTAGAGATTCCAGTCACCCCGAAGGTTGGCACTCGGAATTCCGCATTATTGGATATGCCAAAAGCCCAGTTGAGCTAGAACTGGCAAAAGACGAGTACTCTGCAAACTTGCCCTGGGAGTGGCTAAAGGATTCACTTTCACTGCACGGAGCGCAGTTTGCACACGAAGCAGGAACTACGACCACCGTAATCTCTACTGGGCACGGCTCACTGGTCAACCAAAGCCAACATGCGGAGATTGAGATTCGCGCGTCCTGGGCTCCCGTGAATTTCGACCTAACGACTCACCTCCGAGGTTGGATAGACCTGCTTGCGATGATCTCAGGGTTACCCCCGACTGAAAATGACGTTGCGAGATTGGCTTGAAACTAACCGAGCCAAGAAGAAGAGTCTCTTTAGTAAACGACAATTCTTCGCTAGCAAGAGCAGTGGATGTTCTTCGCAGATCCTCAGTGATCGGGCTTGACGCAGAGCGCGCTAGTGGTTTCAAGTACTCAAATCGAGCATATTTAGTTCAGTTCTCAAACATTGACGAAATTTTTCTTCTTGATCCAACCAAATTTTCCTTCGAAGACCTGAAAGAACTAACAGAAGTTGTCAATAACAAGACCTGGATACTTCACTCTGCAACGCAGGATCTTCCCTGCCTAAGGGAACTTGGCTTCAGTCCAACCGAAATCTATGACACTGAACTAGCAGCGCGAATGTGCGGAATAGAGAAGTTCGGCCTTAGCTCAATAGCTCAGGAGCTCCTCGACCTTGAAATGGAGAAGGAACACAGCGCTGCCGATTGGTCAATCAGACCGCTCACTCCAGAAATGCTCAACTATGCAGCACTTGATGTTGATGTCCTTCATGAGCTGAAGGCAGCCCTGGAGCTAAAAGCCGAAGAGCTTGGTAGAACTAGTTGGCTTAGTCAAGAGCTGCATCGACTTCTATCCTTTAAGCCAAAACCACAGAGCAAAGATGCCTGGCGAAATCTTCCGGGAATTTCGAAAATCAAAGATGAGAAAAAACTAAAACTTGCCGCAAGTCTTTATAAAAAACGAGATGAAATTGCTCGAGAACGCGACATAGCCCCAGGAAGACTCATTCCTGATCGCTCAATAATGGCCGCGGTCGATCAGCTACCGCAGACCAAGCGGGATCTTGCCAAAAATCGCAACTTTCAAGGAAGGGCCTCTCGCTCCTTGCTCGATGACTGGTGGACAGCGATTGAAGAATCAGCCTCTATCGAAATCTCCGAACAGACACTTGACCCAAATCACCTGCCAAACCATAGAAGTTGGGAAAAAAGATTCCCAGAGGCTCACCAACGGCTTGCCGTGTTGAGACCTAGCGTTACGGCGAAGGCGGAGGAGCTGGGCATCGCACCAGAGATCCTTCTCTCCCCCGACACACTTAGACGAGTATGTTTCCAACCACAGCCAGAGATAACCAATCAGCTCCGAGAGCTTGGTGCTCGCGAATGGCAGATAGATCTGCTAGCAGCGCCCCTAGCTGCAGCTCTAAAGTCCTTAGCTGACTAGAGAACGCAGCACGTACTGAAGAATTCCGCCGTTGCGGTAGTAATCTGCTTCGCCCGGAGTATCAATTCTGAGAACTGCGTCAAATTCCACTGTCTGCTTTCCGCTCGGCGACTGCTCGCTGGGCTTAGCAGTTACCCGGATCGTCTTGGGAGTATGACCTTCATTGAGTTTCACAATTCCTGAGAATTCAAATACCTCAGTTCCATCAAGACCTAGAGTCTCTGCGCTCTGCCCGGCTGGATACTGAAGAGGAAGAACACCCATACCAATCAAATTGCTCCTGTGGATGCGCTCAAAACTTTCAGCTATAACCACTCGAACACCAAGCAGTGATGTACCTTTTGCGGCCCAGTCTCTTGATGATCCGCTTCCGTACTCCTTGCCCGCCAAAACAACCAGCGGAATCCCTTGGCTTCGATAACTCTCTGCTGCGTCGAAGATAAAGACTTTGTCTGAGCCCGACTTCGTGAAGTCTCTGGTGTAAGGACCCTCGACATCACTGAGCAGTTGGTTTCTTAATCGGATGTTGGCGAAAGTGCCTCGAATCATCACTTCGTGATTTCCACGCCTTGATCCATAAGAGTTGAAGTCAACCCTAGATACACCGCGCTCCTGCAGATACTTTCCGGCTGGAGAATCGACCTTGATGGAACCTGCTGGTGAGATGTGGTCAGTGGTTACCGAATCGCCGAGCTTAACTAGCACTCTGGCACCAGTGACATCAGTAACCGGTGACGGGGTCTTCGACAGCCCTTCAAAATAAGGAGCCTTTCGGACGTAGGTCGAATCGTCATCCCATTCGAATACCGCACCCTGAGGCGTTGGAATTGACTTCCAGCGGTGGTCTCCTTCAAAAACGGATGCGTACTGTTTGGTAAACATTTCGCTGGTTATGGAAGAGTCGATGGTCTTCTGGACTTCTTCTGGAGTTGGCCAAATGTCCTTTAGGAAAATCTCTTTCCCGCTTTCATCTTTACCTAGAGCATCAGATTCAAAATCGAAGTCCATGGTGCCGGCAAGTGAATAGGCGATGACCAGAGGTGGTGAAGCTAGGTAATTCATCTTCACGTCTGGGTTAATCCGGCCCTCAAAGTTTCTATTACCTGAAAGAACCGCGGAGACAGCCAGTTCGTTTTCGTTGATTGCCGAAGAGATTTCATCTGAAAGAGGGCCAGAGTTTCCGATACAGGTTGTGCAACCGTAACCGACCAGGTTGAAGCCAAGTTTGTCTAGGTATGGGGTCAGACCTGCCTTTTCGTAATACTCGGTCACCACCTTCGACCCCGGCGCCAGGGATGTCTTGACCCAGGGCTTTGCTCTAAGTCCCTTCTCAACAGCCTTCTTGGCGAGCAGGCCAGCAGCCAGCATGACCGAAGGGTTCGAGGTGTTGGTGCACGAGGTGATAGAGGCGATTGTGACAGCTCCGTGTTCGAGCTTGAAGTCTTTGCCAGAAACGGACACAGGCTCAAAGCTTTTAGTTGCGTAACTCTTAACGTCCTTCGAAAACGCGGTCTTGCTAGTCGAAAGTGGGATTCTGTCTTGTGGGCGCTTAGGACCAGCAATCGATGGAACAACCGTGGAGAGGTCTAGCTCCAAATATTCAGAGTAGACAGGCTCAATTTTTGGATCGTGCCAGAGACCTTGGGCTTTTGTATAAGCCTCAACAAGAGCAATTTGATCTTCAGTTCTTCCCGTTGTTCTTAGGTAGTCGAGAGTTACTTCATCAATCGGGAATATCGCAACCGTAGAGCCAAACTCGGGCGACATGTTTCCTATGGTTGCTCTGTTTGCCAGCGGAACCTTGGATACTCCAGATCCATAAAACTCAACAAACTTCCCTACTACCCCGTGCTTTCTCAGCATCTCGGTAATTGTTAGCACGACATCGGTGGCAGTAGCACCAGTTGGGATTGCACCAGTTAGTTTGAAACCAACAACCTTAGGAATCAACATTGAAACGGGTTGGCCGAGCATAGCTGCCTCTGCTTCAATACCGCCAACTCCCCAGCCAAGAACACCTAGGCCATTGACCATGGTGGTGTGCGAGTCGGTACCAACACAGCTATCTGGATAAGCGAGTGTTTCGCCGTTGACTTCTTTAGTCATGACAACCCGTGCTAAATACTCGATGTTGACCTGGTGGACGATTCCTGTTCCAGGAGGAACCACCTTGAAGTTGTCGAAAGCAGTCTGACCCCAACGCAGGAATTGGTATCTCTCGCCATTGCGCTGGTATTCGTATTCGACATTTCTCTCTGCGGCGTCTGGTGTGCCAGCCACATCAATAACAACCGAGTGATCGATCACTAGCTCAGCAGGCGCTAGTGGGTTAATCTTCTGGGGGTCTCCCCCAAGTTCAGCGACCGCTTCCCGCATGGTTGCAAGATCAACAACACAGGGAACACCTGTGAAGTCCTGCATAATCACTCTGGCCGGCGTGAACTGAATTTCAGTGTCAGGCTCAGCCTGGGGGTTCCAATTGACCAAGGCTTTGACGTGATCCGAAGTGACATTGGCTCCGTCCTCGGTACGAAGCATGTTCTCTAGCAGTATCTTGAGTGAATAGGGAAGCTTTTTGGCGTCAAGCTCAAGCATGCTGAAGTACTTGTACTTCTTGCCATTTACCTCGAGGTATCTCTCGGCCGCAAAACTACTTGCCATCTGATTGCTCCTTGGATTCACCCTCTAATTTACCCTTCTCGTCAACGGCTATGCGCTTCATCAAAATCCAGGTGAGGGCTAGGAGACCTGCGTAGGCCGGAGCACCCATAATCACCCGAGACGCAGCTAGCAGCTCAACCATGTTGGCTAGGTAAAGCGGTACCTGCACCACCAGGCGAAGACCAAAAAAGCCAACCCAGATGATTGTGATCATTCGCAGGCGTTTGTATTCTCGCGATTTACGCCAGTTGGTAAGTCCAAAAAGAAGCTGGGCGGCATATCCGAGCAGTGGCCTACCGATAAGTACCGAAATTAGCAGAACACTTCCGTAAGCAATGTTCGTAATAAATCCTGGAATGAAGTAGTCGGCTGCTTGACCGCCGTCTCTTAGAGCGAGGAACGCTGCAAGGCCAATAGCCAAAGCACCGATTACCGCCTGCTGTATCCCCTGTCGTCGAATCAATCTGATTAAGAGAAAAACCAAGGAGAGTGACGCGGCGGAAATGACAGCTGGAAGGGCCTCTTTGAAAATGGCAAACACAATTGAGAAAGTAGTCGCGGGTAGAACTGCCTCGGCTATTCCAAGTCCACCACCAATTCCAGATAACAGAGACTTGCCATCCAACTGATAGCTGTCACCGTTTTTGCTAAGTCCCAGTCGCTTTGCGACGCCATCCTCGTTACTCATTGCCCACCGGCAATTTCAGTGGAAGAAGGTCTCCCGGTGGAAGTGCGACATCCCCTCGATTCACAACCGTCTGACGAAAAATCGAAATCATTTCCAGGTAGTTGGCTCCAGATAAGTCATCACCAGTGATTACTCCACGAAGGAACCAGCGGGGACCATCCACTCCGATAAAAACACTATTGCGCGTTGGATTAGGTACCTGGGCAAAGAGCTCAATTCCTAGGGGGCCAGATCGCTTTGCACTCTCGCCGCCTTGATCTGCAACTGATTTAGATAGAGCCTCCAAGGTCGAAAGCCATAATCCCTCTGAGCGAGTTGCAGCAAAAGCCTGCAACTGCATTCGATGTTTGTTTACCTCTACGGTTATTGCAACTATTCGCTTGTTCGCCTCATCAACATCCGCGCGAATCTGCATATCCGGCTTGGGAGCGATTCGAATAGAACCGAAGTCGAGATACGGAGTAAGTAGACCCACTTCACTGACGTCAAAGGGGCCAGACTTGTCTCGGTCTAACGGGGCAACCTTTTCCAAACTAATTCTTTCCGCTCGAACCAAAGCCACCAGTTCCTCGCGCCGAATCGGGTAGTTCTGAGACTGCGATGAAATTCGCGTGTTCAACCTGCTGGATGACAAGTTGAGCAATCCTGTCTCCCCTGCTCACAGAAAAGTCATCATCCGCAGTGTTGTACAGAGTCACCATTATTTCGCCACGATAACCAGCATCAACGGTGCCTGGTGTATTGAGCACTGTTATTCCACTCTTGGCAGCAAGTCCCGATCTGGGATGTACTAGTGCAACGAAACCATTTGGCAAAGCTATTCGCACTCCGGTCTTTACCAGCGCTCTTCCGCGAGCAGGTATCACAACATCTTCCGTCGACTTTAGATCCGCCCCGGCATCACCAGGGTTGGCATAGGTGGGAAGAAATCCATCTTCCGCGACGATTAGTACTTCCACGCTCACCCCACGAGCGTAATCTATCTAGATGAGATTCCGGGAACGCCTCTACCCATCTGCTGGGATTTGGCTTGCTCTGTCACTGTCGTTTCCCATGCTCCTGCTAGCTGCCATGCCTTTTGGTTTAGAGGTCGGCATTGCAGTTTCAGCCCTTGGTGGGCTTGCTCTATTAGCGCTGTCCTACTTCACCTCACCAGTTATTGAAGTAGCGGAAACAATGCGTGCCGGTCGATTCAACGTTCCTCTAGACGTAATGGGTGATGTCCAGGAGCTTTCAAAAAAGGAACTGAGCGATTTGCTCGGAGTGAAATCTGATGCAAGGGCTCGAATGATTCTACGGGCCTATGTTAAATCTGGAGTAAAAATAGAGCTGACAGATCCGAATGATCCAACCCCGTACTTAATCATTAGCTCGAGAAGGCCTAAGGAATTAGCTGTTGCACTCCTTGCAAACCGGACCTAGTTTGCTTCGTTTGCCAAGCTGAGCTTTTGGCTTTACTAAAAAGCAACTGATGCAAGTGAACTCATTGTCCTGCTGAGGTAGAACAACAACCTCAAGTTCTTCATTCACCACATCTGGAATTGTGAAGGAATCGACTGCATCGGTGTCGTCATCCGAGATAGTTGGCTTAGCCGGAATACGTTCTTTAATTGCCTCAAGCGACTCTGTCTCGTCGTCAGTCTTACGCTGGGCGTCGTAATCAGTCGCCATTGAACCTCCCAAGAATTACGCGAGAACTATGCCTTGGCTAGGGAAAATTTGCAAATCAGGCTCGCCAGAAAGAAAAACTGTTCATAACTCGCCTATCGAAAAGCCCGAAATGGGCCACTTTGGGTGGGAATATGCCAGCAAGGAGCTCAAATGGAACTTAGATTCATCTCGCGTGATGGCAACACGCTCACCTTTGAATCTCCCGATGGCCTCAGACACACGGCCCTCCTGGATGAGGAGCTGGCTCAGGCCCTAAGGCCCGCCGCGAGAAATCAGAGCGCAGAAATCTCCCCCAGAGAAATTCAGTCTCGGCTCAGATCCGGAGAAAGCGTTGAATCGCTGGCTCTAGAGCTTGGAGTAAGCAGCACCTCACTTGAGCCATTTGCGGCACCCATTCTTGACGAATTACGTTTCATGCTGGAGGCAGCCCTGACTGTCCAAATGGCCGATGGTAATCACATGATCGCTTTTGGTGAGATTCTCGATAGAGATCACCCGGGAGCATCAAAGCGGGTTTACCGAACAAACGAGCAGTGGCAACTAGAGGTCATTTCAGACACGACGATGCAATTCCGATTTGATCCTCGAAACCGCACTCTCGAGCCTCTAGACAACACTGCGACGAACCTCACTCTTCTTCACTCACAGAGAGATTTAGTCACAGCAACGCTCCCAGCTGTTAGTGAGCCTGCCCCCGTTTACTCTGAAGAAAGATACGAGCAAGTTGAGCAAACAGCATCAGTTCTAGATCTAGTTGAAGAACTGAGGGCGAGAAGACAACTGCAAGAAGAAACGGTCAGGCCATCACCAGCCAAGGGCAGAACATCCCTTCCAAGCTGGGATGAAATTGTTCTTGGTGCCTCTAACTCAGAAACCGACTCTGATAAGCGGGACTTTTAGTTCGGCATCTGAAATTGACCCGTGGTGGCTGAGCATGTCGAAGGCCCTCTGCTTCGAAAAACCTGAGTGATAAAGCGTGTAGTTGCTCTTAGCCAGCAAAACCAATTCCGGTAGACGATTTTGGGCCTGTGTCCCGATTTCTCCGTACCATCCGGCTTGAATCAGTTCATCTGTTGTATGCGCTCCGAAGGCGTAGCTGAGCTTTGCTAGTCGCTCGATGGCAGCTGCTGAGTCCCTGGGGTCGGAAAAATACAGGTAGCTGGTTCTGGTGTCACCACCAAAAAACTCCAAGCTAAAACCTTCTAGGTTGTCTTCTAGGCGAAGTTGCTTATCTCTATTCGTCTCAACCATTCCATGGTCAGCTGTTATGAGAAGACCGGCATCACCCATGCGGGCAGCAAGTCTCTTGAGACCTGAGTCGATCTGCTCAAGAATTGCGGACCACCCCGTCGAAGTCCAACCATTTTGGTGGCCATACTTGTCAAGCTCAGGAAAATAGACGTAACTGATTGATTGCTCTTTCGAGTTAGCGATACTAATCGCCTGCGAGATTCGATCATCAATTGAGTCAGCCGGAACAAAAGTAGCCTGCCTCATAGTTGCCTTGGTAAATCCAGTCGCGCGATACTCTTCGGCAGCAATCACGTTGCAGGTTATGCCCTTGCTAAAAGCGTCCTCACTAATGAGGCGGTGAGGTTGCCATTTCTCTGGGTCGGTGCGCTCATTCCAACCGACAAGTAGGTTGATACGTTCATTTTCTGATCTGTCCCAGACCTGATGGCCAATAAGTCCGTGCTGACCAGGCATCAGTCCGGTGGCGAAGCTTCCGATGTTTACGGATGTGGTGGCCGGAAATGAGGCGGAGATGCTTTTTCCTTTTCGAAAATGCTCGTTCAAGAAAGGCGCATGGCCTGCGCGCATTCGAAGATTCTCGGACCCAAGTCCATCAATCAGGACAACTATCACCTTGTTCTTCTTTGCTAGATCCAGCGGGTTGCTTTGTCCCTGGACGCTGGCCAGCGCAGATGCGAACACGTGTCGAATAGCCCCTAAATCCTTTGGAGGTCGGGGTAAAGTCAAAGACACCCGCCAAGTTTCGCACAGCTGAAAGATATGACCAAAAACCAAGAACGCATTTTGGACGTCGATGTCGCCCAAGAGATGCGCCAGTCCTTTCTGGAGTACTCCTATTCAGTCATCTACTCGCGAGCCCTTCCGGACGTCCGAGACGGTCTAAAGCCTGTACAGCGGCGAATCATCTACCAAATGGGCGAGATGGGGCTTAGACCAGATCGTGGGCACGTGAAATCAGCTCGTGTCACAGGTGAGGTAATGGGCAAGCTGCACCCCCATGGCGACGGAGCAATCTATGACGCTCTGGTTCGCATGGCACAGGCCTTTAGCCTGCGACTACCCCTGATTGATGGTCACGGCAATTTCGGATCTTTGGACGATGGGCCCGCCGCCGCTCGCTACACCGAGGTGAGGTTGACACAGGCTTCTATCTCTTTGAATGAGTCTTTAGACGAAGACACGGTTGATTTTGTACCCAACTACGATGCGCAACTAAATGAGCCTGAGGTCCTTCCCGCAGCATTTCCAAATCTTCTTGTCAATGGAGCAAGCGGAATTGCGGTCGGTATGGCCACAAACATGCCTCCCCACAATCTTGGCGAGGTAATTGATGCCCTCCAGTTACTTTTGCAAAAGCCCAAAACTTCACTTGAACAAATCATGGAGTTTATTCCTGGTCCAGACCTACCAAGCGGTGGAGTGATTTTGGTTGGCGATGGAATCAGCGAAGCCTATGAAACAGGTAAAGGTTCATTCAAGATGCGAGCCAAGGTAAGCATCGAGTCAGTGGCCCCAAGAAGAACGGGTCTTGTGATTACAGAGCTACCACTTTCGGTTGGTCCTGAAAGGGTAATTGAAAAGATCCGCGATGGAGTAAACAGCAAGAAGCTCCAGGGAATCCACAACGTCGTTGACCTGACAGATCGCGAAAATGGTCTGAAGCTCGTCGTGGAGTTAAAAAGCGGTGTGGACCCCGATTCAGTGATCGAAGCCCTCTACCGTCTGACTCCGCTTGAGGAAAGCTTTGGTATCAATAATGTTGCACTGGTCAAAGGACGACCACAGCAGCTTGGTCTACTTGACCTGCTCAAGCTTTATCTCGAACACCGTCTTGAAGTGACAACCAGGCGATCGAAGAATCGCCTCGAGAAACGTCAGGCAAGACTTCACCTGATCGACGGTCTGCAGCTAGCGGTTCTAAACATAGACGAGATTATTGAGGTTATTCGCAGCTCCGAGACTGCAGAGGAAGCAAAAAAGCGCCTAATCAAGGTTTTCGACCTAAGCGATCTGCAGTCCGAATACATCCTCGAACTAAAGCTGCGCCGGCTAACGAAACTAAGCATCCTGGAACTTGAGTCGGAGGCAGAGCAGCTCAAGCGAGAAATTGAAGAGCTCAAGAGCATTCTTAGCGATGAAAAAATACTGAAGAAAACCATCTCAAAAGAGCTGGCTGAAGTTCGAAAGTTACACGCAAACGATCGTAGAACTGAGCTAATCGACGCCTCCGGCATGGAGCTTCGCAAGCTTCCAGCGCAGGTCAAGGAACTTGCTGATGAGCCGACGGTTGTCACTCTCTCCCCCACCGGCCTTATTTCTCGTTCGGAAAAGGGTGGAATAGGTCTTTCAATTGCAACCAGTTTGCGGTCCGATATTGGAATAGTCCTTGCCGACGGAAAAGCTGTCCAAGTACACGTGAGCGACATTCCTGAGAGCAAAGCCATAGCAGCTGGAAAATTTGCAGGTAGCAAGGCAAAGGCACTGGGAATAATCCCATGGTCAGAGGAAAAGACCGTTGCATTGGGCACAGCATTTGGAGTCGTGAAGAGAATCTCTGGTCCACTACCAGACAAGCACGAAGTAACACTAATCGCCCTAAAGGGTGATGACTCGCTGGTGGGTGTTTGCGAAACCACTGACAAGGACACCGTCGGGTTTGTCACCTCTTCAGCAAATGTCCTGACCTTCGCTGCCGAAGCCGTGCGGCCACAGGGCCTTCCAGCTGCAGGAATGGCTGGCATCAACACTGAAGATAAGGCGATTTACTTCGGAAAAGTTGTTGATGGTGGTCACCTGGTGACCGCAGCGAACAGCTCTTCAGCTTTAGGAAAAACAGATCCAGGTACAGTCAAAATCACGCCAATAAAGACCTATCCCAAACAAGGACGAGGCTCTAAGGGTGTTCGGTGTCACAAATTCCTCAAGAATGAGGACCAGCTCTACTTCGCTGTCTTCGCAGGGGCAGAGCCAACTATCTTTGATGAAGCTGAAAAGCCCTTGAAGGCTCCGGCAGTTGAACCAAAGCGTGACGGTAGTGGAAAGAAAGCTTCAGCTTTTATTGCTGCCGCTTATTAGGCGTCAATTCTTTCGCGATCAAATTCGTCAGCCGAATCAACAATAAAGTCTCTTCTTGGAGATACCTCATTGCCCATAAGAAGCTCAAAGACTTCATCAGCGGAAGCTGCGTCCTTGACATTGATCCTACGTAGCGTCCTCTGCTGCGGATTCATGGTGGTTTCGGCCAGCTGATCGGCATCCATTTCACCCAATCCTTTATAACGCTGGATGGGCATCTCATAAGACTTCCCTGCCTTATCGAGCTTCTTTAGTAGCTCAACTAGCTCCTGTTGGCTGTAGGTGTAAATGGTTTCCTTGTTCTTGCCAGTGCCAGTGATGACACGGTGCAAGGGAGGCACGGCTGCGAAAACCCTTCCCGCTTCAACCAAGGGTCGCATGTAGCGGAAGAACAGCGTTAGAAGAAGAGTTCTAATGTGAGCGCCATCCACATCGGCATCGCTCATCAGGATGATTTTTTCGTAGCGAGCAGCCTCAAGCTCGAATGTTCTTCCTGATCCCGCACCAATTACCTGAAGTATTGATGCGCACTCGGCGTTTGAAAGCATGTCGGAAATGGATGCTTTCTGAACATTGAGAATCTTTCCTCGAATTGGGAGCAGGGCTTGAAATGCGCTATCCCTTGCAAGCTTTGCTGTACCCAGAGCACTGTCACCCTCAACGATAAAAAGTTCAGAGCCCTCGGTTGCTGACGCTCTGCAGTCAACTAATTTTGCGGGGAGTGTGGAGCTTTCGAGAGCATTTTTTCTGCGCTGCGTATCTTTCACATCTCGGGCGCTTATTCGAGCTTTAGCCTCACTGACGACTCTTTCCAGAAGAGTCTCTGCCTCCTGCTTTGTACCCCTGATTTTGCCCGCTAAAAATTGGTCAAGGTACTTGCTTACCGCTGAGGAAACGATTGCTTTGATCGCCGGTGTTCCAAGGGTCTCTTTTGTTTGACCTTCAAATTGAGGCTCTGGGAAACTCACGGCAATAGCTGCCGTCAGACCCGTGAGGATGTCATCCTTTTCAATCTTGAGGCCAGTGGCTTTGAACTTTCTCGCATTGGCATCAATGGCAGCCTTAAAGGACTTTACGATTCCTTGCTCAAAGCCAGAGAGGTGAGATCCACCCTTGGATGTAGAGATTATGTTTACAAATGTTCTAACGTCTGTCTCATAACCCTGGCCCCACCGCATGGCAATGTCCACCTTGCAAGTTCTCTCAACTTCGGTTGATTCCATGGAACCCGTTTTTGCATTCAAGACTGGGACGGTCTCAGTGAAGGTGTCAATGGCTGTGATGCGTTTCACAGGTATTAGCTCGGCGTCTTTGGCTAGAAAACTGACGAATTCGGCAATTCCACCCGCAAAGGCAAATTTGATTTCTTTGCTCTTGGCATCCTTTGCTGAGAGTGTCAGACCAGGTACTAGAAACGCGGTCTGCCTTAAACGAGCTTCTAAATCTGGAAGCGAAAGTTCGGCCTTCGAATCGAATATCTGCCTGTCGGGCCAGAACCTAACTCGGGTTCCGGTCTTTTTCTTGTCTACTTTGCCAACGACTTTTAGCTCACTCTTTTTGACAAAGGGCTTGAACTTCGCATCGGGGCCTTTGCCATCGAAAACTCCCGGCTCGCCCTTCTTGAAAGACATCGCATGCGTCTTGCCACCACGGTCTACCTCGACATCAAGTCGTGCACTCAACGCATTTACTACAGATGCACCTACACCATGAAGACCACCAGAAGATCCGTAGGAGCCTCCCCCGAATTTTCCACCTGCGTGAAGCTTTGTGAAGACAACCTCGACACCTGTCAGTCCCGTCTTTGGCTCAATGTCAACGGGGACTCCTCGACCGTGATCACTGACCTGCACTGAACCATCGGCGAACAGCTCCACTTCAATGTGGTTGCCAAAGCCAGCAAGAGCCTCGTCGACTGAGTTATCAATAATCTCCCAGACGCAGTGCATAAGACCGCGAGTATCCGTAGAGCCGATGTACATTCCAGGACGTTTACGTACAGCTTCCAGCCCCTCAAGAACTGATAAGTGCCTCGCCGAATAGCTTTCCACGCCGAAACACTAAGGGATTTATCCGACAATTCATCCTTGCCACTTCGCGATTAGCGAAACAGCGGGAAATACGCCAAACCTGTCAGCATCAAAAGCTATATTCTCAACATGGAAACTAGCTCATTACCAAAACTGACCAACTCGGACCGCTGTGACGTGTGCGGTGCTCAAGCCTTTATCAGAGTCCAGCTTGAGTCAGGTGAGCTAACTTTCTGTGGCCACCACGGGAATCTCAACAAGGAAAAACTCAAGCCAATAAGCATCAACTGGCACGATCAGACCGATGCCCTCAATCGCTCTTCTGCCGAATAGTTTCAACCCAACTCGCTAGCTCGTCACTAATCACAAATTCCGCCCCCAAAGCATCCATTTGCAGTTTTAGCAGCTGTGGGTTCTTCGCCAAGACTGGACCAAACAGCTTGGTGGCAATGAAGGAGCCTTTCACAACCACCTCTGGAAGATTGCTGTCGCTGTTGCGATAGCCAAAATACCCCTCAGCTGTTCTAACAAATCCGCTCTTTCTAGAAGTCTTTTCTTTGCTCAGCCCAAGTTGCTCGGCAAAGAACTCGAATGAGGAACCAACAACCAACGTCGGCTTACCAGCGTCGAAACGCTTCTTTATCTCATTCCGAAGAGCGCCAAGTTTCTTGGCAAAGTGTTCAACGACCGCCAAAGAGCCATCCCCAATCAAGACAAAGTCTGCACCCTTGGGACTATCAACTCTCTTTACCTTATGGCCAGAACGCTTCAGAAAGTGAAGCAAGACCTCGATGTTTCCCTGGTCGCCATTGTTGTTGAAGTATTCCGGTTCGAAGGTGAAGTAGGTAATCATTTGGCAAGTCCCAGGTGTCTGCGTGTACGGCGCATCGCGTCTGCGCTAAACAAAATGGTGTGCTTCTTACCTGGTAGCGCTAAAAACTTATCCGCAGCCAGGGCCGGATCTACTTCGATTTCCTTCACCTCTACACCGGCGAAGTAAAGACGGAGGGCAAGGTCATAGGCGTTCGAGCCTGCAACCAAATCAACCTTCTGTAGCTTGGTGAAGTTGACAGTCCAAAGCCAGCTTGGGTCATGGATGTCAGACCCTGCCATCAGCATCAGTGGCTTTTCTTCGCCACTTAGCTCGTCGAGGTTCAACTGAAAACTCGTTGGATTCTGAACTAATCGAAGGTTTACTCTTTGATCACGAATAGTGACCATTTCATTTCTAGCAAAGACTCTGTTGGAACTAATCAGTTCCTTTGCCACTTTCTCAAAATCCAAGCTGACTATTTTGCTAGCGGCGACAACTGCGAGAGCATCGTTGATGGCGTGTTCAGGCCTGGTGGAGGAAGTTGGTAGTTTTCTCGAGCCGAGTCGTATCTCAAAACTATCCTTGCCAAAGACAGTTGCCTCAGTCTTGAATTCTCTAGACTTACCGAAGTTGAAGGCATAGCGCGGTGCAGACTTCGACCTGAGAATTGCAGCAGATGCTCCAACCGCCGCTGGATCTTTCAAGTACTTCAACTGATTGAGGTTCGGGTCATCGGCATTGATTACAACGATCTCAACCGTGGCTGCTACCTCGGCCAAGCGCTCAACTACAAAGGAAGGGTCATTGAACCGGTCCAGCTGATCACTCAGGACATTGGTAAGAACAGCTAATCTCGGCTTGAGCTCTAGCAGAGGCCGGATGTGACCTTCATCCACCTCCAAGACAGCAATGTCAAAGTTGAATCCGCCGCGCAAACTCATGTTGGAAATTACTGCGGAGAGTAGTCCCTGTTTAATGTTGGCCGTTGAGTTATTGGTGAAGACTTTCAGACCGTGGGCTTGCAGTATTTGAGACAGAAGGTTGGTCGTCGATGACTTTCCTGCACTGCCACTAACAATCACTATGCCTTGAGAAAGTTTTGAGAGAGTGTCGGCTAGGAAATTTGGCCATATTTTAGAAACAACCAAACCAGGAAGAGCGGACCCTCCCCCAGGCCTCAGCCTTCGGATAAGACCTCGGAGTGTCTTTCCCAGCAAAACGGCTAGGACGTAATTCATCTAGTTATCCAGATAGTCGCGCAATAGCTGTGAGCGGGACGGGTGGCGAAGTTTCGACATTGTCTTTGACTCAATCTGTCGGATTCGCTCCCTGGTTACGCCGAATTTTTCACCAATTTGGTCAAGCGTCATTTGCACGCCATCTCCCAATCCAAATCGAGAGCGAATAACTCCAGCTTCGCGAGGGTGCAGGCTGTCTAAAACGCGCTCAAGCTCCTGCTGAAGCATCGAGAAGCCGACGGCGTCTGCAGGAACGACAGCCTCGGTATCTTCAATAAGATCACCAAACTCGCTGTCCCCATCTTCACCGAGCGGAGTGGAAAGAGAAATTGGTTCACGGCCATACTTCTGAACTTCAACAACCTTCTCAGGAGTCATGTCTAGTTCTGCTGCTAATTCCTCAGGAGTCGGTTCTCGTCCTAGATCTTGCAGAAGTTGTCGCTGAACACGAGCCAGCTTGTTGATGACTTCGACCATGTGCACTGGAATACGAATCGTTCGAGCCTGGTCTGCCATGGCACGAGTAATGGCCTGGCGAATCCACCACGTTGCGTAGGTAGAGAACTTGTAGCCCTTGGTGTAGTCAAACTTCTCTACCGCGCGGATAAGGCCCAGGTTTCCCTCTTGGATAAGGTCAAGGAATTGCATACCTCTACCGGTGTAGCGCTTTGCAAGAGAGACAACAAGACGGAGATTTGCTTCCAGAAGGTGGCTCTTTGCTCGCTGGCCATCTTTTACCACCCAGTTCAGGTCGCGACGTTCTGATGGAGATAGCTTCTTGGTGGTAGCTAGTTTCTCCTCTGCAAAAAGTCCGGCCTCGATTCGCTTCGCTAGCTCTACTTCCAGCTCAGCATTCAGCAGTGCTACTTTTCCAATTTGCTTTAGATAATCCTTAACTGGATCAGCAGTTGCTCCACTGATTGTTAGGTTCTGTACTGGAATGTCGTCGTCATCGTCACTGATAACGATCAAATCTGATGGAAGCTGGACCTTGCGATCTGCTTCGTCATCTTCTTCAACCGTTAGATCAACTGCCTCTTGAGCCTCGGCGACAATTGCCTCAACACTCTCAAGATCAGCCTCTTCGATGTCCTCTTCGTCAATCTCTAACTCTGGATCGCCAGGCTTTCCAGACTTGGCTTTTTCTTTTAGGCTCTTCTGCTTTTCGGGTATGGCTTTCTTGACGCCAACTTTTTCCTTGGCTACCTTTGCTGGCTTGGCCTTGACTGGTTTGGCACTTACCTTTGAAGGCTTATTCTTCAGCGGCTTGGACTCAGGCTTTTTCTGAACTTTTGCCTTCGCTGTTTTCGGATCAACCTTCTTTGCTTTTGCAGGAGCTACCTTGGTAGCTGGCTTTAATTTCTTGCTTGTCGAAATCTTGGAAGGTTTGACATCTTTCTTAGCCTCAGTTTTCTTCACCGGGGCTTTTTTCACAGGCGCCTTGGCAACAGCCTTACTTGGTTTAGGTAGGGCGGACTTAGGCGCAGGCTTCTTCTCTGCGACCTTCTTTAGCGGCTTGACTTCCTGAGTCTTCTGGGCAGGCTTGAGCTTGGCCTTAGAAGCAGCAGGTTTAGTCTTGGTGGCTGCGATGATGTCCTCTTCCGGGCAGGATATAAACCCTTGTCAAGTACCTGAAAAAGGACCTGAAAGGGTTTAGAGCGCTAATTATGCCACCTGAGGTGGGCATTCCCTAGACAAAAGGCCAAAAAGGGCTGAATTATTCCTTATCGCCCTCGGTGTTGCGTCGAAGGGTCGCAAGATACTTTTCCAGTTCATCGGCTATCTGATCGGCCGAAGGGGGCTGGCCAGAGGGTCTTCCCAAAGGGGCTCTTGCCGGAGCGGTTTCGCCATTGGCATAACCCTGCTCAAGAGTCTGAATTAGCTTGCTCAGCTCAGGGTTGTCCTGCACCTGTGTGTTTACCTTGCTTTCAAAAGCATTGGCACGTTCTCGCAATTCATCCGATGGAAATACCAGACCGGTAGCAGCAGTAATTAGTTCAAGTCCACTGAGTGCAGACTTGGGAACTTCATTGTCGGCCAGATAGTGCGGAACAAGCAGTACGAAGCCAGCGACATTAAATCCCGATTGAATAAGTCGATACTCAAGAAGGTGGACGATGTTTCCGGGAACCTGAGTTTGCGGTTTCCACTCTGAAAATCGGTCAATCATCTCTTTCCGGTTGCCGCTAACCGTTACCCCGGTTGCGCGAGTGTGAGGGATTGGGAAGGGAATCGCGTGCACCCAGGTGAATGAACTTATTTCATACCTCTGTGCTATCTCTACAACCGCATTGGCAAAGCTCTCCCACTTCATGTCGGGTTCATAACCCTCTAGCAAGAGGAAGGACTGATCTGCCTCATCCTTCATCAAATAGATAGCTAGATTGGCAGGCTCGTAGCTATCAATGTGATCCTTCTCGAAGTAAAGGATTGGTCGCCTTGACCGATAGTCGAGCAATTCGTCATTGTCGAACTTGACGGCAACTTCGTTTTCTAGGTTGGCAAAAAGGTGCTCGCTGAGCTGCTGGACCGTAGCACCGGAGTCACTGAAACCCGTCAGAAGTGCAACCATGGGTAGCCCCTTGGCCTGCGGCGCATACTCTCTATATATAGAGCTCATAGCCCGATACTAACCCACCTAAACTTGTCAGTTATGCACGAAGTTACTCTCATTACTCAACTACCAACCACACCACACCAGCTGGCAATTCCCTTTGAAAATAGTGAATCGATTGCCAAGCATGGACTTACGATTCCCGAATTACACCTGGGTCTATTCAAGGCAGAGACGAAGTCGGGCAGCGTTGCTCGAATTCCCCTCGGGCACTCTGTCGCCATCTTGATTGGCGGAGAGCAGCCGCTTAGGGATTTTGTTGCCACGGCCGTTCGAAATGCATCCCCTGCTGCGCCGCTAGTGATTGATTTGCGTGGAAAGGCAGATCATGTTCTAGCCGCCGCTGAAGCTGCTCTGCTAGCCATCAAGACTCCGACCTCTTACAAATCTGATCTAAAACATGAGACCGTGCAGGTCCAACTGCTTGTCGACCAGGAGTCTTCAATCACACCCGCCGAGGTGGTAGCGCGAGAAGTTATTCGGGCTCGAGAAATAATTAACATGCCCGCTAACGACCTCTATCCGCAGATTGTTGCCGAGAAGGTGAAGGCATTCGCCGATGGCCTTCCCGTCACGATTGAAGTCTGGGATGAACAAAGACTTGAAAAAGAGAACTGCGGTGGAATCCTCGGTGTTGGAAGAGGATCAGTTAGACCACCTCGACTGGTAAAGATCGAATACAAAGGTGGCGGAAAGCACATCGGACTGGCCGGCAAGGGAATCACTTTCGACACTGGTGGACTTTCACTCAAGCCGCCAGAGGGAATGGTCGGCATGAAATATGACATGGCCGGTGCCGCAACAGTGCTAGCAGCAACTCTGGCTATTGCTCGCCTTGGACTGAAGGTGAATGTCACTACAGTTTTATGTCTTGCAGAGAACATGCCCTCAGGCTCTGCTACCAGGCCTGGCGATGTTCTCAAGATGCGAAATGGGAAAACCGTTGAGGTTCTCAACACCGATGCAGAGGGTCGATTGGTTTTGGCCGATGGGTTATCGCTACTAAGCGAACTCAAACCCGATCACATTATTGATGTAGCGACGCTCACTGGAGCTGCGAGCATTGCCCTTGGCAAGAGGCACTCAGGATTGATGGGATTTGGGCCAGTTATTGCCGCCGTTCAGACAGCCGCACAGGAGACTGGAGAGCTGGTCTGGCACATGCCGCTGGCTCAAGAGCTGAAGGAGCTACTGTCGAGCGAGCTGGCAGATATGACTAACGCCAAGATAGGAAATCGTGCCGGCGGCATGCTCGTCGGAGGGCTATTTCTTCAAGAGTTCGTTGCCAAAGATTCATCATGGGCCCATCTCGATATTGCCTCTGCGGCAAACAACGATGGCTCGCCATACTCGGTCTATCCCGTGGGAGCGACCGGCGTGATGATCCGCACACTCGTCCAATTGGCTAAAAACCTCGCTGGTGCCAAGTAGTAGACTTTGCTGTTGTTTGAGCGAGATAGGGCCTAAATGGCAGAGCACAATTTCGATTTGGTAATCCTCGGGGCTGGTTCTGGCGGATACTCAGCCGCTCTTCGAGCTGCCCAGCTTGGTATGAAGGTTGCCCTGATTGAAAAAGACAAACTCGGCGGCACCTGTCTTCACCGCGGTTGTATTCCAACTAAAGCACTTCTCCACTCTGCTGAGGTAGCCGATACCGCAAGGGACGCAGCTAACTACGGTGTGCAAGCAACGCTCAACGGCATTGACATGACTTTGGTAAACAAGTACCGAGACTCGATTGTCGACAAACTATATAAAGGCCTTACGGGGTTGGTTGGTGGCAAACCAATCACCTATGTAACTGGCGAGGGTCGAATGACTGGCCCAAAGACAATCACTGTCGGTGCGGATAACTACACCGGTAAGTTCCTGCTTCTGGCGACAGGATCTGTGACAAAGACCCTAGGAATTGAGATTGGCGGCAGGGTCATCACTAGCGACCAAGCACTTCAGATGGACTGGGTACCAGGCAAAGTTGCAATTCTTGGTGGTGGCGTTATCGGTGTTGAGTTCGCCTCCATCTGGCGCTCCTTCGGCGCTGAGGTGGTAATCATCGAAGGACTTGATCGACTTGTTCCAAACGAGGAACCGGTGATTAGCAAGGCACTTGATCGCGCCTACCGCAAACGTGGAATTGAATCCAAGCTTGGCAACAAGTTCAAATCTGTCACCCAAACACCTTCGGCCGTCGAGGTAGAACTTGAAAACGGCGAGAAGGTAAGTGCCGACATTCTGCTAGTTGCCGTCGGAAGAGGACCTAACGCCACTGGCTTTGGTTTTGAAGAGCAAGGCGTGAAGATGGATAGAGGTTGGGTTCTGACTAATGATCGCCTAATGACTAATCTTCCAGGCGTTTATGCCGTAGGTGACATAGTCCCTGGATTGCAGTTGGCCCATCGAGGCTTCATGCAAGGAATCTTTGTAGCAGAGGAGTTAGCGGGTCTAAAGCCAAAGAAGGTCGACGAGATGGGTATCCCCCGTGTCACCTACTGCGAACCAGAAATCGCTTCTATCGGACTTACTGAGGCTCAGGCGCGAGAGAAGTTTGGTGACAAGGTTGCAACCTACGAATACAACCTGGCAGGAAATGGCAAGAGCAATATCCTTGGAACCACCGGAGTCATTAAGTTGATCAGGCAGGTCGACGGTCCAGTGGTTGGATTCCACATGATTGGCTCCAGAGCCGGAGAGCAAATTGGTGAGGCCCAGTTAATTGTGAACTGGGAGGCTTACCCTGAAGATGTAGCACCACTTGTTCATGCACACCCAACAATGAACGAGGCAATTGGCGAGGCACACCTAGCTCTCGCCGGCAAACCACTCCACGCACACGCATAAAGTAAGGCGATTGAAATGGCTGATGTAGTACTCCCTGCACTGGGCGAATCGGTAACTGAAGGAACGGTTACCCGCTGGTTGAAGAAAGTCGGTGACAGTGTGAGCGTGGATGAGCCACTGGTAGAAATCTCTACCGACAAGGTAGATACCGAGATTCCAAGCCCTGTTGCAGGAGTGATCCAGCAAATTCTTGTCAAAGAGGATGAGACTGTGGCTGTTGGTGCAGTACTGGCCGTAGTTGGAGATGGGGCAGCTGTTGCTGCTACACCTGCTGCCGCGCCAGCTCCAGTTACATCTACGCCCCCAGCAGCACCTGTAGCTCCGGTTGCGCCAGTCAGTCCCCCAGTGGTGCCAGCTCCAGTTTCAGCTAT
>CAZMOF010000009.1:0-32392 GCA_964567905.1 uncultured Aquiluna sp. | reverse complement strand
AATTGAGCTCAATCCTTTCGCTCGCAAAGCGCCTGCGCGAAAAGAGCGAGGAGGAGCTAGCTCAGCTTCTTGCCAGCCTGCCCCAGTCCAGCGCCAGCTGCGCAGATCTCTTTGACCTAGCGAAACTCATGCTCGGAAAAAGAGAGCTCGAGGAGCGAATCAGAAAGCTTTCGGCTGCTGAGTTAGAAAATCTAAAGAACGGAAAAACCAGTGCAGGACTGAAGGCCTCACTGCTGTCCGATACAAAGGTCTTCGTCGAGGCCCAGGAAGTTTTATCCCAACTCAAGCCTCTTTCAAAACCGAAGCTCAATGTTGCTTCAACTTCTCTCTCGGCCTACGAAACCCTCCTGGCCGTTACCGAAATCATTCTTGCAACCGAACAGCACTGGCTCGAAACAACCAAGGCCGGTCTGAAGAGCCTTGACGCAAAACTAATTGCAGAAAAATTTAAGTGGCAATCTGCTGAGCTGCAACTGCGTTTCCGATTGGCGATGCGAGCAAACCTAGTTACCGAGCAGGCGGGCCGCTGGGTTGCCGGGCCAGAGGCAGAGAGCTGGTTGAAAAAATCCAGAATCGATGCTTGGCAAGAACTTGCTCAGAGCAGTTGGGATATGCCAAAGATTGCACTTCGAGAAGGTTCAGTCAGTAGCCAACTGCTAGAGGCATATCCGCTCATGGATTTATCCAAAATTGCCCTTTTGGAATTTGGTCCAGCACTTGGGCTGATCGATATGGACCAAGCTAGAAAGCCTCTTCAGGCAGGAGCGTTACCGTCGGTCACCAAAGCAATCGCCACAGAGCTGCCAAAAGCAGAAAAGAAATTGGTTGTCCAAGGAGATCTGTCGATTGTCTGCCCTGGCCCAATCGATCCCGAACTTCACAGGAAGCTGGACTCTTTTGCCGACAGTGAAGACCTTGGTCTAGCCTGTCGCTTTCGACTAACTCCCCTTTCAATTTCTCACCACCTGGAGTGTGGAGGTGACATATCGGAAATAGAAAAGACTCTGGTCACCGCGTCCAAGGCAGAGCTACCGCAACCAGTTCAATACCTTCTTGCCGAAACCAGTGAGAGATATGGGACTCTCAAGGTACTGGCAGGTTCCCCAACCCAGGTTGTTTCTACTGATGCGATTTTGCTTACGCAAATTCTGAATGAAAAATCGCTGGTTCACCTAACGCTCAAAAAATCAGGTCATAATCTCAGCTCTCCCGCCTCGCAGGAGCTCTGCTACTTCTCGCTGCGCGAGTGTGGCTATAGCGCGGTGATGGTCAGTGAGGCGGGCACTGTAACTTCCCCTCGCTTTAGTTCTCAAGCAAGTGCAGCGGTTGAATCGAATCTCTTGGCAAGAGCTAAGAACCTGCTGAGCGGAGAGCAGGTCAGTGCGGATCTAGGAGATATTCAAAGGCAGCTTCGATTCGCACTGAAGAACAAGCTTCAAGTCACTGTCGGTATTGAGCTTGAGGGTGAAGTTCAAAAAATGCTTCTCACTCCGCTTGGTCTGGCAGGGAACAGACTGCGTGGCAGGGATGAGGCCAAGCAGGCTGAACGCACACTCCCGCTGTCCCGAATAAGGTCAGTGGTCCTCAGTTAGGCTGTAAGGATGCCTGGACCACTGATTGTTCAAAGCGACAGAACAGTCCTTCTAGAAACCGATCACCCACAAAGCGGTGAGGCTAGGCACGAGCTGGCAATTTTCGCCGAGTTAGAGCGTGCTCCAGAACACATCCACACCTACCGCATAACCCGACTGGGCCTTTGGAATGCCAGAGCCGCTGGCCACGACGCTAATTTCATAATCGAATCACTAAAGCGCTGGTCCAAGTATCCACTTCCAGAGAGCGTGACCTCAGAGATAAAAAGCACTATCGATCGCTTCGGCAAGTTGGTCATTTCAAGAGACGACCAGGGTTTAGTTCTCAAAAGCGAAAGCCTGGCGATTCTGACTGAGGTTTCATCAAACCCCAAGGTCAGAGAGCTGCTGGAAGAAAAAGTCGATCAGGGCTTTCGGGTCAGCCCTTGGGCTAGAGGCCAGCTAAAACAGCAGCTACTTAAACTGGGTTGGCCGGCTGAGGACACAGCAGGCTTTACTCCGGGAACCCCTCACCAGATTGAGCTTAGGCAGCAGGGTTGGAAACTGCGTGACTACCAGAATCTGGCGGTTGAGAAATTTGCAGAAGGAGGCTCAGGAGTTGTTGTGCTTCCTTGTGGAGCTGGCAAAACCCTGGTGGGGGCAGCAGCCATGGCCCGCTTCGACACCAACACTTTGATCCTGGTGACTAACACCGTGGCGGCAAGGCAGTGGAGAGAGGAACTTCTCTCTAGAACCGATTTGCGCGAAAGCGATGTGGCTGAGTACTCAGGATCTTCAAAAGAGATAGCTCCTGTAACCATTGCGACCTACCAAATTCTCACCACAAAGCGAAAAGGTGACTTCGCTCACCTTGAACTTCTCAATGCCAGGGACTGGGGCCTAATCATTTATGACGAGGTTCACCTGCTGCCAGCGCCAATATTCAAAATGACCGCGGATCTTCAGGCTAGACGAAGACTTGGATTAACTGCGACTCTGGTTCGGGAGGACGGCAGAGAGTCGGATGTTTTCTCGCTGATTGGTCCTAAGCGTTTCGATGCTCCATGGAAAGACATCGAAGCACAGGGTTACATCGCTCCTGCAAAATGCTTTGAGATTCGTATCAGCCTTCCTGATGAAGAAAGAATGAAGTACGCAATTAGTGATTCTGATTCGAGATTCAGAATTGCCGCTACCGCAAAAGCAAAACTTCCAATGCTGAAAAAACTATTGGCAAAGTATCCTTCAGAACCAACTCTGATAATTGGTCAATACCTAGACCAGATTGAAGAGGTGTCGCAGTCTCTCAATATTCCCAAGCTGACCGGAGAAACATCTGTCGATGAAAGAGAGCGGCTCTTTAGAGAATTTCGCAGTGGTTTGTTACCGGCTCTGGTGGTTTCAAAAGTTGCAAACTTTTCAATTGACCTTCCCGAAGCCTCACTTGCCATTCAAATTTCGGGATCCTTTGGCTCTCGCCAAGAAGAGGCCCAGCGACTCGGGAGACTTCTCCGTCCCAAGCAGGACGGACGAACTGCTCTTTTCTACACGCTGATTGCCAGAGACACGGTTGAGCAGGACTTTGCGCAAAACCGTCAGCGCTTCTTGGCGGAGCAGGGTTACTCCTACGAAATCATGAATGCCGAGAACATCTAGGTCTCAGGCCTCTCCCAGTTTTCTTCCAGCCTTCTCAGGCAGACTATTTATATGGAAAATCTCAAGGTCTTGGTAGTTGATGACGAACCGAACATTCGCGACCTGCTCTCGGCCAGCTTGCGCTTCCAGGGGCACCAGGTCATAACCGCCGCTAATGGCAATGAGGCAATCAACAAGATTGTCGACAATCAGCCGGACATCGTCCTACTCGATGTCATGCTCCCTGATATTTCAGGCTTTGGCGTGACCAAGAAGATCCGCAGCCTAGGTATTGAGGTTCCAATCCTTTTCCTGACCGCCCGCGATGACACAGAGGACAAAGTCACGGGATTAACTGTTGGTGGCGATGACTACGTGACCAAACCCTTTAGTCTCGACGAAATCATTGCCCGGATCAGCGCGATTCTGCGCAGAACTGGCAAAGACCAAACTCAATCACAGATTGTTGTTGGAGAGCTGACCATAAATGAAGAAGCGCACGAGGTTACAGTTTCGGGTAAACCCGTGGAACTATCCCCCACTGAGTATCAATTGCTTCGCTATCTAGCAACCAACCCAAACCGAGTGCTGACCAAGGCACAAATTCTTGATCACGTTTGGGAGTACGACTTCAATGGAGAGATGGGAATTGTTGAGTCTTATGTTTCCTATCTTCGCAAGAAGCTGGATCCAATTTCAAAGGAGCCGCTAATTGTTACCAAGCGAGGCGTCGGCTACATGCTGAAGGGCCCTAAGGCTTAGTAATTGAAAAATCGTGTGTTAGCTGCTTGGGAGAGAGTTTCTCTTCGAGCAAAGCTAACCACCATGTCGATTTTTCTAATTGGTGTTCTTCTGTCAATCTCAAGCGCTGGAACTGTCGCACTTCTTTCAACGTATTTGCAACAGAACACCGACAACCTGCTAATCGCAACCGCCAATCAGCTTCGCGAAGAAAATCCGCTGAGATTACAGGTCAGAGTCACCACTGGTGATCTAACTTTGCCCGCGCTGCCGAGTGACTACTACATAGCCATTCTCGATGCCGATGCCAATCAGTTTCTTGGACTCGTTTCTGCAACGGGTGGTGGAAGAGAAGTTCCAAATTTCTCCACCCTAACCCTCGACAAGGTATTGGAATTTGGCGGTGTTCCCTTTGATGCCGAGGTTGAAGTTCCAGGGCCAGACCAGGAATGGCGCATTGTGGCCCTTCCGCTGCAGCAGGCCAATGGTTCAGTGGTTGTGGCCCTACCCATCAATACCAATCGACAGATCATCAATGAATACGCGGTCATCGGAGGCCGATTCGGGGTTCTCCTAGTCTTCCTATCTGGCCTGAGTATTTGGCTAACCATCACTTCGGCCCTAAGACCACTCAAGGAGGTAGAAAGAACTGCTGAGGCCGTGAAGAGTGGAAAGTTCTCCTCCCGACTGGTTCAGCGACATGGAAAAACAGAAATAGGAAGACTGAACAAAGCACTAAACAGCATGCTCGATTCGATTGAGTCTGCCGTTAAAGGCAAGGACAAGACACTCAATCAAATGCGCAGATTTGTCTCTGATGCTAGCCATGAGCTCAGAACCCCGCTGGTGACTGTGCGCGGTTATGCAGAGCTTTATCGAATGGGTGCAATTAAGAGTAAACAGGACCTCACTGAGGCCATGGGCCGAATCGAAAGTGAGGCAATCCGCATGAGCGGATTGGTGGAGAGCCTACTGACTCTCACTCGGATGGATGAGCTTGGAAACCTCAAGAAGGAACCTACCGATCTAGTTGGACTGGCTAGAGAAAGCATCAAGGATGCAGCAGTGTCAAACCAGTCAGTTAGTTTCCGCTTGGCGACTACACCCTCTGAGCTAATTCTGAATATCGACCCAGATCGAATCAAGCAGGTGATGACTAACCTTCTGGCTAACGCATCGCGCTTTGCTCCTAGTAGCTCCGAGGTGACGGTGGAGATTTTCGACGAAGAAAAAGAGGTCTTGGTAAAGGTTGTTGACCGTGGCGAGGGAATTCCGGCAACACTTAGGGAAAAGATTTTTGAGCGCTTTTATCGCGTAGATAATTCGCGAAACCGAGAAACCGGTGGTTCCGGTTTGGGTCTGGCCATCGCCAAGTCGATCATCGATGCTCACGGCGGAAACATTTGGGTTGATGAAACTGCTGGCGGTGGAGCGACCTTCTGTTTCAAGCTGACAAAGTAAAAAGAAAACAGGGTGGTTTTCACCACCCTGTCTCTTAGTTGACTGTTCTTAGAAGTCCATGCCTCCGCTTGGGTCGCCTGCTGCTGGAGCTGGTGGCTCTGGCTTGTCAGCAACCACGGCTTCGGTGGTTAGGAATAGTCCTGCGATTGAAGCTGCGTTCTGCAGAGCAGAGCGGGTTACCTTCACTGGATCATTGATGCCAGCCTTGAGCATGTCTACATACTCTCCGGTGGCTGCGTTGAGTCCGTGGCCATCTGGAAGGTTTGCCACCTTCTCAGCCACAACGCCTGGCTCTAGGCCAGCGTTGAAAGCAATCTGCTTCAGTGGTGCGGAGATTGCCTCACGAACAATCTGAGCACCGGTGGCCTCGTCGCCCTCGAGCTTGAGGGTCGCGAAAGTGGTCTTGCCTGCCTGCAGCAGCGCTACACCACCACCGGCAACGATTCCTTCTTCAACGGCAGCCTTAGCATTGCGCACAGCATCTTCGATGCGGTGCTTGCGCTCTTTGAGCTCAACCTCTGTGGCGGCTCCGGCCTTGATCACTGCAACTCCACCAGCCAGCTTGGCTAGTCGCTCCTGCAGCTTCTCACGGTCATAGTCGCTGTCAGTGTTGTCGATTTCACGACGAATCTGCTCGACGCGACCCTTGATCTGGTCAGCATCTCCTGCGCCTTCAACAATGGTGGTCTCGTCTTTGGTGATTACCACCTTGCGAGCTCTACCAAGCATTGCTAGGTCAGTGTTCTCTAGCTTCAGACCAACCTCTTCGGCGATAACTTGACCGCCGGTGAGAATTGCGATGTCCTGCAGCATTGCCTTACGACGATCTCCAAAGCCTGGTGCCTTTACAGCAACTGACTTGAAGATGCCGCGAATCTTGTTGACAACCAATGTTGCTAGAGCTTCGCCTTCGATGTCTTCGGCGATGATCAGTAGCGGCTTACCTGCCTGCATAACCTTGTCGACCACTGGCAGCAGTTCCTTCATGTTGGAAATCTTGCTGTTAGCAATCAGGATGTAGACGTCTTCAAGAACTGCTTCCTGACGCTCTGGGTCGGTGACCATGTAGGCGGAAACATATCCCTTGTCGAATCTCATACCTTCGGTTAGCTCAAGCTGAATTCCGAAAGTGTTTGACTCTTCAACGGTGACAACGCCTTCCTTACCAACCTTGTCGATTGCCTCGGCGATGATTTCACCAATGGTGGCATCACCGGCTGAGATGGAAGCGGTAGCAGCAATCTGCTCTTTGGTCTCTACGTTTACTGCCATCTTCAGAAGTGTCTGGGTGACAGCTTCGGTGGCCTTGTCGATTCCGCGCTTTAGGCTGATTGGATCAGCGCCCGCCGCAACGTTTCTTAGACCTTCTTTGACAAGGGCCTGAGCCAAAACTGTTGCGGTGGTGGTTCCATCACCAGCGACGTCGTCGGTCTTCTTTGCTACTTCCTTGACGAGCTCGGCACCGATCTTCTCGAATGGATCGGAAAGCTCAATTTCTTTAGCGATCGAGACACCATCGTTAGTAATGGTGGGGGCGCCCCACTTCTTCTCGAGCACCACGTTTCGACCGCGGGGACCAAGGGTCACCTTCACGGTGTCGGCCAGGATGTTAAGGCCGCGCTCGAGGCCACGACGAGCCTCTTCGTTGAAAATAATGAGTTTTGCCATGTGGGTTTCTCCCGTTTGCACTAAGACTTGAATTAGCACTCAGCTTCTGCGAGTGCTAACTCAGTTTTAGCACTCTTGGGCCCAGAGTGCAAGTGGAAACACCCCACCCGAAGGCGGGGTCCCATTTTTAGCCTATTTTTTAGAGGATCGTGATGTTTTCAGCCTGCAGGCCCTTGTCGCCCTGCTTGACGTCAAACTGAACTCGCTGGTTTTCCTTGAGTTCTCTGTAGCCATCCGTCTGAATTGCTGAAAAGTGTGCGAATACGTCTGGTCCGTCGTCCTGGGTAATGAACCCAAAACCCTTCTCAGAGTTGAACCACTTGACGGTTCCTTGTGCCATTGTTGCTCCTGATGCTTAGTCCACGTGCGTAATTCACACGTGCATCGGGCTCAACCTAGGTCCTGCTCGACAAAGACAGCCTATTCTGGATAGCCCCAGACACAAAATTAGTTACAGAACGGTTATAAACCCCCAGGAGGGCCAAAAATGAAATATGAGGTCTATAAGACCGATGAGCAGTGGCGCCAAGAGCTCTCAGACTTCGAATACCACGTGCTTCGCATGGCTGGAACTGAGCGGGCATACACCGGAGAACTGCTCGAGGAGAAGCGCTCAGGAAGCTACCACTGCCGCGGATGCGATGCCTTTTTGTTTGAATCGGACACCAAGTTTGACTCGCACTGCGGCTGGCCAAGCTTCTATAAGCCACAGGATAATCAGGCCATTGAATACATCGAGGACAGATCTCACGGCATGATTCGTACCGAGGTCAGGTGCTCAAAGTGTGGCTCTCACCTTGGTCACGTTTTCGAAGATGCGCCTCAGACACCAACTGGTGATCGCTACTGCATCAACTCCGTGAGTATCACCTTCAAGCCCAAAAACTAAATACGAGGAGTTCCCATGCTGGGACTTGGAACAATTCTCAACGTCGTCGCGATTGTGCTAGGCGCTCTCATTGGAGTTCTGATCGGCAATCGACTTCCAGAGAAAATGTCTCGCTTGCTAACCGATGCAATGGGACTTGTTGTTCTGGTTATCGGTGCCATGAACCTAATGGCTCTTTGGGATAAAGACTTCGTCGCAGCAGTGACAGCCGCTGGAACGTTACTGGTCGTACTTGCTTCACTGATTGTTGGCGGCATCACGGGATCACTACTACAAATCGAAGAGCGACTCGAGAAGTTTGGCGGCTGGCTCCAAAAGAAAACTAGTAAAGAAAATGCTGGGCAGAGCCGAGAGAAATTTATAGAAGGCTTTGTAAATGCCTCTCTTCTTTTCACGATCGGACCGATGGCAGTTCTCGGAGCTTTATCTGACGGCCTCGGCCAGGGCATTGAAACTCTGGCGCTAAAAAGCACACTCGATGGATTTACCGCCATCGCCTTTGCAGCAGCGCTCGGTTGGGGTGTTGCCTTCTCAGCTATTCCAGTTGGTCTTTGGCAAGGAATCTTGACTGTCGCAGCAGCACTCATGGGAGCACTTATGCCAGCGGCTGTTGTCGCATCCATTACTGCCACTGGTGGAATCCTGCTTCTGGCTACAGGTCTGAGGGTCTTGCAGATACGAATGATTAGTGTGGCATCTCTTCTGCCAGCTCTAGTGGCAGCCCCGCTCATTACCCTGTTGGTTCAGGCTTTGATCTAAAGAGGTAACTGGAGCCGACCACGGGACTCGAACCCGTAACCCCCGCATTACAAGTGCGGTGCGCTACCAATTGCGCCAGGTCGGCCTAACGAGAGGCAAGTTTAGTGCTCTGATCCTGATTCCAGCAGTCCTTGTGGCGCTCTGCCAAGCAAAACCTGCCGTCGATAGGCTTTCTTAAAGTACTAAAACTAAGGAACCTTATGACAGAGCAAAGCCAGCCAGCTCCAACCAATCCTTCCAATACCTTTTCAATACTTGCCATTGTTCTTGGAGCGGTTTCCCTGCTGCTTTTTCCAATTGTCTTTGGACCGGCAGCCATCATTCTGGGAGTCATCGGAATTGTGAAGAAAGAACGTCTAGCCCCAGTCGGACTCACTGTTGGAATCTTAGGCACGCTTCTGGGCATGTTCATCGGAGCCATTATTGGCGCAATGATGTTCAGCGAGTTCTAAAGCAAGTTTGCTTTTTTATCTCGCTGTTACAGCCTGAACAAACTCAGCGAAGTTATCTGGTGATACCAGCTCGTCTCCCGTGGTCCAGGTGTACTGCTTTCCGTTAACCAAGACTGTTGGAGTTCCAGAAACTGTAATTCCCTGCTGCGGCTCATTGAGGACAGTTTGGGTGTGCTGGGCAACATACTCTGCGAAGCTCTTGTTCTGGATGCAGCCCTTTATCTCCTGAGACTCAGCTCCGGCTTTGGTGGCTAGAGAGTAAAGCTCGTCATTGGAAGGCCCCTCGGTTCCTTCGGCAGGTTGATTCAGCATCATGGCCTCATGGAAGTCGAAGAATGAATCGGGTGCGAAGTTTGCAACGCAGAATGCAGCGTTTGCTGCGCGAGAAGAGTACTCATTCAGTGAAGCTCGATCGAGGAAAGAGATTGGTCTGATTTCCAATGTTGCAGCTCCTGTGTCAGTCCAGGATCTAAGCTGCGGGTTATTCGGAACATCAAATGCCTGACAGATTGGGCACTGGTAATCGACGTAGACAACAATCTCTGGAATCTCTCCACCAGCATCTGGCGTTGGAGTCTTGGTCTGGGTAAATGCCTGCAGACCGATTCCCATCTTCAGACCACCTAGCGCCGTTAGGTTTTCTGGAACCTCAGAAACCTCAGGGGCATCAGCGCGATTGGCAGCCTCTAGGGCAATCACAGTTCCAATGCCTCCGACAATGCCAAGAGCCACCAGCACCACAGAGACCTGGATTAGGAGCTTGCTCCGCTTTTCCTTCTTGGCGCTTTCGGCACGAAGTTCGCGGGCCTTGGCTCTGGCTGCTTCTCGCTGCTCGGAGCGGGTTGGCTTTTGGTTCACAGGGGCTCCCTAGGTATCGGGTTGATTACAACCCCACCATTCTAAGTAGTAGGTGGGATACTTGTTTCACCTGCCTTTTGGCAGGACCATCACAACGGATCGTCCGGCACGTACCTGCCGGTGAAGGGAAAATCATGGCATCAGTGTCATTTAAGAGCGCAACTCGCCTCTATCCAGGCGGAAACAAGCCAGCAGTCGACAAGCTAGACCTAGAGATTAGGGATGGCGAGTTTCTGGTTTTGGTCGGCCCATCGGGTTGCGGAAAGTCCACATCGCTTCGAATGCTGGCTGGACTTGAAGAAGTAAACGAAGGGGCTATCTATATCGGAGACCGCGATGTCACCGACGTTCCACCCAAGGACCGAGACATCGCCATGGTTTTCCAGAACTATGCCCTCTACCCACACATGACAGTTGCAGAGAACATGGGATTTGCACTGAAGATTGCGGGTGTCAATAAGGATGAGCGTGCAGCTCGTGTGCTTGAGGCAGCAAAGCTGCTTGATCTTGAGCCTTACCTAAACAGAAAGCCAAAGGCTCTGTCTGGTGGACAGCGTCAGCGCGTTGCCATGGGTCGTGCAATTGTGCGTAACCCACAGGTGTTCCTAATGGATGAGCCACTGTCCAACTTGGATGCCAAGCTTCGCGTGCAGACCAGAACGCAGATTGCTGCTTTGCAAAGAAGACTCGGCGTAACCACTGTTTATGTGACACACGACCAGGTTGAAGCTATGACCATGGGTGATCGAGTTGCAGTTTTGAAGGATGGACTTCTACAGCAGGTGGATTCACCGCGTGCTCTTTACGACAAGCCGCAGAACGTTTTCGTTGCCGGCTTCATCGGATCTCCTGCGATGAACCTGCTGCAGCTACCAATTGTTGAAGGCGGAGTGCAATTCGGTGACGAGGTGCTACCGCTAGACAGAAGCATTCTTTCAAAGACCAGCGCCAAGAAGGTGACTGTGGGAATCAGACCTGAAAAGCTGACTCCTGCATCGCACGGTCTGGTGGTTGATGTTGACCTTGTTGAAGAGCTTGGTAGCGATGGATTCCTATACGGTCGCGCCCAACTCGATGGAACTGAGCAGAACATCGTGGTTCGTGTAGACCCCATTAGCCACCCTCGTGCTGGTGAAAAGGTTCACCTGCACGCCGATAAGGACTCTGTCCACGTCTTCGATGTGGAAAGTGGCGAGCGCCTTAACTAATTGATGGCTCCTAGCCTCTCCATTACGGCTGCCACGGCTGAACCAGCACTGCTGGATTTGCCGTGGCATTTGCCGTTGGTGGATTGGCCCTCGAGCACAATTGCAGCACTTCCCAAAGGTCTTTCTCGCCACACCGTGAGATTCGCTCACCTCGGTGAGCACGTAATTGCAATTAAAGAGACTCTGCTGGATTTAGCAAAGCGCGAGTACGAAATGCTGCGCAAGCTAGAAAAACTCGATGTGCCATGCGTTGAACCATTCGCGATTATTTCAAACCGCTACGACTTAGCAGGAAACGAACTACCTGCCGTTCTCATCACCAGGCACCTCAAATTCTCCCTGCCCTATCGAGCAATGTGGTCACAGGGACTGAGAGAGCAAACCGCCAAGCGACTGGTTGACGCATTAGCACTGCTGCTGGTTCGTCTGCATCTAGTTGGGTTTTTCTGGGGTGATGTTTCACTTTCAAACACGCTCTTTAGAAGAGATGCGGGAAAGTTTGCTGCATATCTCGTGGACGCAGAGACCGGTCAGCTTTATGACGGGAAGCTGTCTAATGGCCAAAGAGAGAATGATCTTGAGATAGCTAGGGTCAACATTGCTGGTGAGCTCATGGACCTGTTGGCCTCAGGCAAGGCAACGGAAATTGATCCTGTTCAGGTCAGTCAGCGAATTGTTGACAAGTACCGAGACCTCTGGAAGGAGCTAACCGCCACAGAGGTCTTTGATTCATCAGAGAGATGGCGAATTAGCAGAAGAGTGCAAAGACTAAACGAACTTGGTTTCGACATAGAAGAACTGTCGATGACACAGGACCAGGTTGGCCAAACAGTCAAGATCCAACCCAAAGTTGTAGATGCCGGTCACCATGCCAGAAGGCTTTTGCTTCTAACTGGTCTCGATGTTGAGGAAAACCAGGCCAGAAGACTGCTCAATGACATCGACCAGTACAAGCTCAGTAATGCCAGGGCCGGTGCTGATGAGGAAGTAATGGCCCACGAGTGGCTTTCCAACATCTATGAACCTGTCATAAGTGCCATCCCCCAGGAATTGATGGGCAAGTTAGAGCCGGCGGAGATTTTTCATGAGGTGTTGGAACATCGCCTGCACAAATCTGAAAAGGCCGGTAAGGACGTCAGCCTGCTGGAGGCTGTTCGCTCCTATGCTTCCGATGTGCTGAGCAACAGAAGAGATGAGGCTTCATACCTTGGAACCAGCACCTTTACGCAGGGAATTGTGTTACCCGAGCCAGTGCCCACTGGTCTGATAGATGCAGATGATGAAGAGGAAGGCGACTGGAGAGACAAGGTCTAGCGAGAGCTAGAAATCTTGTAGAGCGCCACAGACACTGCAATTCCGGCATTCAAGGATTCAACTTTGGAACCAATTGGAATACTTACGATTTGATCACAGCTTTCGCTAACCAGTCGTGAAAGCCCTTTGCCTTCAGAGCCGACAATAAGTAGCAGCGGAGAATCTGAGAGGGTGAAGTCAGTAAGAGAAACATCTCCGTCACCGTCTAACCCAACTATGAATAGGCCGCGCTTTTTGTATTCAGAAATCACTTGATTCAAATTTGGAGCCATTGCCACTGGCATTCTGGCTGCAGCGCCAGCTGAAGTTTTCCAAGCGCTTGCTGTAACACCAACACTCCTTCGCTGCGGTAAAACAATTCCGTGTGCACCAAATGCAGCAGCCGATCTAATGATGGCTCCTAGGTTTCTAGGGTCGGTTATTCCATCGAGGGCAATAATCAAAGGAGCTGAGGACTTGGAAAGTGCTCTGTCCAATAATTCACTCGCTTCAATGTATTGATAGTTAGGAACCTGCAGAGCAATACCTTGATTGACAAAATCGCCACCAGTCATACGATCGATTTCTGATCTGGTTACTTCACCAACCGGAATTCCTCGATTATTCGCAAGGGCAATTGCCTCGCGCACCCTGTCATCAATCTCAACCTTCTGTGCAATAAAGAGAGCAGTTGCTGGAATCTTGGCTCTCAGCGCTTCAACCACTGAGTTTCTTCCAGAGACTATTTCGTGAGTGGTTGGTCTCTTGGTCCTCGGTCTAGCCTGGCGAGTTGGTCCCGCGCTCTTGGCCTGCTTCGACTTGTATGCCTTGTGATAGGGGCGATCTTCAGCTTTGGGAGTTGGACCCTTTCCCTTCAGAGCCTTCCTGCCATGGCCGCCCGTTCCCTTGGTCGGCTTCTTCCCAGCCATTAGCGAATGCCCCAGTGTGTTCCACTCGCAGAATCAAAAAGTTCGATTCCACTTTGTTCCAGCTGCTTGCGAATTTCATCAGCCAGCTCAAAGTTCTTTTCCTGACGGGCAATCTCTCTTTTTTGAATCAGATCTCTAACTAAGAGATCAAGGGCCTTGTGCTCATCGCTCTGCGCCTCAGGCCATTGCGAAGGCGCAAGCCCGAGAACCAGCAACATTTGATTGACCTCAGAGCGGTGTGTAGCAGCTTCCCGCCACTGCTTCTCATCAAGCTCTCGATTACCTTCTGTGACAGTTTCATGAATGACTGCGAGCGCCGCTGGAACATTCAAATCGTCATTCATGTGCGCAACGAAATCTTCTGGCAACTTGGCGGCAAGATCCATTTCAGAAAACTGAGTCTCACTAAGTTCCCTACTGGCACGCTCAAGGAATAAGTGCAGCCTCTCAAGCGCTGATTCCGCTTCAGCCAGAACACTTTGCTGGTAGTCGAGTACCGAGCGATAGTGGGCACTAGCTAGGTAATAACGAACAACCATTGGTGTTGCCAGGGCAAACAGCTCAGCGCTGCCAACTGTGTTACCAACAGACTTGGACATTTTTTGTCCAGCAACCGTCACCAGTCCGTTGTGCATCCAGAAACGGGCAAACTTTTGGCCGGCAGCCCGTGATTGGGCCAACTCGTTCTCATGGTGTGGGAATCGAAGATCAAGTCCGCCGCCGTGAATATCAAACTCTTCACCAAGGTAGTGCGAGGACATCGCGGAGCACTCAATGTGCCAGCCGGGTCTTCCCCTGCCAAAAGGTGATTCCCAACTTGCGGTTAGTGGCTCTGTTAACTTATGCGCTTTCCACAATGCGAAGTCCTGCTGGGCTTTTTTACCCTCTGTTTTTTCTTCAGATTCGACATCGGCCAAATCCTGATTGGTTAGTTCTCCGTAGCTTGACCAAGATGCTGTGTCGAAGTAGACAGAGCCATCAACCTGATAGGCGTGCCCCTTTGCCAAAAGCTCCTGTATCAACGCAATCATTTGCGGAATGTGGCCGGTTGCTCTTGGCTCTAGCTGTGGAGCGACTAGGCCAAGGCGGCGATAATCGGCGGAGAAGAGCTGCTCGTTTTCAAAAGCTAATTCCCACCAGTTCTTCTTTACTTCCTGCGCCTTTTCCAGAACCTTGTCGTCTATATCAGTGACGTTTCTGACTAGCGTTACCTGATTGCCGCTTTGGGTAAGCCAGCGAGTAAGAAGGTCATAAACCAGTGCTGATCGAAGGTGTCCGATGTGAGGAGCGGATTGCACCGTCGGGCCACAGACGTAGATGTTGACCCTGCCCTTTTGAATGGGCGCAAAATCCCGCAGTTCACCCGCATGGGTGTCGAACAGCTTCATGTCAAAAAGCCTAGCTTTGGGTTCTCACCAAGGCCGTTGCCACTGCGGCAATGCCTCGTGAATCAGCCAGGAAACCAAGGCCATCAGTGGTGGTTGCCAAAACCGACACTGGCGCACCCACCACCTCGGATAGGTGATGCTCCAGTTCCAGTCGTCTTGGAGAAATCTTTGGCTTTTCCGCAATTATCTGAACCGAAACATTGGCTGGCACAAACCCAGCTGTGGCCAAGAGACTGAGGGTTTCAGATATGAATCGCTCCCCTGATGCTCCTGCGTATTCATTGCGATCGGTTCCAAAGTTTGACCCAATGTCTCCCAGGCCGGCGGCTGAGAGTAAGGCGTCAACTACTGCGTGCGCGACTGAGTCACCATCTGAATGGCCAACCAGTCTTGGATGCTCTGGCCACTCAAGGCAGCCGAGCATAAGAGTTCCTTCAGTACCAAAGTGATGAGCATCTGCTCCGATACCGCTTCTAACGTCAGTGAAGATGGCTCGTGCTCTTTCTAAATCTGACGGGTACGTAATTTTGAAACCATGCTCGTGACCATCGACCACCGCGGTTCTAATTCCCAGTGACTCCAGCAGTCCTGCCTCATCGGTGAAGTTTCCCTCAGCCCTATCAAAGCTCTCGCGAAGAGTCTTTACCCTGAATCCCTGAGGGGTTTGAATCATTCTCAGCTTGGTGCGATCCAATGTGTGGTGCACCCAGTTTTCAGAAATTTCTTTGACAGTGTCTGCAGGGTTGATGGCTGGAACAACACTCTCTGCATTCTGGAGTGCTCCGAGAACTCTTTCGAAAACTTCTTTTGGGGTAAAGGCTCTGGCAGCGTCATGTACAAGAACGTATTCAGTACTCACTTCTGCAACACCGTTAGCCACTGAGTCCTGTCTGGTTTCTCCCCCGACTACGACTTTGAAATCATCAAAGAACTTTGAGGTCAGACGAGTGAATTCTGCAAGCAGTTCACTGGGCGCTACCACTACTAGCTGATCGGGTTTGAACTCGGAGATGTGCATGAGGGAGAGCTCAAGAAGTGATTTACCTGCAACCGTAGTTGCAGCTTTTGGCTGACCGGCACCGAGTCTTGTCCCTTTACCGGCGGCAACTAATACCACCGCAACTGACATGAGCTAGCTGGCCAATACCTTGTCGAGCTCGGCTGAGGCTTTCTCCTCATCCACTTTTCGAGCCAGGGCTAGCTCTGAAATAAGAATCTGGCGGGCCTTGGCGAGCATTCGCTTCTCACCTGCGGAAAGACCCCTGTCCTGGTCGCGCCTCCAAAGATCTCTAACCACCTCGGAAACCTTGACCACATCGCCACTGGCGAGTTTTTCGAGATTTGCCTTGTAACGACGAGACCAGTTGGTTGGTTCCTCGACAAACTCTGCGCGCAAGACATCAAATACCTGCTTGACGCCTTTTTTATCAATGACGTCACGGACTCCCACCATCTCAACATTGGCAGCAGGAACCTGAATGATTAGATCGCCTTGGGCAACCTTCAGCTTTAGATACTTCTGCTTGACGCCGCGAATTTTCTTTTCGGAAACTTCGATAATTTCGGCAGCTCCGTGGTGGGGATAAACGACGGTCTCGCCAACTTCAAACTTCATGGGATTCTCTCAGCTCCAAAAGCCCAATTTTACCACAGGGGTAGTTATCTACCTAGGCTAAACTGAAGGGTGTAAGGCCCCCGGAGGACCGTTGAAATCCAAGAAGTTTCTCGCAGCAATGGCTGCCGTTTTGACCATTTTTGCTCTGACGGGGTGTTCCCTCTCTAGAGAAGTTGCCTCTCTTGACCCCTACTCCCCAAGCGATGGCGTCCAAATAGATCTTCCCGAACTCAAGGCACGAAATGTTTTGTTTGTCGCAGACGGCCAGGGCAATGCTGTTCTGATTGGTTCATTCATCAATGCAACGGGTGAGACTGTTAGCGCGCAGCTAGAGACAATGGATTCAAATGGTGAGCTTGTAATTACCGAGATAACCATCGAAGGTGGAAGCAAGTTTGACCTTGGTTACAACGGGACTGAAGGTAAAGAGCTGACCCTGACTGAGCTTCCGGGATCTATGCACCCGGTTTATCTCAGAGTCACCGGAGATCCAACTCAGATGCTGGTGCCGATTCTGGATGGAACCCTGGAAGAGTACCGCCCCTTCATCGACTAGGCCTCGTATTTGTAACCAAGTCCTCTGACGGTCAGTAGGTGCTTTGGTCTCGAGGGATCCTCTTCAATTTTTGATCTGACTCTTTTCACATGGACATCCAGAGTTTTTGTGTCTCCGAAGTAGTTGCTACCCCAAACTCGATCAATGATCTGCCCTCTGGTCAACACTCGATTCACATTTTCAATTAGGAGCTCCAGCAATTCAAATTCCTTAAGCGGCATTTGAATCTGCTCACCATTGACCCTGACGGTGTGCCTGTCAAGATCCATGACAACTGGTCCTGCCTTCAAGATGCCTGAGTCGATTGCCGTGTTTGGCTCTGCTCCCCTGCGAAGGACGGCCTTCATGCGGGCCAGCAGCTCTCGCGTTGAGTAGGGCTTCGTCACATAGTCGTCGGCGCCAATTTCCAGACCAACCACTTTGTCAATTTCCGTGTCCTTGGCAGTAATCATGATGATCGGAACTTGACTCTCAGCTCTAATGATTCGGCAGACTTCATTTCCAGAAATTCCCGGCAGCATTAGATCGAGCAAAATCAGATCGATATTTGAAGAGCGAAACTCGCTGATTGCTTTGTTCCCGTCCTCTGCTTCACTAACTTCATAGCCCTCTTTCTCAAGCAGATAGACCAGCGGTTCCCTGAGGTTTGGCTCATCCTCAACCACTAGAACTCGAGTCATTGGATTTCCTCTTTCTTATTGATTGGTAGTCGCAGAGTGAAGGTGGAACCCACTCCAGGTTTGGAAAAAAGCTTGATTTCGCCTCTGTGATGGAAAGCGGCGTGCTTAACAATTGAAAGACCCAGGCCAGTGCCACCTGTTTCCCTGGAGCGCGAAGGGTCAACGCGGTAGAAACGCTCGAAAATTCTCTCCTGCTCACTCTCAGGAATTCCCAGACCAGAGTCAGTAACTGAAATCTCCGCAACATCGTCAACCACCCTTAGCCCAACACCCACCTGGCTGTTTGGTTCGGAATAGACAATTGCGTTTTCAATCAGATTTCGAACAGCCGTTACCAGCATTTCGTAGTCACCTTGAATCTTCACAGAAACGTCGGCGGTGCTAGCGAGCTTCACGGCTCGCTGGTTGGCGAGCGTCTGATTTCGGTCAACAGCATCTGCAATGACTGTTGCCAAATCAATTTCATCTATTGTTTCTGCAAGATTTGCACCTTGCACTCTCGAGAGTTGAATTAGCTCCTGCACGATATTGGCAAGTCTCTGAGATTCTTTCTGCAAAGACTCTGCGAACTTTTCTATGGCAACTGGATCGCCTTTGGCTCCTGCAATTGCTTCCGAGAGAAGACTTATTGCACCGATAGGTGTCTTTAGTTCGTGGGACACATTGGCAACAAAGTCTCTTCTTGTCTCTTCAAGTTTTTTGGCTTCGGTTAGGTCATCAATTAACAGCATCACGTAGCGCTCACTGAACTTGGCGGCTCGCGCGTGCACCCAAACTGGATCCTTATTCAATCCCGCCTCTAACTCGACATCTATAGAAACGGCACCTGATGTTTTTCTAGACTTGTTAGCCAGATCAACAAGCGGCTGATGGACAAGTCTTCTGCCATTGATTAGGCCAAACTGAATTGCTCCTGGGGACGCTCTGAGAACCATATTGCTCTGATCGAGCACGACTCCAGCGGTTGCGATAACGTCCACAACCTGGGCCGCTACCTGCTCGAATGCATCAAACTGAGGTTCTTGGGTTTGTGCAGCTCTTCGGGCTAAAAATCCCACATCTGCCTCCCGCGGTTCACTTGGTTAACGAACTGCCACTAGGTTAGAAGGTAGGGAGTGTTATTGTGACGCAGTTAGCCGCTGGTTTGTTTGAAATTAAGCCAATATTTCATTTTGGTTGCTTTGCTGGCGGTCAAAGTTGAGAGAAGGACACATGCCTGGAATATTCGACAAAGAGCTCGAAGAAGTTCAATCGCGGCTAGTGGTGTTAGCCCAGGGCGCCAAGACGATTATGCAAAAGGCATCGAGTGCCTTCCTCAATTCGGACGTGGCCCTGGCGGATGAGGCTCTTGCACTCGCCGACAGCAACGAACGCAAAGCGTTGGACCTTGATGAACTCGTCATCAAGATTTTGGGAACCCAATCACCAGTGGCTAGAGACCTGAGGATTTTAGTCTCCGCCCTCAGAATGAGCGCCTCCCTAGAAAGAATGGGTTCGCTAGCGTCTCACATCGCCGCCATTGCTCGTTATCGTTACCCCGGAAGTGCAATTCCGCAGGGTCTGCGTGACACATTTACTGAAATGTCCAAGATTGACATCGAGCTGGCTGATAAGGCCATCCAATTGCTTCAAAATACTGATGTCGATCTTGCTCGAGACATTCAAGCAAGAGATGAGGCGGTGGACCTACTGCACCGCAAAGTTTTTGACATCGTTCTTGCACCAACTTGGTCGGAGAACGCCATGTTCACAGTCGACGTAACACTTGCCTCGCGCTACTTTGAGCGGTTTGCTGATCACGTTGTAGATATCAGCTCTAAGGTCAGCTTCTTGCAGACCGGTGAGTGGTAGTTAGTTTTTTCCCTGATTCGCGACGGCCGCTGCGCCACTAGCTGCAGCCTCAGGGTCCAGGTAGTCTCCGCCTGGATTCTCCGGCTGCAGTTTTTCATTTAGTCGGTACACCAGAGGAATTCCGGTAGGAATATTCAGCTCTGCTATTTCTGCATCACTTATTCCATCGAGGTGCTTCACCAAAGCTCTTAGAGAATTTCCATGCGCAGTTATCAGAACAGACTTCTGCTCCTTTAGGGACTTAGAAACATCACTCTCCCAGTAGGGAAGCATTCGGTTTAGGACATCCTTTAGGCATTCAGTTCGTGGAAGGTCTTTACCCAGTGTTTGGTAGCGCTCATCGTTGGCTTGAGAAAACTGGGAGTCATCTGCCAACTCTGGTGGCGGAACGTCGTAGCTGCGGCGCCATAGTTGGAACTGCTCGGGGCCAAACTTTTCTAATGTCTCCGCTTTATCAAGACCCTGCAGTGCGCCGTAGTGGCGCTCGTTTAGGCGCCAAGACCTGAAAGTGGGAATCCAATTCCGATCAATTTGGTCTAGAGCGATGTGCGCGGTGTTGATGGCTCTTTTTAGAACTGAGGTGAAAAGAACATTTGGTTTTAGGTTTGCCTCTTTGAGCAGTTCACCAGCTCTTTTAGCCTCCAAGCGTCCCTGATCTGAAAGATCAACATCCACCCATCCCGTGAAAAGATTTTTTTGATTCCAAGTGGAGTTACCGTGACGAAGCAGGATCAGCGTGTAGGTCATGTCTTGAGTTTAGCTAACGCTTATTCGAGAGCTTGAAGCTCGAGGGTCTTGGGAGATTGGCAGCCTTGCCAGCATCTGCTGGCACCAGCACCTCCTGGGTTACCGGAACCTTGCGGCCAGAAACTTCCACTAGGAGGTCCAGGTAGGGAGTGTTTCTGTTTACAAGTGCAAGTGCGATTGAGCCAGCCTCGTAGTGAATAGCTCCGGCTAGAACTTTGCCAACTTCTTTGTCCTGATAGAAAACTTTGTCTGAGCTATTTGCGAGTTCATCACCAGAGGCCAGATGCAAAATTACAAGCCTTCGTGGCGGGTGGCCAAGGTTGTGAACCTTGGAAACAGACTCCTGACCTCTGTAGCAACCTTTGGATAAATGCACGGCCGATAGCAGCCAGTCAAACTCGTGTGGTAGCGACTTGTCATCGATGTCAGTTATCTCCGGCCTGCCCGCAAAAATGCGCAGAGCCGAATACGCACCTAATCCAGCAGGTGTGAGGTTGGGGGCAGTTTCCGAGATTACTTCGGAGTAGGGAAAATGCTTGCGTTGGCTGTTGTAGCTCACTGAGAAAGCGTTTTCTTTTGAAAAAGGGTCTCGCCAGCTAATTCCAGCTACTTCACCAAAAATCCCAAATACTCGAAGGTTGGTCTTGTCAATCTGAACCTGACTCCGAAAGCGCATTTTGGTCAGCCAACTAATCAACGAATCTGTTTTCTCTCTATTAACGATTAGAAAAAGGTCATCTCGATCACGAACAATTTTCAACTGCTGCTCTATTCGACCCTGAGGATCAAGGAGGAGAGCTTCTGTGGAAGCGCTCTCCTCTAGGTTCAAAATGTCTTGACTTACTAGTGCATGGAGCCAGCTCCTGGCATCTGGACCAGTGATGCGCAGGACCTGCTCGTCAGTACGCTCAACGAAAGCTTTTCCCTCCTCGAGCATTCTCTGTTCGAGAAGTGGATTTCCAAGGTGGTCTTTCACTTTCTTTCAAGCCTTGCAGATGCATGAGATTTGAGTGGTTGTCCGAGCGCCGCCATATCCCAAGCCCAGAGAAGTGCACCTTCCACCAAGCCCCACATCCTCTTTCCGGACGCATACTCCTTAGCGTTAGGTGATCGAAGAACGGCATCGGTGGCCATGTCTATTCGCGCACCTTTTATATGTCCAAAGTAAAGTTCTGCAACACCACTCGGCTGCACAATCAAAGCTTCGATATCAAAACCTCCATCGCTGTTGCGCCAAAGCTCGAGGTCCTCGCGGACGGTGATTGCGCTCACCCCGCTTCCCGGCAGAAGTCCGGGACCTGCGTCTGATTCATCGCTTGGTCGAGAAAGCATCCAATAGCCGCGTTCTGAGGAAATTGGTTTTCCAGACAAATCGGTCACGGTTGATTGATACTCAAGCCTGCCGCCAGGAATGGGTTCGAAGCTCATGCTCTGGCGAAACTCGGTTTCAGTTTCGCCAAAGGAAATTACTCCAGTTCCCTTCCAGGCTCCAACAAGGAATGCGAATGGGGTTAGCTCTATTGGAAGATCCTCGGGAAGGACGAACAAATTACTGCTGGCCCTTGAAGAGTTTGTATATAACTAGTGCAGAAACGGCAGCAATCGCTAGCGAGGCAAGAATGAGTAGTCCAGTGAAGACAAGTTCGATTGCTAGGAGCATGAGGCAATTCTAACTAATCAAAGACAGCAGGGTGAACAGCCCGAGGAGGGTCAGCGTTCCAGCTGAAACATAGACCTGCTGCCGAACCGTGTCCTTCGACTTTGACGAAATCAAATGCTCAAGGCTCACCACGGCAATTGAGCTTGCCGCAATGGCACCGAAGGCGGCATAGCGGGCATCACCTTCAAGAAAGATGAATGAGAGCGTGGCAGCCACCAATACCCCTGCCCAAATCAGCGAGATCTGTAGCCACTGCTTGCTCATAAAAAGACTCTATCCAAAGGCGGTTGGTCTGCCAGTATCATTTTGGGCAAGTAAAGGGCGGGCAAATGGCAATCATTCTTTGTATCTCGCCTGAGCGCGAAAATCCGCTTCCGCCCCTTGAGGTCCTAGGTCACCAGGTTCACCTTCGGGATTTTGACCCTCAGTCTCTAGTCACCGCTCCAAGGCATGACCTAGTCCTGTTGGATTGCCGAAGAGATCTAGCAGGTGCGAAATTAGTTTCGCGAATTATTCAAGCTGCGAGCTGGCAGTCTCCAACAGTTCTACTTGTGAATGAGGGTGGACTACCTGCCATCAATTCAGACTGGGGAGGCAGAGATTTCATTCTGGAGAATGCCTCCCTGGCGGAAGTGGATGCTCGAATTCGATTGGTTCAAGGACTCAAGGTGCAAAGAATTGCTGGAGCACCCAGCAGCGGATTAGTTATTGACACTTCTACCTACACCGCGAAAGTAAGCGGCCAAACACTTGACCTGACATACAAAGAATTTGAACTGTTGCGTTACCTAAATGACCACCCAAATCAGGTTTTCACCAGAGAGCAGCTTCTTAGCGAAGTTTGGGGATATGACTACTTTGGTGGTACCCGCACGGTGGATGTCCACATTCGGCGCCTCAGGGCCAAGCTAGGAGAGCATGAGGGGCTAATTGGAACTGTGCGAAATGTCGGCTATCGACTAGATCCGGGCAGTTTAGCTAATTAACTCTTTACCTATCATTCAGGAACTCCTGCCAAGATATTCCCTATGTCCGATGAGACAACAATTGTTTTTACCCACCAGGGCTCTCCCGACCTGCCCGAAGACAGGTTTCTAGAAAGAGAGCTCAGCTGGCTCGACTTCAATCAAAGAGTGCTTGAGCTAGCCGAGGACAACACTCTGCCTCTGCTTGAGAGGGTGAACTATGCCGCAATCTTTGCATCTAACCTCGATGAGTTCTTCATGGTTCGAGTTGCATCGCTCAAAAGAAGAATCGCAACTGGCATTGCAACGCCATCCCCCTCGGGGCTCAGCCCACAGGAAGTCCTGCAGAGGATTTCCGAAAGAACCAGAGAGCTGCAGCTAAGGCACGCAGAACTTTTCACAAAAGAACTTGCCCCAGCCCTTTCTCAGGCAAAGATCAACATTGTTCACTGGTCAACGCTTTCTAGCGAAGAACAGAACCTACTGCACGACTACTTTCAGTCGCAGGTATTTCCTGTACTGACTCCTTTGGCTGTGGATCCAGCGCACCCATTCCCCTATATTTCTGGTCTCTCGCTCAATCTCGCTGTGGTTTTGCGCAACCCCAAGTCAAAAGCAGAGCACTTTGCCAGGGTGAAGGTTCCACCCCTGCTTCCAAGGTTTGTGCAGGTACCGGGATCTAGCTCTAGATATGTGCCGCTGGAAGATGTCATGGGTGAATTCCTAGGTGAGCTTTTCCCAGGCATGGAAGTACTTCAACATCACACATTTCGCGTCACTCGAAATGAAGATCTGGAAGTGGATGAGGATGAGGGTGAGAATCTTCTGATTCAGCTCGAAAAGGAACTTCTTCGAAGAAGATTCGGTCCTCCGGTTCGGCTTGAGGTTGCGCAGGACATTGATGCCAAAGTCCTAAGTCTTTTGCAGCGCGAACTGGATATAGATGGCAGCGATGTCTTCATGCTTCCCGAACCACTTGATCTGCGAAGCCTCAGCGCGTTCTTCTCTCTAAAACGCCCAGAACTGAGGTTTGAACCGCATCCAATAACCACCAATAAGTATCTAGAAGCAGATGAGGATGAGGCTGCTGACATTTTTGCCGCTCTTAGGGAACGAGAGATTCTCGTACACCACCCCTACGAATCTTTTGCCACCAGCGTCCAGGCATTCCTAGAGCAGGCTGCTCAGGATCCACAGGTTCTGGCTATCAAGCAGACTCTCTATAGAACCTCAGGTGATTCTCCAATCATGGATGCATTGATCGATGCAGCTGAGGCAGGCAAGCAAGTTCTTGCACTTGTTGAAATCAAGGCCAGGTTTGATGAGCAGAACAATATCGGCTGGGCGAGAAAGCTCGAGAGTGCCGGTGTGCATGTTGTGTATGGGCTGGTTGGTCTCAAGACTCACTGCAAGTTATCGCTAGTTATTCGCCAGGAGGAGAATCAACTTCGCCGTTATTGCCACATTGGAACCGGAAACTATAACCCAAAGACTGCACGGTATTACGAGGACCTGGGTCTTCTAACCTCTCGACCAGAAGTCGGCGAAGACCTAACAAAGCTTTTCAATCTTCTGTCGGGATACGCGTCTGAGCCCCAATACAAAGCAATGCTCACCTCCCCGGTTGGTGTTCGGGAGGGACTGACTGAGCGAATCAAGCGAGAAATTGAGAATCACACTGCGGGAAAGCCAGCACGAATTGCCTTCAAGCTCAACTCGCTGGTTGATGAGCGAATTATTGATGAGCTCTACCTTGCCTCAAAAGCTGGGGTGCCAATTGACATTCTCGTCCGAGGAATGTGCTCACTTCGCCCAGGGGTAGCCGGACTTAGCGAGACCATCAGGGTCAATTCTGTGCTTGGCCGCTACCTCGAGCACTCAAGAATTTTTTACTTTGAAAATGGTGGAGATGCAGATGTGTTTATTGGTTCTGCTGACATGATGCATAGAAACCTTGATCGCAGAGTTGAAACGCTGGTTCGTATTGTCCAGCCTGACCAAATTCAGCAGCTAAAAAGGATTATCGATATTGGCATGAGTTCTGAAGTTGACTCCTGGAGCCTCAATAGCGAAGGGGAATGGAAGAGAAAATCATTTACTGATTCTGGAACCAAATACCTCGATTACCAGGATCAAATGATGGGTCTGACTTTAGAAAACAAGAGAATGCGCTAATGGCTATCTACGCAGCTGGCATTATTTGCTGGCGAGAAAATAAAGGCTCTCTCGAAGTTCTTTTGGTTCATCGGCCGAAGTATGGCGACTGGACATTTCCAAAGGGAAAGCAAGATCCGGATGAATATCTGCCAGAAACAGCTGTTAGGGAAATGCGCGAGGAAACTGGTATCTCGTTGAAGCTCGGTCGCCCGATTGCACAAGTTTCGTACAGTGTTGATAACAATGAAGAAAAAATTGTTTACTACTGGAGCTCCAAAGTTCGGGAAAAAGCTTTGAAAAAAAAGAAGTTCAAAGCCAACGAGGAAATCTCAGAAATTAGCTGGGAAAAAGCCGACAGTGCGATTGAAAAGCTTTCATACAAGCATGACCAAAAACTGCTCAAGGAAGTCATCAAGATTCACCAGTCAGGAGAGCTGGAAACTCGCGCCTTGGTGCTCCTAAGGCACGCAATGGCTACACCAAGAACAGAATGGAAAGGCCAGGAAGCGAAGAGACCTCTGCTTCCAGAAGGTAAGCAACAAGCAAAGCGACTCGTGAACCTTTTAGGGGCGTTCGGACCTAAGCGCCTTGTTACAAGCTCCTGGAAAAGATGCGAGCAAACCATTGAGCCTTACGCAAAAGCCGGAAAGCGAAAGATCATTGAACGTTCCCAACTCACAGAGCTGAGCTCAAAACTTAGTCCTAGGAAGACCAAGGTGGCCGTTGAAGCACTATTTGATCAGACAAAGTCAGCTCTCCTCTGCTCCCATCGTCCAGCTCTCCCAACCATCACACAAACCCTTGCTAGCCACGCTAAGGCAAGCATCAAGGATGAAATCCTTGGCGCTACAACCCTCAATCCAGCTGAATTTGTAGTTCTCAGGATGACGATGGGGAAAAACCCCAAATTCGTGGCCATCGAGCGCTGGGGTCTTTAGATATCAACCGGATGATTTAGCGCCTAAAGGAGGTTGTCCTAAAGGTGATTGAGACTGTTACCTCTGATCTTGCAACCCTAAGCGGCAAGGACGGTAAACCGGCCAGGGTACTGGTTACTGGTGCAACTGGATACGTCGGTGGTCGGTTAGTCCGAGAGCTTCTGTCACACGGTTATCGAGTCAGGGTTTTGGTCAGGGATGCGCACCGCCTTCATGACTACCCCTGGCGTGACGCAGTGGAAATTTTCGAAGGAGACGCAACAAAACCGGGTGTGCTTTTCGACGCACTCAGAGATATTGATCTGGCCTACTACCTGCTCCATGCACTCATGGTCTCTGATGACTTTGAAAAAGTTGAAGAGCAACTGGCCAGAGATTTCGGCGAAGCTGCAAAGAAGAACAATGTTCGCAGAATTGTCTACCTAGGTGGAATTGCATCGGGTGATGAAAAGCTTTCGCCACACATGTCGGCTCGGGCCATTACCGGCGAAATTCTTAGAGCAAGTGGTGTCCCAACAATTGAACTTCGAGCTGGAGTAGTCATTGGCTCGGGTTCTGCATCATTCGAGATGCTTCGTCACCTCACTGAGCGACTTCCGATTATGGTTACACCCAAGTGGCTGAAAAATAGAATCCAACCAATTGCAATTAGAGATGTTCTTCGTTACCTCGTTGGCAGCGCAACAATTGACGAAAAGATTAATCGAGACTTTGATATTGGCGGCCCAGAAGTCTTCACATACATGGAGATGATGCAGATTTATGCATCAGTAGCAGGACTGAGAAAAAGAATTATCATTCCCCTTCCAGTCCTCACTCCGAAGCTAGCCTCGGGATGGATTGGGCTCGTTACACCCGTGCCAGTTACGCTCGCCAAGCGACTTGTTGCATCGCTTAAGCACGAAGTTGTTGCACGCAATGATGAGATAAGAAAGTACGTTCCAGATCCGCCCGGTGGACTCACTGATTTTCGGAAGGCTGTTTCTCTTGCCCTCACGCGAATCAAGAATCTTGAGGTTGAGACCCGTTGGTCATCAGCCCAAACCCCTGGAACACACTCGGAACCGCTTCCAACAGATCCGTCATGGGCGGGTGGTTCCCTTTATAAAGATGAGCGAAGGTTTATCTCGAACGACTCGATTGAGCAGGTTTGGGAAAGGGTTGAGGCCATCGGCGGGGATAACGGTTACTCAACAGCCACCTGGGCTTGGGAACTAAGAGGTTTGATGGATCGATTGGTGGGCGGGGTGGGGCTCAGACGAGGAAGAAGAGACCCACTGAAACTGCGTGAAGGCGAATCCCTTGATTTTTGGAGAGTTGAGGCCATTGACCGCCCTCACCTGCTGAGGCTCAGAGCAGAAATGAAGCTTCCGGGACTTGCTTGGCTGGAGTTTCGAGTAGAGAAGACGGCGGATGGAAAAACTCTGTTGACACAGAGAGCTCTCTATCACCCGCGAGGACTATTTGGCCACCTCTACTGGTGGGCAGTATTCCCAATGCACGGAATTGTTTTTCCTTCGATGGCCAAAAAGCTGGCCGGTCAATCAGCCTCTAAAGCCTGAGCTATTCTTTCCCGATGGCCAAAATTCGACTAGCTGTTCTTGCGCTACTCGGCGTCGGATTTGTTTGGGGTGCAGCATTCGTGCTGATGAAGGATGCCATTCAGCAGCAGCCCTACATGGACTTTCTCGCAACGCGTTTCTCAATTGCATTTATCGCAATGATGATACTTAGGCCACGCATTGCTATCGCCTTTGAAAAAGGTGACATTAAGTATGGGGCCGTCCTTGGAATATTTTTGGCTCTCGGTTACATCACACAAACCATTGGCCTTGATCTAACTACAGCTGCCACCAGCGGATTTCTAACTGGTCTGTATGTGATCTTCACTCCACTGATTGCCTGGCTTGTAAAAAGGGAAAAGGTTTCTAAGAAAGTTGCAATCGGTATCCTGGTCGCACTTACCGGGCTCGCGATTTTTTCCGGGGCTGCCAGTGACATCCAGTTTCAACTCGGCCAGGTTTGGCTAGTGATCTGCGCGATCTTTTACGCAATCCATATCCTTCTGCTCGGTCATCACGGCCGAGGCCGCAACTCATACCGTTTTGCAATGACACAAATCGGTTGGATGGCTGTGGTGACTTGGGGCTTTGCTTTACTAGATGGATACCAAGCACCACCAAATTCCGAAGTTTGGTTTGCTCTGTTCTTCACTGCCCTTCTGTCCACAGTTATCGCATTTTGGGTTCAGACTTGGGCGCAGACTCTGATTGATCCTGCTCGAGTCGCTTTGATTATCACTTCAGAGGTTGTATTTACCGCACTGGTTGCGGTGGCCGTGGGGCAAGAGCCTGTTACTTTCGCAATGATCTTCGGCGGTGGCCTACTTTTCGCAGCGATGCTGATTGTCGAGTGGCCAACTCGGAAAGAAAAGATTCAGCTACAAACCCAGCTCCACGAATAGAGCCTGCAGTTCCCTGTTTTTCTCTATCTCTTCCTGCGACCTAGCCATGCTGATTGGCAACCTTCTTCTCAGTAGATCTTCTTTCGTGACAACATGTTCTGTCTTTACGATGTGTCTTATCTCCTGCGCCGTGATTCCAAGGCCGGGAAATAAGTCCACCAGCTTCTGATCGCCAATGATTGCAAAGGCATCGTCGCCATGGCGTCTCCAGAGCCCCTCGGCGATTTCCCTGCTACCAGAGCTGGCTCTTTCTTTGACCAGACTAAAGAATTCGTTTTTTCTCAGTTGCGAACCTTCACCAAACCAGCGACCAGGCACTTTTACCTTTTGGCCAAACCGATTGAGTTCGCCAATGAGCTCCTCCCCCACGTTCAGACAGTCAGTGAGTTTGCCTCCGAGAATTGTGACTACCTTGCGCTCTTTGTTTCCCTCAATGACGTGTTTGCGAGATAGTTGGTGCCAGTCTTCTGTTGATCCCTGAGCGGGACTATCAACAACCAAGGGTCTAACACCGCAGCGAGCTGAAACAATCTGACTTGGTGTGATGGGCTCACTTAGCTCCAACTGATCATTGATTTGTCTTAGAACAAAATTTATGTCTTCGTCTGTGACCTCAGTGATGGGACTGTCCACCCTTGTGTCAGTTGTTCCAATCATGCTTCTGTCGCCCATGGGCAGAACATAGAAGAGCCTGCCCTGCTCATCCCAGAGCGCCAGCACTTGATTGTGATTAGTAAGTCTTCTGTTTATGACAAAGTGAACACCTTTGGAAAAGACAAGATGAGATTTCGTCTGAGCTCCAAGCATTTGGGCAACATCTGCAGCGAAAGGACCGGCTGCGTTGATGACTGTTTTAGCAATAACCGATTCTTGCTTTCTGCCACTTCTCAGCGTCAGTCTCCAGGATTGATCAAAGTGCGCTTCAATCAGCTCGGTGTAATTGCGAGCGTCTGCTCCTTTAGAAACTGCTTGGGCAATGAAGTCATAGACGAATCTTGAGTCATTATCTGGTAGCTCCGCGTCAAAATACTTCACTGCTTTTCTGCCAGTGATCAAATTCGGCTCTAGGTTCTTTGCCTGCCTTGCAGAGTAGGAGCGAGGCGGAAGTGTCCCGAATAACCCAATTGCCCAGTAGAACAAAGTTCCTAATGTCCCAAGTGTTCTTCCAAATGGTGCGTTGGGGCCGAGAGAAGCAAGAAAACCAATTTGCTTTATGCGATTTGGATAGGCACGCATGAGCCTGTTTCTAGCCAGACAAAGCTTGAAGACCAGCAAAAACTCATAGGACTGCAGGTACTTTATTCCTCCCCAAACCAGGTTGGAAGATTCCTGCGAGGTGAATGAGGCGAAGTCGCCCTTATCGATTACTAGCACCTTTAGCCCTGCTGCAGTCAGGGCAGCAGAGGCGACGGCCCCATTGATTCCGGCCCCGATAACGGCAACGTCAAACTGTTCGTTTTTGTTCGATTCAGTTTGATTTTGATTGGTCACAGTGCAAGCATAATTCGAGAATTCAAGGGTAGGGTCCAACTCACCTGGAGGTGAATCGATGTCGATTATGGCCATTGATGCCGGCACAACTGGCGTGACGGTTTTAGTGATTAGCAAAGCTGGCGAGATTGTTGCCCGCGGTTACAGCGAATTTGAACAGCACTTTCCTGAATCCGGATGGGTGGAGCATGACCCTGAGCAAATCTGGCAGGCAACGCTAAAGGCCGCTCAATCAGCCGGTGTTGCGCAGCTTGACATCCACTGCATAGGTATCACCAACCAGCGAGAAACCGCTGTTGTCTGGGATAGGCAGACTCTGCATTCTCCGACAAAGGCAATTGTTTGGCAGGACCGGCGAACTTCGATATTCACAAATGAGTTAAGCGAGAAAAACAAGGGTGATTGGATCCGAAAGCGAAGTGGCCTTAACATCGATCCCTATTTCACGGCCAGTAAGTTTTTGTGGTGGAAGAGAAACCTGCCAGAGGTGTGGGCTGGCGTTGAAAGCGGCAGATACGCCCTGGGAACAATCGACAGCTACCTGGTTGCAAGACTCTCTGGTGGTAGGTACCACATAACTGATACATCAAACGCATCAAGAACACAGCTGATGAGCCTTGAGACTGCTACCTGGGATGCACAGCTACTGTCAGCTTTTGAGATTCCACTTTCAGCACTTCCGAAGATAGTTTCCTGCTGGGGCGAGCTGGCCCAATCTGATCCAGCAAGTTTCCTTGGAATTTCTGCACCAATCACCGGAATGGCTGGCGATCAGCAAGCCGCTCTGTTCGGACAGACAGGATTTGATGTTGGAAACTCTAAGTGCACTTATGGAACAGGTGCATTCATACTCACCAACACAGGTCAGGAAGTTGTTCTAAGTAACCATGGCTTGTTGGCAACAGTAGCTTGGCAATCGCCAAGTGGTGAAATCACGTATGCATCTGAAGGATCAGTTTTCATTGCCGGTGCTGCAGTTCAGTGGCTAAGAGATCAACTCGGACTGATTGCAAAGTCTTCTGAGGTTGAAAGTCTGGCTCTTGAGTCAGGTTCTAGTAATGGGGTGATCTTCGTTCCTGCACTCACCGGTTTGGGTGCTCCGTTCTGGAATTCAGAAATCCGGGGAAGTTTGCTGGGTCTGACAAGGGGATCGTCGCGCTCCAACATAGCTTTCGCAACCTTGGAGGCAATAGCGTTCCAGGTAAATGCCGTCATAGCGGCTATGGTCCAGGACTCTGCCAAACCTGTTCAACAGCTCAGAGTCGATGGAGGAGCTGCTGCCAACAACCTGCTGCTGCAGCTGCAGGCAGACATCATTGGCGCAACTGTAGTTCGAGCGAGGAACCTCGAATCAACTGGCTTCGGCGCAGGCCTGCTGGCTGGACTCGGATTCGGAATATGGAATTCTCTAGACCAACTTAGGTCTCTAAATCCGCAGGCGGAGAGATTTGAGCCTAAGGCCGATAGATCAGCCGATTACAAACGCTGGCTGGCTGGAATGGAAGCTACGGCTAAGTTCTAAGCTTTGACGTATGTATGACTCCGAGTCAAAGCTGGCGGCGCAAGCGCTGAACGCTGGCTATTCGGCGGAGGCCGTTATAAAGAACCTAGACCTCGATTTTTCACCGGGCTCCATAACTGCTGTGGTCGGCGCAAATGGAGCAGGCAAGAGTGCCCTACTGAAAGCACTGGCAAGAAAAATCAAAGTTTCAAAGGGTGCAGTTCTTTTGGACGGGGTTTCTATCAGCACTCTGAGCAAGTCTGAGCTCAACGATGCAATTGGTTTTTTGGGAACTATCCCAGCCACAAGAAATAGTGAAAGTGTTTTTGACCTTATTTCAAGAAGTGCCTTGCTGGCGAATCAAATTTCACGAGTTAGTCCTCGAATTAGACAACAAATTGATGACATCCTGAAAAGAACTGGACTTCAGCCTTTACAAAGAAAGAAGATTGGTGAACTCTCCTCTGGCTGGCGCCAGATCGCTGTCATCGCTGCTGCACTGGTGAAGAATCCGCAGGTTTTACTTTTAGATGAACCAACCAACTCGCTGGACTACTCACACCAGCTGCAGGTAATCAACCTGCTCTCATCGCTGAAAAAAGAGCGTGGCATGACGATAATCGCCGTAATTCATGATTTGAACCTGGCAGCACGATTCGCCGATCGCATAATCGTTTTGAAAAATGGAAAAATCATTTCTCAGGGAACTCCCAAAGAAGTAATTACCCCTACCAACCTGGGCGAAGGTTTCAACATATTGGCTCGAGTAATTGAGGATCCAGTAGCAAAAACCCCGGTTGTTGTGCCTATTCGGCAGCTTGTCGACTAGAGATTTATCCAACTCTCAGGGATAATTAGAGGGTAGTTCACCAGGTGAAGGCACGGTTACTAGCTGTGACGCCAAAGAGGCTTGTG
>CAZMOF010000008.1:0-32437 GCA_964567905.1 uncultured Aquiluna sp. | reverse complement strand
ACCTTGTTCTTCGAGTGATCAATCTCGAAACGGTAAGGACCCCTGAGAATCACTTCCGAGTCCTCTCCGCCCTCACTCTTGATTCCAAGATCCTTCTGAATCTGCTTAAAGAACTTCCTTTGCGATCCAAGCTTTAGCTCAGTTGCCTGGTACCAGACCTTTGCAGAGCCGTGCTTCTTCACAGTCAGTGCCGGGCAGCCGTCAACGTCGGAGTCCTGGAACTTTGCAATCACGTCGGCTGAGAGATTTGTGGTTAGCTCACTCCAGAGTTCGATTTTGTAGTCATTGCTCAAAGAGCCTTTGCCTTCGCGGAGGGGATAAAACTCTTCGACGTATACTCCAGCCAAATCTTTGACTAGCTTTCCGCCGTATCCGCCAAGCTTCACGCGTAGTGTTCTATCGGCAATGTTGCTGAAGTAGCCAATAACTAAATTGCCGCCTGAGGCCACATAGTCGTGAAAGTTCTTCTCTTCCGAGTCGCTAAGCATGTGGACCATTGGCATCAATACCAATTTGTATTTCTTCAAAAGCTCTGTTGGCGCATCCGCTGGGACAAAGTCAATTCGAACTCCGTTTTCCCACATCGCGCGGTACCATTTCGCCACGGTTTCTGGGTAGCTGATGTCTTGAGTGGGCAGATTGGCCTGCATCATGGCCCAGAACTGCTCGTAGTCGTAGACCATTGCAACCTCAGCCTGATCAGTTGGATAGCTAGAAACATCGGCATGCTGCTTCATCCACTCCCCCAGCTCGCTGATCTCCCTAAACACCCTGGTGTTTTCTCCAGCGTGGGGGACCAGAGCCGAGTGGAATCTCTCGCTTCCGGCTTGAGATGCCCGCCACTGGAAATACATCGCACCCTGGGAACCACGAGCAACAAAGCTCACTGAGTTTCTAAACTCCTGACCCGGAGTCTTGGCATAGTTTCGAGGCTGCCAGTTCACAGCGGATGAGCTGTGCTCCATCAGAAGCCACTGTTTACCATCAGCAAACCCTCTGGTCAGGTCGGCCTGTTGAGCAAGATCAATGTGATTGAGCTCATCATGCTGGGCCAGATAGTGGTCGGTTGAAACAAAGTCGACTTCTTTTGCCCACTTGAAATAGTCCATCGCATAGGTGAACTTCATAGACATAAAGTTCGTTGTGATTGGATTTACAGAATCGTACTTTCTGATTATGTCCCGCTCCATTTTGTAAAGCTCAAGGTGAACATCTGATGAAAAACGCTTGAAGTCCATCTGCTGACCTGGGTTTGGATGCGTTCCATCAGGAGTTCTTTTCGGCACCACAACTTCATCCCACTGGTAGTAGCGCTGAGACCAAAAGTCTGTTCCCCAAGCGTCGTTTAGCTCTTCGATGCTCGAGTACTTCTGCTGCAGCCAACTGACAAAGGCTTTGGCGGATTGATCGCAGTAACAGTAAGGAGCGTGGCAACCGTATTCATTGTTGATGTGCCACATCACAACGGCTGGGTTATTGGAATATCGTGAAGCAATTTGCTCAACAAGAGCTGAGGCCTTAGATCTATATGCGCTACTGGCAGCACAGTACTGCTGTCGACCTCCGTGCGAAAGCCGAACGCCATCAAAGTTAACAGGAAGAATTTCCGGATGCGCTTTTGTGAGCCAGGCCGGTGGTGAAGCGGTAGCGGTCGCCATGTCAATTGAAATGCCGCCTTTGTGCAAAAGGTCAACCACCTCATCGAGCCAATCGAAGTGATACTCACCGTCTCTTCTTTCAATCTTGGCCCAGGAGAAAATACCCAGTGAGACAAGATTCACTCCTGCCTTCTGCATCAATTCGATGTCGTTTTTCCAAACATCCTTTGACCACTGCTCTGGGTTGTAGTCGCCTCCAAAGTGGAGCTTTCCAAGATTGAGCATCAGCTCTCCTTTACTTCAATCAGCACTGCATTTTCAGGAAACAAAACGGGAGGCCTCAGACCTACTGTTGCCAAGGCCTCACCCGATAACTCAACACCCTCTAGCCACTGGACCTGAGTGCGCTGCAAATAGATGGGCTCGCCCGCTGGGAATACAGCTCTAACTCGATAGGTCTTACGTGGACTTAAGCCCGGAAGAAGAATTGAGTTTGGTCGTGAGGCAGATGCGGACATAAGAGTTACATACGCAAAAACTGCCTCAGATTGATCCTTAGCGACAACACCGTGAACAAAAGTGGAGGAATCAATTTCAGCTCTGGTCATCTTGCCGCTGTGAATCAAGGCCCGGTTTTGTTTGTAATAGTCAATAAAGCTCTTCAATAGCTGTCTCTCGTCATTGCTGGTCTGAGTGATATCCCACTCCAGGCCTGCATGTCCGAAGAGTGCAGTGATGGCTCTAAAGGAAAGTGAGTGAACTCGACCCGTGGTGTGAGACTCGGTTGGTCCAATATGACTTCCGAGCATCTCGGGTGGAATAGCTATCTGCGTGTAACGCTGTATGTATTGTCGCTCCAGTGCATCGTTGCAGTCAGATGTCCAGAATCGACCTACTATCTGTGCCATTCCTAAATCAATGCGCCCACCACCTGAGGCACATGATTCAATCTCTAGCTTGGGATGCCTTTGCTTTAGTTCTCGAAAGAGCTGATAAATAGCCAATGTCTGTTTATGCACGGCAGGCCTACCTGAGCTGGCTGGATCAAGCAGGAAGCGATTGTGATCCCACTTTATGTAGTCGATCTCGTGCTCGCTCAAGATTTTGTCGACAGACTCAAGTACGTATTGGTAGGCCGCAGGGTTAGTTAGATCAAGTACCAGCTGGTTTCTTCCCAGCAGTGGAATTCGATCAGGCGCCTTCAGTATCCAATCAGGATGTTCACGATAGACATCGCTATCTGGATTGACCATCTCCCCTTCAAACCAAAGACCAAACTGCATCCCGCAGTCTTTAACCTTCTTTATAAGCTTCCCAAGCCCTTCTGGCCAAACAGCTGGCGAGACTTGCCAGTCGCCAAGTCCGGCTCGATCGTTGCGTCGGGCACCAAACCAACCATCGTCTAAAACAAATCTTTCGACTCCGATTTCTTTAGCGACATCTGCCAGCTCAGAGAGTTTGTCGAAGTTGTGATCGAAGTAGACGGCTTCCCAAACGTTTAGGGTCATGGGTCTTGGGCTGCGTGGGTGCTGAGATCTTGCCCTCAGCCAGCTGTAGCTTCGATCTGAAATGCCATCAATACCTGCAGATGAATAAATTGCGTAAACACTGGGAGCATGATGAGTCTCGCCAGCCTGCAGAATAATCTCACCAGGTAGCAATAACTCTCCGGCAGAAATGAATTTCCTACCTGACTGAGCCTGCTCGATTGCGTGCCGAGAGTTACCAGAAAAACCAAGACCGAGTGACCAAACTTCACCAAGCTGATAATCAGCAGCCTCTGTCATTGCAAGTTGCAAGATGGTGTAGTCGTGGGAGGTTCGACCTTCGCGAACTTCTCTAACCCAATAGCCAGATTGAATAGGTCTGCGCTGCGGCTGACGCTCCTTGATCCACCTTCCAGAAAAGTCCATGCTCTGAGCAGCTCTATCTGGCAGCGGCATTACTACTTCGAGCGAATCGAGAATAAAAGCTTGTGACCCCAAGTTTTTTACGGACTGCTTCACCTCTAGCACGCCGCTTCCGACAAACTCAAAAGAGATTGAGACCTCAAGCCCTGCTTTCAGATCTTGACTGACGGTAGATATTGCTGTTTCGCTTTGTTGCACCGAAACCAAAGAGAATTTCTGAGAAAAATCTTCACCTAATCTGTGACCAAGAAGCGCAGGGCGTGAAGTGTTCCCCCTGGAGTTCTCTCGCCACACACCATGAAATTGGTGAGCATCTAGTTCGGCATGTGCCGTTGGTTCAATTTGTGCTTTCCGAAGTTCGTCAGAGTTTGCGGTGACTTCTTTACCCCAGTGCAGAATGTGAGGTGTCCCATCTGAAAAATCAATCACCAAGCTCACGCCAGCTTGAGTGATAACGGCAGAGGGAAACACAGAGACCTTCATCTTCCTAGTCTGATAGCCGTTACTGGACGGAGTAAAGACCCCGTCCAGTAACTTCTCAGTTGCTATTCAATTGTCTGCTTTTCCCCTTGAGGAAAAGCCTGTCCGCTCGATCCGACCCTCAAAAACTGACCTTGCGAGACCCTGTTTGATTGGGTCTGAACGAACTGGACCAATATTCCCAAACTTTTCGAAATAAAAACGACAAAAGTAATCATTCCGTTAGTAAGAATTCGGGCAAAATCGTAAATCGGGTTTAACCTTTTGCCAAGTAAAGGACGTGCCACATGCTCGCTGCCCAGCGAAAAGCCAAGATCCTCGAGGAGGTCGGAACCCTCGGCGCCAGGCGAATTGCCGATCTGGCGCAGGCACTCGGGGTCTCGGAAGTCACAATTCGACGTGACGTCGAGCAGCTGGCGGCTCAGGGGCTAGTCGACAAGGTTCACGGTGGTGTGACCGCCAACACCCTCTCACTGACACTGGAACCGCCGTTTGCGGCAAATTCAATGAAGGAGCAAAAAGCCAAAGAAGGAATCTCTGCTCTTGCCGCTGACCTGGTGCGTCCTGGCATGGCCGTTGCCTTGATGGGCGGATCCTCCGTCTATGCACTTGCCAAGAGGCTGAGGGATGTTCCATCTCTAACTATTGTTACCAACTCTGTTCCGATTTCAGATCTTTTTGCACAAAAGCCAAGGGCTGATCAAACAGTTGTGCTGACAGGAGGAGTTAGAACCCCAACTGATTCACTGGTTGGAAATATTGCAACCGAGGTCTTTTCCAGATTCAACTTGGACATTGTCTTTATGGGAACCCACGGAATGGACAGCGAGTTTGGATTCAGCTCACCTAATTTGGTCGAGGCAGAAACTAATCGCGAGGTAATAAGGCGAAGTGCCAAGTTTGTTGTTCTTGCTGACCACACAAAGTGGGGAGTCAGAGGATTCTCATCATTTTCAACTTTTGATCGCGCTGATGTGGTCATAACCAGCAAGGGGCTATCGAACAAGGCACTAGTTGTTCTTAGATCTAAAGTTAAAGAAGTTCTCCTCGCCGACTAAAGCTTTAGAGAAAAAAGATGGCTGCCGATTGGCTTACCGAATCTCTGCGCAACATTCGCCAGGTGACCCTGCTCGGTAAATCCATGTTTTTTGTGCAGAGCCAGTGAGGCTCCTGCTCCCCTGTCGGCAATGACAGCAATCACTTCCTTGATTCCTGCAACTTTGCAGGCCATCAAGAGTTCCTCCAAGAGCCTGCTGCCAAGCTTCTTTCCCGTCGCGGCGGGAGCAAGATAGATCTGATTCTCCACAATCTTCATGTGACCTGTGCGCTGTCGCCATGGGGAAACATAGGCAAAGCCGAGAATTTCCATTCCTCTCGTCATCACTAGAAATGGAAATCCAAGTTTTGTGAGGTGTTCAAACTTTTCTTGCCAATAACCAATTTCATGAGGCGAATCATCAAAGGTAATGACGGTGTTTTGAATGAAAAAGTTATAGATGTCTTTGATCTGCGGAAGATCTGACTCGGTCGCCTGACGGACCAATATTTCTTGAGCTTCTTTTTCTGGTTTTTGTTTGAGTTTTCTTACTATTCGCCATCTAGTTTCAGAATCAACCATCAGCAGCGCCAATCGATTGGTTCTTCGCCAAGCTGCGCCAGAGCGGCATTCGCCTTCGAAAAAGGTTTGGAACCAAAGAAACCTCTGTATGCGGACAGCGGCGAAGGATGAGGGGACTTGATTATCTTGGCGTTTGGAATCAACGGCGCAATCTCCTGAGCCTTGGCTCCCCAAAGGATTGCAACAAGTTTCTCCTGGCGCATTTCATAAAGGTATCTGACTGCCTCAGTGGTGAAGGCATCCCAGCCATAGCTGAAGTGTGCTCCCGTGACAAAGGGTTTTGTAGTGAGGTGACGATTCAGCAGCATCACTCCTTGCTGTTGCCAATTCGCAAGATCTGACGGATTGGTAATTCCAACATCTTCGGAGAGCTCCTTAAAGATGTTTTGCAAGGACGGCGGCAGGGGTTTCGTGCCAGGTGGGACTGCGAAAGACAGCCCAACCGCATGAGATGGATTCGGGTAGGGGTCTTGGCCAAGAATCAGAACTCGGTAATTCCTTGGCGATATCTCAAATGCCCGAAACACCTTTTCCCCACTGGGTACATAGGGATCTTGGAGCCTGGCGGTGATTTCCGTCAAAAGCCTGTGCTGGGCATTGAAAAGCGGCAGCCAGTCATCGTGGACGGAATCGAACATGAGCCAATAGTAAAAGTGCAAAGATGATTGCAGAAGAAGGAGATCAAAATGCCCACACCTGCCGAGCTGCTTGGCGAAGCTAGTAAATATGCCGAAACTCTCAGTGGCATCCGAAGGGATCTCCACCGCATCCCTGAATTTGCGCTAGATCTGCCAAAGACCCAGGCCCGCATTCTTGAATCTATACATGGCCTCGGTGAAATAACGCTGGGCAAGTCGCTCTCTTCAATAGTCCTGCACATAAAAGGAGCTAACCCAGGACCAACAGTTTTGCTCCGAGCCGACATGGACGCTCTCAAAGTCGTTGAGGACACCGGGCTCGACTATGCGTCGACTAACGGATACATGCATGCCTGTGGTCACGATCTTCACATGGCGGGTGCAATTGGTGCTGCACATCTTCTTGCAACGCACAAGGACAAACTAAATGGCGATGTGATCGTCTGGTTCCAACCTGGTGAAGAAGGACACCACGGTGCCGACATCATGATTGAAGAAGGAATGCTGGACATCACGGGTTCTAGACCGATTGCCGCATATGGACTGCACGTCTTCACCGCAATGCCAAAGGGACTAATTGCCTCAAAGAGTGGGCCAATGATGGCGAGCGCCGGCGATCTCCATGTCACTTTCCATGGCTCGGGTGGACACGGCTCGATGCCATGGCTGAGCAAGGATCCTGTCACGCCAATGATTGAATCTATTTCTGCACTGCAGAACCTGCTCAACAAAAAGTTTGACCAATTCGATCCAGTGATACTCAATGTTGGCTGGATTAGAGCAGGCGACGATGCAACCACAAACGTGATTGCAGATAGCGCAAGTTTTGGTGCAACCGTAAGGACCTTCTCAGAAGAAAACACTCGCAAGCTCCACGAACTTGCCCCAAAGCTGATCCACAGCATTGCCGAGGGATTTGGCGTCAAGGCCGAAGTTGAATTCGGAAGAGCCACCAAGGTACTTATGAATAATGCAGAGGCAGTTAGAACTGTCGAAGAAGTGGCAAAGCAACTGGTTGGGGAAAAGGGCTATATGACAATGGAGAAGCCCATTGCCGGCGGTGAGGATTACGCATCAATTGTTGCCGAGGTGCCGGGAGCATTCATATTTGTTGGTGCCTGCCCACCTGAGGTTGACCACACCAAAGCGCCTACTAATCACTCGGCAAAGGCAAAATTCGATGATTCAGTGCTTCCGCTTTGTTCCGCTCTACTTGCATCATTGGCCTTCAAACACCTTGGCTAATAGTGGACTTTCAAATATCTGAGGACTCCGCTCCTTCGGAATTCATCACCGAAGAGCAGCGTCGTCAACTCGTCGGAAGACCTCCCGCTACCGGAGCTTGGATTGTTGGCGATCCTGTTGGCGATAGAAAGTTCACATCCCCGTTCAATCTTCAGGTCGAGGCCGGATCGGAACTCAGCGGAGTGAGGCTGGCCTTTGAGACCTGGGGTCAACTTAGTGCAGCGAAAGACAATGCAGTCTTGGTTCTGCACGCGCTCACCGGCGACAGTCACACGGTAGGGGCGGCCAAGGAAGGCCACCCAACCGCCGGTTGGTGGAATGGCGTGATTGGTCCAAATCTTGCAATCGACACCAATAAATACTTCGTTATTACTCCAAATGTCCTAGGTGGTTGCCAAGGATCAACTGGACCCAGCTCGCTCAGTGCTAGTGGCAAGGAGTATGGGCCATCATTCCCGCAACTAACTGTTAGAGATCAGGCAAGAGCATTCGCAACACTGATGGATCAGCTCGGGATCGAATCCTTCAGTGTTGTGGGTGGCTCGATGGCAGGGATGCATGCTCTGGAGTTAGCAATTGAGTATCCCCAGCGTGTAACAAGACTGGGAGTATTAGCAGCTCCCCCATATTCAACCGCCGACCAAATAGCGCTCAACACAGTGCAATTAGAAGCAATTCGGTCAGATGAGAATTTTCAAGGCGGTCTCTACTACGACGCCAAGCCAGGTTTTGGTCCTCACCGCGGACTATCTCTTGCTCGGCGAATGGCTTTACTGAACTATCGATCTCCCCAAGAGCTGAATGAGAGATTTGGTCGCAGTTGGCAATCGCAGGTTAGTCCGCTAGTGGAGCACGGAAAATACGCGGTTGAAAGTTACCTAGATTTTCATGGGAACAAATTTGTAAGGCGCTTTGACGCCAACAGCTACATCACGCTGGTAAGCGCAATGAATTCTCATGATGTTGGAAGAGATCGCGAATCAGTTGAGAAAGCGCTTTCATACATTTCCTGCCCGACCCTGGTGATTGGAATCCAAAATGATCGTCTGTTCCCACTCAGTGGGCAGCAACTGATTGCCGATTGTGTATCGGGAGAGCTAGTTGGTGGAAAACTGCATGTGATTGAAAGTGAATTTGGTCACGATGGGTTTTTGATTGAAACCGAGGCTGTTGGCGAAAGGCTGAGGCAACTACTCCCCTAGAGTTGAGCGTGTGAATCTGCTTCGTTCAAAAATAGCTGTCTGTTTCTTTTTTCTATCTGGTGGTAGCGCTCTAGCCCTTTGGGCAGTCCACATTCCACTAATTGAAAAATCCGTTGGCATCAACTACTCCGTTCTCGGTGCCCTGCTGATGTTCAGTGGACTGGGCGGATTTTTAGCGATGCAACTATTCGGCTATTTGGTGGATCACATCGGTTCGAAAACCGCAACCAGGATTGGCGGTGTGGCCGTTGGGCTCTCACTACTTGGGCCAGCGTTTGCGAATGATGTCGTAACTCTGGGACTGGCTATCTTGCTTCTTGGCTTTGGAATAGCCGGGGTGGATGTCGCAATGAATGCAGCAGCACTCCATGTTGAACGAGAAAACGGAAGAGCTATCTTCACTTTCTTTCACCTTTTCTGGTCAGTCGGCGGTTTGGTTGGCGCTGCCCTTGGTTTTGCAACAATCGGTGCTGGATTTGTTCAGTCACAAACTCTCACTGTCGTAGGGATTTTGCTCTCAGTTGTCGGCTTCTTTATGGCTTCTTGGCTTCTGCCAGATAAGCCAAATGTCAAAAGCAGCGACAAGGTTCAGGACAAAGAATTTGGAAAACAGAACAGAAGAGTGCTCGCTTTTGTGATTCTGGCGGGACTGATGAGCGCTTCCGGAGCAATAATCGAGGGAGTTGCTCACGACTGGTCCGCTTTGTATCTAAGAGACATACAACAAACTGATGTGGCAACTGCAGCCTGGGGGTTGGTCGCATTCAACATTGGAATGATTACCGGAAGAATCTTCATTGACCGCATTGTCGAGAAAAAAGGTCGCGGCTTCATAATCATTTGGGGATCACTTGCCGCAGCCTTCGCCATTGGACTGCAGGCAATCGCACCAAACCTGACCTTCTCACTGTTTTTCTGGTTCCTGCTGGGGCTGGGTATATCGGGTGTAGTGCCGCAGCTATTTGCTGCAGGCGGCGAGATTGGTGAGGTTTCACACCAGGGAAGAAACATGGCTCGGGTTGTTGGAATTACCTATATCGGAGGACTTGCAGGACCATCAATCATTGGACTACTCACACTTGCAATTCCACTGAACTATGCAATTGGATGGGGAGCAGTGCTCGGATTGTTTATTGTTTTGTCCTGGCCAAGATTGGAAAAACTTAACCGATGAGCAAGTTGTTCACACCGATAAAGATTCGAAATCTAGAAATCAAAAACCGTCTTTGGGTTTCTCCGATGTGCATGTATTCCTGCGAGAACAAAGACGGAGTGGTTGGCGACTGGCACCTTGTCCACCTCGGATCTCGAGCAATTGGCGGAGCGGGACTGGTGATGGCTGAAGCCAGCGGCGTAAATCCTGAGGGAAGAATTTCTCCATGGTGCCCTGGCATTTGGAGTAAAGAGCAAGTAGCTGGATGGAAAAAAATCACAGACTTTATCCGCCAAGCGGGATCGACCAGTGCAATCCAGCTCGCTCACGCTGGAAGAAAAGCCTCTGTGTATCGAAGCTGGTCTGGATCTGGATCTGTGCCAATCTCCGATGGCGGCTGGCAGTCCTACTCCTCTACCGACGAAGCGTTTCCTGGTTATGAAGCACCCAGAAAGCTTCAAACCGATGAGATTCCGAAGCTTGTTGAGGATTATCGCGTGGCTGCTTCTCTTGCCATGGAGAGCGGATTTGATGCACTAGAGATACACGCAGCGCACGGATATCTACTGCATCAGTTTCTTTCGCCACTGACCAATCAGCGTGATGACAAATATGGTGGCGCTCTGGAAAACAGGGCACGGCTCCTTCTCGAGATTGTTGAGAGCGTTCGTAAAGAAATTGGTGATGCTCCACTAATGATTAGGTTCAGTGCGACCGACTATGTCGAGGGCGGCTGGGATATTGAGCAAACCAATCAGGTCGCTTCCTGGGCCCATGAGCGCGGAGCAGATCTATTTGATCTTTCCTCCGGAGGCCTTGTGATGGGTGTGAACATTCCAATCGGACCTGGCTATCAGGTTCACTTCAGTGAGGCGACGAAGAGCGCCACTGGAGCGGATGTGTCAGCAGTTGGACAAATCACAGATGCTAGGCAAGCGGAGGAGATTGTCGCCTCGGGCAAAGTCGACGTCGTGATGATGGGAAGACAGCTACTGAGAGATCCTTACTTCCCACTCAGGGCAGCTCACGAATTAGGTGTTGAAGTGCCTTGGCCGAACCAATACACCAGGGGTATGTGGCCTAACGCCTAGTGGCGTCTTCGATCTCCCCGACCAAAACTTCGATGATGTCTTCCAGAAACAAGCAGCCAGTGATTGTTCCATCCGCCGAGAATGTCCTGGCAACGTGAGCTCCGTACTTTCTCAGCTGAGCAAGAGCGTCCTCTAGCTCGGCCGCTTCGGAAACAGAGATCAGTGTTCTCATTCTCTTGGACTGCAGAGGTTTATTGAGCCTGTCGGGATCATCAATCAGGGCATCTTTGATGTGCCAATAGCCGACAAGATCTCCGGCGTCACTTCTCACTGGATACCTGCTAAAGCCGTGCTCACTGACAGCTTCCTGCAGCATGGCTGGTGTTGCATCAGGAGGCAGTGTTACCAGTGTTTCGATGGGGTGCTTCACATCCCCAACAATTTTCTCCGTGAACTCAAAGGTGTTTGAGATGGTTTCAGAGGCATCGGCAATAGTTCCGCTGCGCTGGGACTCTTCAACGATGTCTTCCACCTGCTCAAGGGTGAATGCAGAATTTGCTTCATCACGAGGGGTAAACCCACAGAGTCTGAGGATTCCGTTAGAAATCTGATTCATCACCCAAACCACTGGCTTCACAACTTGCGCCACGAAATAGAGCATCGGACCAAGAATTAGTGCCGCGGATGTGGGAATAGAAATCGCAATGTTTTTTGGAACCATCTCCCCCAGTACCACGTGCAGATACGTCACAAGTAAAAGTGCGATTATGAAGCTCACCACCGAGGTGGTCGAGTAATCAAGACCAATTGCACTTAGGGGATCTTCCAGCATGTACTTGATGGAAGGCTCCGCCACCACCAGAATCAAAAGTGACGAGACGGTGATGCCCAGCTGAGCGGTAGCAAGCATAAGCGACACGTTCTCCATCGCCTTCAGTGTCACCTTCGCCGCGGGGTTTCCCTTGTCGGCCAGAGGTTCAATCTGAGCACGTCTTGCAGAAATGACAGCGAATTCAGATCCAACGAAAAAGGCATTCGAAACCAACAGCACAGCCAACCAAACAAGGCCCGAAAGATCAGTCATTATCTTCCTCCGCTGGCTGGTACTTGATTCGGTCAACTCGCCGACCGTCCATGCGAATGACTTTGAGCTGACCAGTTGGTAGCTCAACGACATCTCCGTCTTGTGGAATCTTTCCAAGTTCACTCATGACAAAACCGGCAATGGTGTCATAGTCCTCATCGTCAGAAATTTTGAGGCCAATCTCTCTTAGCTCACCAGGCCTAGCTAGACCACTGAAAGAAGCGGAGCCGTCTGAGTACTGAACGATGTGGGCCTTAGTTCTATCGTGCTCATCGGAAAGATCTCCAATTAGCTCCTCAACCGCATCCTCGAGTGTTGCAATGCCTGCTGTCCCACCGTACTCATCCACCACCACACCAAACTGCAGTCCCCTACCTCGAAGGGTAAGGATCAGACGATCCAGCGGCATAGTCTCTGGAACTCTCACGGGTTCAACCATGATTGCTGTCACTGGAACCTGTGCCCTGCGCTCAGGTGGAATCGCAACCGCCTGCTTTACGTGTGCAACTCCAACAATATCATCCGAGTCTTCACCAAGAATTGGAAATCTTGAGTGACCGCTTTCTCTAGCTAGATTCACCAGGTCTTGTGCGCTCTGCTCTCTTTCGAGTGTGTGCATCTGCGGCCTTGGTGTCATGATGTCGCTGGCCAGCAGCGTGGTAAGCGTAAGGGTTTTCTCAATCAACTTGGCAGTGTCGCTCTCTAAAGTCCCAAGAGATGCTGAGCGCCTAACCAAGGAGGTTAGCTCTTCAGCACTGCGAGCAACTGATAATTCTTCTTTCGGCTCTATGCCAAATCTGCGAAGGATGAAGTTTCCGTTGTTGTTTAGAAAAACAATTAGAAACTTAAAAATAAACGTGAAGCCAAGTTGAAATGGCGCGACAGCCTTGAGAACTTTTTTGGGTTCGCTAAGTGCCATGTTCTTGGGAACCAGTTCTCCGAGCAAAAACGATGCGATTGTTGCAATCGTCATGGCCAGCACGGTGGCAAATATTTCTGTGCCAGAAGCACTGAACCCAAGCGTGGAAAGCGAGGGATAGAGAAGCCTGGATAACGCAGGTTCCGAGACGAAACCTGTCAGCAAAACCGTGAGTGTGATGCCCAGCTGCGCCGAAGATAATTGGGTGGCTGTGGTGGCGACTGCCCGGATGGATAGATCCAGGCCCTTTTCGCCGCTGGAGCGCTTTGACTCAAGGTCAACCCGGTCAAGGTTAATGATGGCGAATTCGCTGGCCACGAACAGACCCGTGCCGATAACCAGCAAAACCCCAAATAAAAGGAGCAGGTAATCGCTCAAGCAATCACCTGCAGGCTACGTTTGTCGTGCTCCATTTCAAGACAACACTATAGCCCCCATTGAATGATTAGACTTTAGGGGTTCCGACCCTCAAACTAAGGGAAAAAGTTGTCCTCGAACACCAACGGCAATTCACAGGCAGATTTTGGCGCTAACGAGTGGCTAGTAGCCGAAATGTATGCCCAGTGGCAAGAAAACCCAGACTCAGTCGATAAATCCTGGCTACCCATCCTCGAGCGCTACCAGCCCTCTTCCGCCAGCGCTTCCGCTACCAGCCCTGCACCCGCTCCAGCGGCAAACACCGAGTCGATTACCATGCCGGTTGCCAAGACCGTTGTCTCCGCTCCAGTTTCAGCTCCAGTTCCTGCAAATCTCCCTGCCACCGGATCAATTTCAATTGCGCATTCAGATGAGGAAGCTCAGCCAGAGGTAAACATCCTCAGAGGCATGGCAAAGACTCTGGCATCAAACATGGATGCATCACTCAGTGTCCCAACTGCCACGAGCGTTCGCCAGCTCCCAGCCAAGCTGCTGATTGACAATCGAATTGTGGTGAACTCACACCTCAAGCGCACTCGAGGTGGAAAAGTCTCCTTCACCCAGCTGATCGGCTATGCCGTTGTTCAAGCGCTGAAGGAATTTCCAAGTCAAAATGTTTTCTACGAAGAAGTAGATGGAAAACCAGCAGCCATTACTCCTGCTCATGTGAACCTGGGTCTAGCAATCGATATTCCGAAGCCAGATGGAACCAGGGCGCTATTGGTGCCAAATATTAAGCGAGCACAAAAACTAAACTTCGCTGAATTTGTTTCCGCCTATGACGATCTTGTCTTGAGAGCCAGAGAGAACAAGCTAACCGCGGATGACTTTGCGGGAACAACTATCTCGCTCACTAATCCCGGAGGCATTGGAACAGTTCACTCTGTTCCGAGGCTAACCAAAGGTCAGGGTTGCATCATCGGTGTTGGTGCTTTGGAGTATCCAGCTCAGTTCAAGGGACTGTCTGAGGAGATGCTTGCTGAGCAGGGAATCGGCAAGATTCTTACCCTGACTTCTACCTATGACCACCGCGTCATCCAGGGAGCCGGTAGCGGAGAGTTCCTAAAGATTGTCGAGGAGCTGCTGCTCGGTGAGCGCGATTTCTACGTGAAGATCTTCTCGGACATGCGTATCCCCTACACGCCAGTTGTTTGGGTAAACGACTTCCACTGGGACTTAGCTGATCAGTCGGGTAAGAACACCAGAATCCAGGAATACATCAACGCCTTCCGAGTGCGCGGACATCTGATTGCAGATATCGATCCACTGGAATACGTCCAGCGCTGGCATCCCGATTTAGACATCAGAAGTTATGGACTATCCCTCTGGGACCTTGATAGAACATTCAAAACCGGTGGCTTTGGCGGAAGAGCAAAAGCCAAGTTCCGCAATATCCTCGGAATTCTGCGCGACACCTACTGCAGAACTGTCGGCATCGAATACATGCACATCCAAAACCCCGATGAGCGCAAATGGTTCCAGGATCAACTAGAGGTTCCCTACCGCAAGCCATCGCGAGAAGAGCAGCTGAGAATTCTTGCAAAGCTCAACGAAGCCGAAGCATTTGAAACTTTCCTGCAGACCAAGTTTGTCGGCCAGAAGCGCTTCTCTCTGGAAGGCAGTGAGTCACTGATTCCTGCCCTAGACCAAATCTTGCAGGCAGCGGCTGATGCCAAGCTCGAAGAGGTTGCCATCGGTATGGCACACAGAGGTCGCCTAAATGTGCTGACCAACATTGCTGGAAAAACCTACGGACAAGTCTTTAGAGAGTTCGAAGGTTCAACTGATGTTCAAGGTGTTCAGGGATCAGGAGATGTGAAGTATCACCTTGGCACCAACGGCGTCTTCACCTCAGCACAGGGTAATCCCCTCAAGGTTTATCTGGCGGCAAACCCATCGCACCTTGAAGCTGTCAATCCTGTGCTAGAAGGAATTGTTAGAGCAAAGCAGGACAGGCTCGGAAACCCCGAGAGCTACCCGGTGATGCCAGTTTTGATTCACGGTGATGCCGCTTTTGCCGGACAGGGAGTTGTCCCAGAAACCATGCAGTTCTCGCAGCTTGAGGGATACAAGGTCGGTGGCACCATTCACCTGATTGTTAACAACCAGGTCGGCTTCACCACCTTGCCAAAGGATGCTCGCACCTCTGTGTATGCGACAGACTTTGCCAAGGGAATTCAGGCGCCGATTTTCCATGTCAATGGTGATGACCCAGAGGCTGTGGTGAGGGTTGCACAGATTGCTTTCGAGTACCGGCAAGCTTTCAACAAGGACGTCGTGATAGACATCCTCAGCTACCGTCGTCGCGGTCACAACGAAGGCGATGACCCTTCGATGACTCAACCGCTGATGTATAACCTGATTGAAGCAAAGCGCAGCGTTCGCACTCTCTACATGGAAAACCTCATCGGTCGAGGCGATATCACTCAGGAAGAATTCGAACAAGCCAACCTAAGTTTCCAAGCCAAATTGGAAAGCACCTTCGTTGAAGTTCACCAGGCAATGACCGAACCTGTGGGGCTTCCTGAAAGACCAGTTGGCATTGGAACTACGGCCAGCGAGAAACAAGAGATTGAACACCAAACTGCCATCCCCCGCGAGATCGTGGAGGCGATTGGAAATGCTCACGCAAATCTTCCGCAGGGATTCATGGTTCATCCAAAGCTTGCCCAACTTCTTCAAAAGAGAGTGGAGATGAGCCGCGAGGGTGGAATTGACTGGGGCTTTGGTGAGCTAATTGCGTTCGGTTCGCTATTGCTTGAGGGAATCAATGTCCGCCTAGCTGGTCAGGATGCCCGACGCGGAACCTTCGTCCAGCGCCACGCAACTTTCTTCGATCGTGAGACCGGAGCAGAGTGGATGCCACTGGCATTCATTTCTGAGCAGCAGGCCAAATTCCAGGTCTACAACTCACTCCTGAGCGAATACGCGGCCATGGGGTTTGAGTACGGCTACTCGGTTGAGGATCCAAAAACTCTCACACTCTGGGAAGCTCAATTCGGAGACTTTGCCAACGGCGCTCAAACCATCATTGATGAATTCATTTCTTCGGCTGAGCAGAAGTGGCAGCAGCACTCATCGCTAGTTTTGCTACTCCCCCATGGTTACGAAGGCCAGGGTCCAGACCACTCATCAGCCAGAATCGAAAGATTCCTTCAGCTGTGTGCTGAGAACAACATGACCGTTGCACAGCCATCAACTCCTGCCAGCCACTTCCACCTGCTTCGCCGTCAGGCCTACGCAAACCCGAAGCGCCCTCTGATTGTCTTCTCGCCTAAATCGATGCTCCGTCTGAAGGCGGCTTCGAGTGAGGTGTCGGACTTTACTAGCGGCTCCTTCCAGCCACTGATTGAAGACCAGCAGGGCTTAAATCCGCAGAATGTCAAGAGAGTGCTTTTCTGCTCAGGAAAGATTTACTGGGAGCTGTTGGCAGAAAGCCAAAAGCGCGGCACGCAAGACACCGCCATTATTCGTCTCGAGCAGCTGTATCCAACACCTGTTGAAGAGATGAAGGCAGCAATTGCGAAGTATTCAACTAGCGATCTTCGCTGGGTGCAGGACGAACCTGCGAACCAAGGTCCTTGGACCTACATGGGACTATTCATGCCTCGCTATGGAATTAACTTCAAAGTTGTTTCTAGACCTGCATCCGCCTCACCTGCCACCGGTTCCAGCAAACGTCACGCTGCCGAGCAGGCCGATGTTATTGCCAGGGCGTTCGCTGACTAATGCGCTCGATCAGAGTGGTCATTCTGGGCGACGAGCTTCTCACTGGAGCCGGAGATCCAAAAGGTCTGGGTTGGCTCGGTCGCGTGCAAGCGCGACTACCGCAGGGTGAGGATGTTGCCTTTTTTCCACTCGCAAAGATTTCAGAAACAACCGGTGCACTGCTGGAGAGATGGCGAAGCGAAGCGCTGCCAAGATTCAGTAGTGAGACAGAAAACTATTTGGTAGTTGCGCCGGGATCAAAAGATATTCAAGCAGGCACAACCTTTTCACGTTCAAGGCTGAATCTTGCATCTTTACTGGATGACGCCATCAGAGAGGGAGTTAAGGTTTTTGTAGTAGGACCTGCACCGACTGGAGTCAAAGAATATGACAGTGAAGTTGGCGAACTAAATTTGGGTTTTGCGGATGTTGTTAAGCGCAGGCAGCTGAAATATGTTGACTGCTACTCGCCGCTAAAAGACCATGAGGGTTTTTTACAAGAGGTTTCTTCCCACCCAAGAAGACTGCCCGGTCAGGTTGGTTACGGACTTATTGCCTGGCTAGTTTTGAATAAAGGCTGGTTTGAGTGGCTGGGGATGACTGAAAATCAGTCGTGACCCTGAATCTCACGAAGGCGCTGCTTTACTCTCTCCGCTAGCTCTTCGGTTGGTGCCTCATCGCAAGAGCGCTGAATCACTTGGTTGAAGACAACCTCAATGTCGTAGTGCTGCTCGCATGAGTCGCAGTTAGCGATGTGGGCGGTGATGTCCATCAAATCGCTCTCCTGGAGCTCGGAGTGCAGAAACTCATGGACGTTGCGCTTTACTTCCTCGCAGTCAACCTGCTTCACTCCGGCACCTCCTCAGTCGAATAGCCTTCTTGCTTGGCGTAATCATGCAACAAAGTTCTAAGCATTTTCTTCCCGCGATGAAGCCTAGACATGACGGTTCCAACCGGAGTTTCCATAACTTCCGCTATTTCCGCGTAAGGTAGGCCCTCCACGACCGCGTAATAGACCACCATTCGGAACTCATCGGGGAGCTCATTCATGGCATTTTTGATGATTTGGGCCGGCATATTGTCCAGGGCTTCGGCCTCGGCCGAGCGGGTGGTCACCGAAGTAAGGCTCTCACCACCTCCTACCTGCCAGTCCTCAAGGTCATCCAGGGCGGTTTTGGCCTGATCTTTACTTCGCTTGTTGTAGAGGTTGATATGGGTGTTGGTCATGATCCGAAACAGCCATGCCTTGAGGTTTGTGCCCTGCTCAAACTTGTCCCAGGCTGAGAACGCCTTGGCAAAGGTCTCCTGAACCAAATCCTCAGCATCGGAAGGGTTTCTCGTCCAGCGAAGAGCAGCACCAAATAGTTGCGGCATTAGCGGGAGGGCTTGCTCTTCGAAGCTTTTCAGCTTGGCCGACTTATCACTCATCAGGTGAAGTCTAGGCGTGCAGGATGTGAAAGGCGAAACGGAAAGCCTGCCAAGCCCTTCACGGGTATCTTGGTTGAGTGTCAAGTACAACGTGGCTAGCCCCAACCTCAGCTGGATTCAGCGCTGCGGTTCGCCTGCCCGGTTCTAAGTCTTTGACTAATCGCGAGCTGGTCCTTTCAGCTCTAGCTAGTTCTCCTTCGGTTTTAGTCAATCCGCTGATCTCGCGAGACAGTGGACTGATGATTCAGGCTTTAAGAAATCTAAGTGTAGAGATACAGGTACAAGAAGACTCGATAAAGATTTTTCCTCATGAGCTAGTTGGCGACACTGCCATTGACTGTGGACTGGCTGGAACAGTGATGCGCTTTATCCCTCCCCTGGCAGCTCTGACCAAGGGCCGAGTTGAGTTTGATGGTGATGAGCAGGCACGGGTTAGGCCGATGGCAACCACCATTGATTCCCTTAGAAAACTTGGCGTAGTGGTCGAAGCTAAAAATCAGCAGCTGCCATTCACTGTTATTGGCAGTGGAGAGGTGATGGGCGGCGAACTTGAGATTGACGCTTCTAAATCATCACAATTTGTTTCTGGGCTTCTTCTATCTGCTCCACGCTTCCGCAACGGACTAGTGCTTAAACACGTCGGAGCACACGTTCCCTCGCTTCCGCATATTGATATGACTCTTGATTGCCTCAAGAAAAGGAAGGTGACTGCGGCAGCAACTTCTCAAACAAGTTGGGAAGTTCGGGCTGGGGAAATTGCGGGAGCTGAAGTGGCAATTGAACCGGATCTATCTAACGCAGGCCCGTTTCTGGCCGCTGCGCTTGTTACGCAGTCTGAAGTTGAAATCAGTGGTTGGCCGACTAACACAACTCAGGTTGGCGATGAGTTTAGAAATCTGCTAGCACGCATGGGAGCCGAAGTTTCTCTCTCTGATTCGGTTTTGAAAGTCAGAGGAACCGGTCAAATTAGCGGGATTGAAGCTGACATGTCAGAAGCGGGTGAGCTGGTGCCAACAATCGCTGCGATTGCCACCTTGGCGTCCTCTCCGACCCAGATCACCGGCATCTCCCACCTGCGTGGACACGAGACCGATCGAATCAAGGCGTTGGTGACAGAAATAAACCGAATCGGAGGCAGTGCTGAAGAGCTCGAGGATGGAATTGCAATTAGTCCAGCCAAGCTCAAATCTGGCATTTGGCATACCTATGGTGATCACCGCATGGCCACAGCTGGAGCCATCATTGGTCTGAGAATCCCAGGAATTGAAATTGAAGATATCAGCGTGACGGGTAAGACCATGCCTGAGTTTCCAAGTCTTTGGCTAGACATGCTGGCGGGCAAGTGAACTGGCGAGATTTAGATGAGGACGATGTCCGAGTTCGCCCAAATCCCCGGGGTTCAAGGCCAAGAACCAAAATCAGACCAACACATGAAAATGCTCCCTGGGGCATGGTGTTGGAGGTCCACCTCGCTCGCTATCGAGTCCTGACAGACGCCGGTGTCGAAGTCACAGCAACTCTGGCAAAAGAACTTCGCGCCGATGGTTGCGTCACTTGCGACAGGGTTGCACTCGATGGCGATGTCTCTGGCGAAAAAGGAAGCCTTGCCCGAATTGTCAAAATCGCGGATCGTTCGAGCGAGCTAACCAGAGTCAATGATGAAGGACTCGAACAAACAATCGTTGCGAACGCTGACTCTTTGGTGATTGTCATGTCAGCTGCTAATCCAGAGCCCAAACCCAGGCTTGTCGATAGATTCCTGGTTGCAAGTTTTAGGCAAAAACTCAAACCCTACCTAGTTATCACTAAGTGTGACCTTGCCGACCCCAAGGAATTTATCGCTCAGTTTGCCGGTGTGAATTTAGAAATCATCAAAACTTCTAAGGTAAATCCAAACCTGAGTGAGCTTAGAAAGATGATTGCTGGACGAAAGAGCGTGTTTGTTGGTCACTCAGGTGTTGGCAAGTCGACACTAATCAATCAGCTTGCGCCTGACACTGCCCGCCGCACCGGCGATGTGAATGAACTCACCGGTAAAGGCAAGCACACCTCATCTTCCGCGGTTGCAATTGCGGTTGAAGATGGCTGGATCATCGACACCCCTGGAGTCAGAACCTTTGGGATTTCTGGTGCAACAGCTAGCGAGGTTTTGGATGGTTTTGATGATCTGGCGAGGGTTGCTAAAGATTGCCCTAGAGACTGCTCACACCTTGTTGGCTCACCCGATTGTGAACTAGACGCAGCTGTGGCAAGTTCACAGATTAATCCACAGAGATTGGAATCTTTCCGTCGCCTGGTGGAATCAATTTCATCGGTAGATTGGCAGTGATGAACGACTTAGAACTGGCACTGAAGTTGGCGCAGGCAGCCGATGAGGTTTCCCTCTCGAGGTTTCAAGCCCTTGATCTAAAGGTAGAAACCAAGCCTGATCGAACTCCGGTAACGGATGCTGACCAGGCCGTGGAGAAAAAGATCAGGGAGCTTATTGCCCAGCATGCTCCTGGTGATGCGGTTATTGGTGAAGAGTTCTCTGACACGGGCAGCGGATCACGCCAGTGGGTAATCGATCCAATTGATGGAACGGCTAACTATCTGCGCGGATTGCCAATCTGGGGTTCACTAATCGCCCTTCGAATCGACGGCGTCCCTGTCACATCGGTGGTTTCAGCTCCTGCACTGGGTAGGAGGTGGTGGGCAACTCGTGGCGGAGGAGCTTGGACCTCGGATGTTGGTGGAAACCAACGAAGAATCGAAGTCTCCAAAGTCTCACGCCTTGAAGACAGCTACATCTCCTACAACTCACTTCAGCAGTGGCAACGCCAGGGTAAGACCAAAAATCTGGAAGCTCTCTCAGAAAAAGTCTGGCGCATTCGAGCATTTGGAGATTTCCTGAGCTACATGTTTGTCGCAGAGGGCGTAATCGATGCAGCCAGTGAACCTGATCTAAAGATTCACGACATCGCGGCTTTAGTGCCAATTGTGCTAGAGGCTGGTGGACGATTTACCGCTTTAGATGGAGAGCTACGAGATGACTCTTCGGTTGTTCTAGCCAGCAACGGCCTGTTGCACGAGGCAGTGCGTGAAGAACTTCTTCGCTAGTCGTCTGCTAGCGCTGATAGCTATAGCGCTGCTAGCGATAAATCTAAGAACTGCCGTCAGTTCTCTTTCACCAATTGTTGGTTTTATCCAGGCAGAGATTTCCCTGCCCATCATTGCCATAGGGCTCCTAGGAATAGCATCTCCGCTAGCTTTTGCGATTTCCAGTTCCATTTCATATAGGCCAGCCAAGCGGTTTGGAGTTGAGGCAACGCTAGTTCTAACTGTCGTTGCCATTGTGCTTGGGCATCTGCTTCGAGCTTTTGCCTGGGACACCTTTGTCCTATTTCTGGGTTCCATGCTGAGTCTGCTGGGAATGGGAATCGGCAATGTGTTACTGCCAGTAATGGTCAGAAAGTACTTCGCTGACAGAGTAGGCCCGGTTTCAGCCTTCTATATCACCCTCACTGCCTTATCTGCATCAATCGGTTCGCTATTTGCGGTGCCACTAGCGGATCAGTTTGGCTGGCGATTCTCTCTCGGTCAGTGGTCGGTCCTTGCGGTTCTAACGCTACTTCCGCTAATCCCACTACTTCGAAACAACCAACCTGCCAGTGAGGACGAGCAGAGGGTAAAACTCAAGCTCTGGCGATCACCAACAGCTATAGCCATCGCTGGTGTTCAAGGGATGACCAGCGTCTTTGGATATGTTTCTTTTGCTTGGCTGCCGCTTCTTCTGATTGAGCATCTTGGACAGTCACAAGCAGACGCGGGAAGTTTGCTTGCGCTTTTTGCAATCATGGGTCTTCTACCTTCACTAGTTGTTCCAGTGATTGCGGCCAGAAGAACTAACTCCCACTCACTCATTGTTTACTTCTCAAGCATCATGGGTATAGCGGGATCAATTGGATTACTAATGTCAAATGAAGTGACTTGGCTCTGGGTAATGCTGCTAGGACTAGGTCCGTCGATGTTTCCACTAGCACTGACACTATTTAATCTTCGAAGCCGTAAACAAGAAACGGTACTGGCCGTAAGTTCATTCGGACAGGGTGTTAGCTACACAACCGCCAGCGTTGCAGTCATTGTGGTTGGAATACTGCGGGAACTAAGTGGTGGCTGGGAGCTGGCTCTTCTAATGCTCGCCCTTATTGCACTTCTCAGCTCACTGGCTGGTATCCAACTAAGTAAAAAGAAGTACGTAGAAGACGAACTTACTGACTGACGTCAATGCCAACGGCACTGCACCGGCTCTGAACAGATGCCAAAAGGTCATCAACTCTCTGCTGTGCGCCTTGAGCTGACTGTGTCTCACCGAGTGCCGAGGTCAGGTTTCTAAGGTCATCAGCTAGGCCACTAGAAAGCACCGAGTCGATTTGGTTGCCAATCAGCTTGTCAATCTGCGCGATCACGCCGCTGTCAACAATCCCCGACTGGTAGGCGTCGCTCAGTCCCTGGATCGTTGAGCTAAGCGCGGTGCAGGCAGCGGCATCGGCGGCAGTAGCCGCCACATCCTCGAAGCTGCAGGCTGATAGCGGCAGGGTAATTAGGGCAATGGAAGTGATGGCAATAGGTCGTCTCATGCCTGCAGGTTATGCGAGGAAGCTGATAGCCAGCTCAAAGGCAACAGTGGGAAAGATTGGAAGAAAATCCCATGTCCACAGTTACACTCTCTAGGGCCTATTGGCTGGAGAAACTATGCGCGTCTACAACAACATCACCGAGGTGTTTGGTGACACCCCACTGGTCCGCCTGAACAAGATCATGGACGGGGCCAAGGCTGAGGTATTCGCCAAGCTCGAGTTTTATAACCCTTCAAGCTCGGTAAAGGATCGACTCGGCATAGCCATGATCAACGAGGCCGAGAAATCTGGTGAGCTCAAGCCTGGTGGAACAATCATCGAGGCAACCAGCGGCAACACCGGAATCTCTTTAGCCATGGTCGGCGCAGCTCGCGGCTATCGAACCATCATTGTCATGCCTGATTCCATGAGCCTGGAACGAAAGATATTAATTCGTGCATATGGAGCCGAGCTTGTCCTTACTCCAGCTGCGGAGGGAATGAGCGGGTCGGTTGAAAAAGCAGAACAGCTTGGACGAGAAATACCGGGATCAATCTTGGTTCGACAGTTTGAAAATCCTGCCGGACCGATGATTCACCGACAGACCACCGCAGAAGAAATTTGGCGTGATACAGATGGAAAAGTAGATGTCTTTATCGCGGGTAGTGGAACTGGAGGAACAATCACTGGCACCACTCAGCGGCTAAAGGAACTTAAGCCGCAGCTGAAAAGCTACGTCGTTCAGCCAAAGTCATCACCGCTGCTAACGGGTGGAGAGGCCGCAGGTCATCCACTAGCGGGAATCGGACCCAACTTCATTCCAAAAGTATTGGACACCAGCGTCTATGACGAAGTCATCAGCGCACCCAACTCCGTAGCCTTTGAGTTTGCGCGACGTGCTTCAGCCGAGGAGGGAATCCTTGCGGGTATTTCTTCAGGTGCGGCTCTCTGGGCCGCCAGAGAAGTTGCCCACCGGCCAGAGCATGAGGGGCAGATGATTGTGGTCATCGTGCCTTCCTTTGGTGAAAGATATGTCTCCTCCTCGCTCTACCGAGATCTGCAAGAGGAATACCAACAGAAGTGATTCTCGAAGACATAAGAGCAGGGCTTGAAAGAGATCCAGCAACTAAGACTGGATTTGAACTTTTCTTTACCTCCCCTGGCCTCCACGCCATCTGGGTTTATCGAATTGCACACGTTCTTTGGAAATGGAAGCGTCGAATTCTGGCTCGAATTCTCTCCAACTATGCCAAGTTTTTCTCCGGCATAGAGATTCATCCGGGGGCCAAAATCGGAAGAAGACTGGTGATTGACCATGGCAGTGGTGTGGTAATCGGTGAAACGGCTGAGATTGGTGATGATGTTCTGATTTATCACGGAGTTACTCTGGGTGGAAAGACCCTGGATCCGATAAAGCGCCACCCAACTGTTGGCAACCGGGTCATTCTGGGAGCGGGTGCGAAGTTGATTGGAAACATCACCATTGGTGATGATTGCAGAGTTGGTGCTAACGCGGTTGTAACTAAAAGCATGCCTCCAGGCAGCACAGCAGTTGGTGTGAATGCCAGGCTCGTAAAAAACCAGAGTCCCGAGGACTACGCGATCTAGGCGTTTTTGAAATACATGCAGCTGTACAGCTGATCAATCCCTACCTGACGTGTGCCCTTCATTCCAGACTTGAGCATTAGCTGCCAGGTCTTATCGCGATTTAGATCAGTGCCTAGGTGAGGTGCTTTGGGGTAGAAAACCCAGAAACTAATTTTCTGATTCCACAGCTTGCTCAGCTTCGGTAGCAGCTTGGTCAGCTGTGTGGAAGATTCAACAAAGATAAACATTGATGATGCTTTACCATCTAAGACCATCTTGCTGGCAGCATCGAAACTTGCAGCCCATGGACGAATGTCGCCAAGGTCAACATCCGCAGCTAGATTCACGCACGGAACCTGCGAGCCAGCAGGGACATACATTTTTTTCGCCAAAGACATAACTCAGAAATTTTAGTTAAGTCTTTGGACGCAGAAGGCAGAAAATTAGGAAGTTAACTTATATAAGTTAATTGCTAAGTGGCCCAAGCACATACCTATCTAGCGCAGCCGACGGGCCTGCTCTGCCCCCGTGCTGACCATTGAAACTGCTGGTTCCATCGGTTCCGCAAATACTCAAAATTGCTCCCCGGCCTCCAGGGTGCTGGCGGATCCAATCGGTCAGGTCATAGACCATGCCGTCGATGGCAACCCAGCAGGCAGATTGTGAGTTCTTCTCTGCAACCTGCGCCATGGTGTAGCCAGCTTGTGACTTTGTTGGAGTTGGAGAAGGCTCAGTGGTTTTAGTCGGAGTTGGACTTGGGCTGGTCTCTGTTTCATCTTCTTTTTCCTCTGGCTTGGAGGATGGTTTTTCACTCGGCTCAGCTGATTGTTCTTCTGACTGTCCGCTCTCCGCTGCCTCACCTGCCTCTGTTTCCATTTGCTCAGTATTGGTTTCCGATTGCGGGGCATCAACCTGGGCTGATGGCATTTCGGTCACCTCAGGCTGCTGTGATTGCGCGCAGCCGGCGAGGGCAAGGGTTAGAAGGATGGAGGCAAGAATTCGCATGCTGGATAAAACACCACAGGGCTTGGCAAAATTCCTAGGCCTTGCTCAGCTCAGATTCGAGTTCTCCCCCGCCGGCCAGAAGTAGACCGACTGTGATTAGAGGGATGCCGATCAATAATCCGGTGGTGATTGGTTCACCGAGGAAGATGATTCCAAGAACAAGAGCCACCGCAGTGTTCACGAAAGTAATAAGTGTTGACTTAGCTGGGCCAATTTCTTTGATGAGGATGAAGAACAGTACAAAGGCAGCGGCAGAGCAAATAAGACCGAGAACCAGAATCGCCAACAGACTCTCCAGGCTTGCCCCGGCAAATTCAGCGGGCAGATTTGGAATGGAAAATGGCGCATAGACCACGGCTACGAATCCCATGCTCACACCTATTACTCCAGCGGATGGAACATCGTGGAGCTTGATGTTGGCAACAATTGGGGCGATTGAGTATCCCAGGGCGGCAAGGATTACGAACAGCACATAAATCGGATCAATGGCCCCGGCTAAAGAGTCGAAGCCAACCAAGGCCGCCACCCCAAGAAATCCGATAATCATTCCTGAAAGTGGCCGTGGCTGCAACGCTTTACGATCCTTTAGGAAAATAGCCAAGATGGCGACCGCAAAAAATGGCACCGTCCCAATCAGCAGTGCAATCAGACCCGAGGAGATGTGCTTGCCGGCTTCGGTGACTAAAAACCAGGGAACCACCATCTCGACGGCTCCAAAGACCAAGACATAAGGCCAGGCTTTAAGCGCTGGCTTTAGTCCTCCCATCAAAGCCGCATAGGGAATCAGGACGATGACCCCGAGCAGGGTCCTGAGAAAAACAATCGAGGGGGTAGAGAAACTCTCGAGCGCAATGACAATAAAGAAGTATGGAAGTCCCCAGATAAAGCCGACGAGAGCAAAGAGAATTAGGCCTTTTCGGGTCACTACCCAATAGTAGTCGCTAGGTTAGACAGGTGCTTGGTAAGAAGAATCTGGCTTCCGATAACTACGCTCCAGTCCATCCAAAAGTTATCGAGGCGATTGCCGCTGTCAATCAAGGACCCGAGCCAGCATATGGCGCAGACAGTGAAACAGAAAAGTTTCAACAGACTGTCCTGCAACTATTTGGCAAAAGAGCAATCGGTTTTCCTGTCTTCAATGGAACAGCGGCCAACGTGATGGCTCTTCAGGCTGCCCTTCCACGTTGGGGCGCGGTGATTTGCGTTGAAACAGCACACCTCAACCTTGATGAAGGTGGTGCACCAGAAAAAGTTGCTGGTATAAAGCTTTGGAATGTTCCCAATAAAAATGGTGATGGCAAACTCTCTCCCGAAATGGTTGAACCGGAACTGCGAGACTTTGGCTTCGTCCACAGGGCTCAGCAGGGGGCAATTTCCATTACCAACTCCACGGAGTATGGAACCGTCTACTCGCCAGGTGAAGTAGCGGCACTTTCGGCCTTAGCTAAGAAACACGAGCTGACTTTGCATCTCGATGGTGCACGAATTGCCAATGCAGCCGCTGCGCTAAACACAGACTTTTCATCCTTCACAACCGATGCCGGCGTTGATTTAGTTTCGCTTGGTGGCACAAAGATTGGTGGTCTTTTGGCGGAGGCCGTAATTGTCACTGACTCCCATTCTGAAAAAGGCCAGAGACTTGCTGACGCAATCCCCTTTCTAAGAAAGTCAGGCATGCAGCTTGGATCAAAAATGCGCTACCTCTCCGCTCAGCTCAATGCCCTCTATGCCAATGGTCTTGCCCTGGAACTTGCCAGACGAGCCAACCAGATGGCCCAGAGGCTGCAGTCAGGCCTTGGCGAAATATCGGATCAAGACCGACTGAGAATTGATCTGCAGTGCCAGGCCAACGCTGTCTTCCCGGTAATGAATAGAAAACTTGCCGAAAAGCTTCGGGAAAAGTGGGCTTTTTATGATTGGGACACGAGCGGCAGAGTCCGACTGATGTGCTCATGGAACACCGCTGAGTCTGAGGTGGATGAATTTATTGCTGACACCCGGGAAGCATTGCGATAAGAGATAAGTTGTAGAAATCAATGACAATTCCAAATAAGCCTGCTGTTACCAGCGCCGACCTCACCGAACTGATTCGAAACCGCTGGAGTCCCAGAGTTTACGACTCATCCCACAACCTATCCGAGGCGGAGATTGCAGCACTCGGTGAAGCCGTTCGCTGGGCACCAAGCTCCATGAACCAGCAGCCCTGGCACTGCGTATTCCTAACCCGTGACAACCAGCTTTTTACTGAGGTTTCGGAAAAGGGCCTAACCGGTTTCAACCAAAGCTGGGCACCCTCGGCCTCGGCATATGCCCTCATGCTGGCTCGGAAGACCCAGGATGGAAAAGAGCGCAATCAAGCCTCCACCTACTACGACCTGGGACTTGCCTCCATGCAGCTAGTCATCCAGGCGGAATCAATGGGACTAAAGTCCCACTTCATGGGAGGCATCCTTCCAGATGAAATCGCTCAGATACTAAACGTCAAAGAACACTGGGTTGTCTGTGTAATTACGGTTGGAAAGCAGGACTCAATCGACGGAATTAGTGAAGAACTGAGGGCAAGAGAAACTGCCAGCCGCTCAAGAGTGGATTCAGCTAGCGCATGGAGTTTGAATCAGAGGCTGAATTAGCGTTGGAGCTTTCCTATCCCGAGGGTGTGGAATTCACCATCAATCAGATCGTTTCACTTCAGGAGACTGGAAAACTACCCATTGTTCTGATTGATGGTCGTGCGGCGTCGGGAAAAAGCCAGTTCGCAAAAGATTTAGCCGAAGCCTACTTTCAGATTGACCACCAGGCTGCTCGCACAATCCACATGGATGATCTCTATCCCGGGTGGAATGGCTTGGCCGAGGGATCTGTGTACCTACTCACAAACATTCTTTTGCCCTTGGCGAATTCAAGAAGTGCCAACTGGCAGGTTTGGAATTGGCGCAAGAATCATCGCGGCGCCGAGGAACCGGGAAACGGTCGTAGGGAATTTATCGGTGGGACTCTCCTAATTGTTGAGGGCTGCGGAGCTATCAGTCGTTTGTCTAGAGAAAATTCCGATTTTCAGATTTGGATCGACGCCAATGACGCAGATAGAAAATCAAGATTCTCTGCGCGTGATAGTGGCAAATTTGATGAGTATTTTGGAATTTGGTCAGCGCAAGAAGATGAGTATTACCAAAGAGAAAAATCTAAGCAGCTAGCGCAGCTTATTGTTCGGAACTAACCTTTCGGTTCTCAAGCCAGGTTCTGACTCCAGCAAAAACACTCAGTGCAATTACGACTATTGCAATCACATAGACCGTGCTGCGTACCCAGGGAATTGAGTAGGTGAAGTAGCCAGCAAGGGTTAAACCACATCCCCAGAGCATGGCTCCGACCAAATTTGCACTAAAGAACTTGTAGTAGTTCATCTTGCTGATTCCAGCGAGCGCCGGAATGATTACGCGTGCCCAAGGAACAAATCTTGCAACCACAATCGACCACCAGCCGTAGCGCTGATAGAAAATCTCTGACTTGTCGATTGCATTTCTAAGCCACTTGCCTTTTCGCTTATCGAGGTAAGGTCTGCCAAAGTGCCTGCCGAGGGTGTAACCAACCTGATCACCAAGCCAGGCGGCAATACCGACACCCACCACCATGACCACGATGTTGATCGAATCGGAATTAGCTGCTGCCACCAGCCCTGCGGCGAAGACCAGCGAGTCACCGGTGATAAATGGTATGAAGGCCCCCACAAACAGCCCAGTTCCGGCAAATACCAGTCCAAAGACAACCGCATAAAACAGCAGTGGTCCAATTTGGTCGAACCAGCCAACGATGTCGCTCGAGATGCTTAGACGAATGGAGGTTGAAAACACCTGCCTATTCTAACCCGCAGGTTAGGTAAGCCTTACCACTTCAGACATTGAAGCGGAACTCGACCACATCCCCGTCCTGCATGACGTAGTCCTTGCCCTCCATGCGGACCTTGCCCTGGGCTTTGGCCTCGGTCATGTTGCCTGCCCTGTCCAGATCACCAAAAGAGACAATCTCGGCCTTGATAAAGCCTTTTTCAAAGTCTGTGTGGATCACTCCGGCTGCCTGTGGTGCCTTCCAGCCTCTTCGGATGGTCCAGGCTCTTGACTCCTTGGGCCCGGCGGTCAGATAGGTCTGAAGGCCCAGAGTTTGAAAGCCAATCCTGGCCAGCTGGTCCAATCCACTTTCGCTCTGTCCAAGTGAAGCCAGCAGTTCCAGCGCTTCCTCGGCACTTAGGTCAATTAGCTCGCTTTCGACCTTGGCATCCAGGAAAACAGCTTCGGCTGGAGCAACTAGCTGAGCAAGCTGCTTTCTCTTTTCTTCGCTTCGAAGGATTTCCTCATCGACGTTAAAGACAAACAGCATGGGCTTGGCGGTTAGTAAACCAAGATCTCTGATTGCTGATATGTCTAGCTTGGAAAGAGACAGCGGGGTTCCCGCATTTAGCAGCTTGGCTGCCTCATCGATTGTTTCTAGTACCAGCGGATCTGTTTTTTTACCCTTGACCTCTTTTTCAATCCTGGGTCTTGCCTTTTCCAGAGTTTGTAGGTCAGCCAAAATCAGTTCCGTGTTGATGGTTTCGATATCAGATTTAGCATCGACCTTTCCCTCAACGTGGATCACATCGGAGTCGCTGAATCCTCTAACCACTTGGGCAATCGCATCGGCCTCACGGATATTGGCAAGGAACTGATTGCCTAGCCCTTCGCCCTCGGAAGCTCCCCTAACGATTCCAGCAATGTCCACGAAAGAAACTGGGGCGGGGATTATCTTCTCCGAGGAAAAAATTTCAGCCAGACGGTTCAGCCTTACATCGGGAAGATTTACTACTCCGATGTTTGGTTCGATAGTGGCAAATGGATAGTTGGCAGCTAAAACAGAGTTCTTAGTCAATGCGTTAAACAGCGTTGACTTGCCTACGTTTGGTAATCCGACAATTCCGATGGTTAGTGCCACCGCGAAAGTCTATTGCCCCCATAATTGCCTGGTGGCACTTGACTTCGTGGCGATTGACTTTGAAACCGCCAACTCTTCTGCAGCCTCACCATGCGCGGTTGGAATGGTGAGGGTCAGAGATGGTCAAATCCAAGAGAGCCTGTCAATGCTGTTTCGACCCCCATTTGGACATCACCTCTTTGATGCAGGCAACATAGCAATTCATGGAATCCGGCCGGAGGATGTTCAAGACGCCCCAGATTTTGTCGATGCCCTGCCCGAACTCCTTCTTTTCACAGAGGGAATGACCTTGATTGCCCATAACGCCAGCTTCGATATGGGGGTTTTGGCCAAAGCCAGCGAGGCTGTTGGATTTGACCTTCCCCCGTTGAACTATGCCTGCAGCCTAAAAATGGCTCGAAAGACCTATCACGAATTGGAGAGCTATCGGCTAAACGCAGTTGCCTACTCGATCGGACACGAGGAATTTCGCCACCACGACGCCCTGGCCGATGCTGACGCGTGTGCCAGGATCGTGATTCATATGGCCCAAAGGCACGAGGTCGAAACCCTAGAGGAACTGCTACTCAAGACCTCCCAGCGTTTAGCTACCGTTGTTGTCTGAGCCCACTGACATACTTTCGATCATGGAAACTGCAATCTGGTTTGGGCTAAATGCTCTGCTCATTGGGGTCGCCCTCGGCGCCTTCATCGGCTACCGAGCCGGCAAGAGAAAATCCAATGACAGTGCCAGAGTTGCAGCACTTGAGGCCACTGAGACTGAGCTTAGAAATCAGCTAAAAGCAGCAGAGCAAAAAACCAGTGAGCAAATGCTTCTGCAAGAAAAAGAGAACAAAGTCTTACTGGAGCTCGCACCTGTAAAGCAGCAGTTAGAGCAGATGCAAAATACTGTGCAAAGACTTGAGCGTGAGCGACTGGAACAGTTCAGCACCATCTCGGAGCAGCTGAAAAGTTCGATTGAAATAGATGAGAATTTGAGAAAACAGACTCAAGCTCTCTCTCAGGCTCTCACTTCAAATTCGCTGAGAGGCGTTTGGGGTGAGGCGCAGCTTAGAAAACTGGTAGAGCTCGCAGGACTTATCAAGCACGCAGATTTTTCTGAACAGGCCACAATTTCCACAACTGACAAAGTCGGACGAGCCGACATGATTATCAATTTGCCAGGGAAAAAGACTTTGGCAATTGATTCCAAGGTCCCCTTTGATAAATACCAAGAGGCAAGTGCGATTAGTGAACTTGCCCTCGGCGAAGAGCTCGAAAGAAGAAAGAGACTTCTGAATGAGCATGTAAAGGCAATGAAATCTCATATCGATGAACTTGCCTCGCGCGCCTACTGGGAAGGACTCGACAGCTCACCTGACTTCGTGATTTGTTTTGTCCCCACCGAGTCACTGCTATCGGCTGCACTGGAACTAGATCCTGCACTAATGGAATATGCATTCAAGAAAAACGTGGCACTGGCATCCCCCGTATCACTATTCTCCGTGCTAAAGACCATCAATTACATCTGGCGACAAAATGCGGATGAGAATCAGGTTCGTTCAATGATTCGGCTTGGTCGAGAGCTTTATGAGCGGGTTGGCAAAGTAGCCGAATTAGCCAGCGATCTCGGTACCAAGCTGACCTCCACGGTAAAGAGTTACAACAGCTTTGTCTCCTCCTTGGAATCCAGAATGCTCGTGACTGCCCGCAAGCTAAATGACCTTGACGAAAATGAACTCGGGGTCGAATCCATCGATGCACCCAGGCAAATAGAGCAGTCCCCCAGCTCAATCACCGCCAAAGAACTGCCCGAAGACAAATAGTTCGCAGGCTTTGGCTATATTGGGCCTAGCGCTTACGACGGTGTGA
>CAZMOF010000007.1:0-35067 GCA_964567905.1 uncultured Aquiluna sp. | reverse complement strand
TCACATCAGATGCGTCTGTGCAAGCTGGCGTTAAGAAAATAATTCGTGAACAAAAGCGCATAGACCTATTGGTTGCAAATGCTGGATTTGGAAACTTCTCTTCCGTTGAAGAAACCTCTCCGGAGGCGGTCAGAGAGATATTCGAAGTAAATGTTTTTGGTGTTGAAAGATGCGTCAGGGAAGTTCTTCCTCATATGCGCAAGCAGCTCAGCGGAAGAATCATAATGACAACATCTGTAGTTGCTCACGTCTCGCTAGTAGGGCTTGGTTGGTACTCGGCAACCAAGCATGCCGTGAAAGCTGTTGCAAATGCTTTGCGTCAAGAAGTAAAGCACTTGGGAATTTCAGTAAGCACAGTTGAACCAGGTACTTCGAAGACAGGCTTTGGAACTGTTGCATTTGGATTGCTTGATCAGGGACGAAGCCTAAGTGAATACGACGGAGTTATGCGAGGACTAAACAAGTGGCTTGGTGGGCTCTATCGAATTTCTCCTGGGCCAAGTAACACTGTGTTCAAAATGTATCAAGCAGCAACTGCTCACAATCCAAAAGCTCACTATCCGGTCTCTTGGGATGTGCGGGTGTTGAAACTAATTTTCTACGTAGTGCCAAGAAGATGGCTCGATAGATTTGTGCTGTGGCTAGCGAAAAGGTAAAGCGCCCAGTCGGCAGCTGGGTAGTAATCTCAGCATTCTTGCTGTCCGGAGTTTTTCACCTAATCAACCCATCGGGATTTATGTTCCTGATGCCACCTTGGCTTCCAGAACCAATCCTGTTGATCTACCTTTCGGGCATCGCGGAACTGATTGCTGCAATTGGTCTTCTACTGAGGCAAAAGTGGGCGCCAATCTTCACCGTGCTAGTTCTCCTGGCTGTCTGGCCGGCTAACTGGTGGTTTGCGATAGATGCCCTTAGCTCAAACCCCGACATTGCCCTCGTCGCTTGGCTCAGACTCCCCCTCCAAATACCGCTGATTTGGTGGGCACTTCGGTCCCCCGTGAAGAGCGGGGAATGAAAAAAGACCCCTTGGGTTGAATAAGCCCAGGAGGCCAAAATGAACTCATGGGGTATCGCAGTCCTTATCGGACTAATGCCAGCAATGATCATTATTGGCGCGCTATTCATGGCGCCACTACTGAGCTACTACGCGGGCTAACTTACTCGTCTTGGTCGCAATGCGCGACGAACCGACCTTGCCAATTTACTGAGCTTGGTTGACGTTCCCATGGGCTCAAGTGAGGTGAATCCTTCTCTTGATTTCACGCTAACCACGACTAACAGCACCCAGCTGATTTCAATTAGCAATCTGGATTCGGTTAGTGATTGTGCAGCAATCACTAGGAAGATAAAAAGCGGATACAGATAAAGCGGGCTGGTGTGCCTGACGGCAATGTGCCAAAGACGAACAAAGCTCTGCAGAAGTAGCCAAATCATCGCAAACAATCCGACTATTCCAAGCTGAACCCAAATATCAATTAGTGCATTGTGTGCCTGATACATCGGGACCGAATTAATTGTGATCAATCCTTCCCAGGGCTCAACACCGGGAATCCAATAACCAATCCAACCCCAGCCCTCGATTGGCTTTTCATTAATCAGAGTGAAAACCTTTTGCCAGATGTCAAATCGTCCCGAGGCATCTGGACTTCTACCTAAAAGATCAAAGAGCTCTTTGTGGAAGATTGCGGCGACAACGCCGATTGCCACCAGGATGGCAATTGCTCTTGCATAGACTTTTCGCCGGATTGTCTTCTCTTTACCCTCAGCAATGATTGCGATAGCGGCAGCGAAACTAACCAGCAGCGTCGCAACAATCATTCCAGCGCTTTGGGCTAGAAGAGCCATTGCCAAAGATAAGACGAAAGAGAGAAGCGGAACCAACTTGGTCTGCGCTGTGACAATGTATTCAATGACGAATAACAGCATCCCGAGAACTGCAATGAAAGCAATCAGATTCGCGTTACCAACAATTCCCTGGATTCTCTCGCCCTCAAAGAGATTGCCTTGTGACCATAAATATGCGGCAGCTGGCGGTTCGCCTTCATAGTTTGGAAATAGTGGTTCCACCGGACCCGTGATTGAAGCATAAAGCTCAAAAAGTAGAGAAGTAACCAGAATGAAGCGGATTGTGTTTCCCAGTATGTTCAGTAACTGTCTCCAGCCAAATTGATTAACTAGAAAAAATCCAAAAAGGGTGGCCCCGATTTGAACTGCAAAACTAAGCAGAGTTTGTGGCCGATATTGCGACCAGATCAAACTAATTCCCATCAAAAGAAGAAGTAGCGCGAGAGGTTCGGGTGTTCTCCGAATTGCTGAGCGGGCATCAAAGGCAATTAGAAAAATGACTGTTGCAAGGAGTCCTAGAGCGACGGCAATACCCCAGCCAAACCAACCAATTGAATACCGAACAGCATCTCCGGCCATAAGCAAAAAGAGTCCGGGATAAGCCAGTAGGACGCCCTTGCGATAGCGCTCAGATCTCGCGTCGAATGGTATGCGGATTGGCTGCGTTAGGGAGATTGTGTTGGTTATCAATGTTTATGCGCCTAAGCCCCTTCAGGGACAGATAAAGAATACCTGCCTAAACTCAAGCCATGCACATTCCAGCACCAGAGATAGTAGATCCTCAGTCAGTCCCTAGCTTGAGATGGGGGGTAATTGGCCCAGGCAGAATTGCTGATTCTTTTGTTCAAAGCTGCCTCAAGCACACAAACCAGAAGTTCAAGGCCGTTGCCTCAAGAACCGCAGATAAGGCAGACCAGTTTGCTGCCAAATTTGGAATCGAAACTGTCCATGGAAGTTACGAGGAGCTGGTGTCATCGGATGATCTTGATGCTATTTACATTTCTTCTTGGCAGAAAGATCACTTCGAACACGCGATGATGGCTCTAAACGCTGGCAAACACGTTCTGGTTGAAAAACCAATCACCTATCTTCCCGAAGAAGCTGAGCAGATTTTTAGTCTTGCAAGGCAGAAGAATCTGCTAGCGATGGAGGCGATGTGGACACGATACCTTCCTCAATCAACCATCATTAGAAAAATGCTTAGCGAAGGAGAATTAGGAGAGCCCGAGCTCTTTTCGGCAAGTTTTTGCGTAGATAACCGACACATACCAAGGCTCTGGAAAAAAGGTGGCGGCGGGATTATCTATGACATGGGGATTTATACCATCGCCATGGCGCAACAGTTCATGGGTAATCCAATCAACATAATCGCCACGGGCAAGGTAAACCAAGATGAACTTGATGAAGAAACTCACTCAGTTTTTCAATACGAGAATGGGGGACGTGCTCAAATCTCATCATCTGGAATAGCTACTCTTCCAACGACAGCAAGCTGTTCTTTTGAAAACGGTGTGGTTGTTATTGATGAGCCTTTCTTCGTCCCGTCTGGCATTAAGCTCCGAGACAAGAGTCTTTACTTCAAGCAGCAGTCGTGGAGAGATGAATCATCAATCCAGGGTCACGAGGGTTTGTGTTATCAAGCTGTGTGGTTTGCAAAGTTTGTCGAGGAGGGCAAAGTGGAATCGACAGTTCACACGGCTCAAGACACAATCGCCAATATTGAGACAGCCTTAGAAATTAGTAAGCAAGTTGGGGCAAAAGCTTTTTAATTGCAAAAACTTCTAAATGATAGCTTGGACACTTTCAGTTAGCTGTGCTACTCGTTGAGGAGATATTCGAAGAAGAACTGCGATGTCGCGCATGCTCAATCCCTCATTTCGAAGTCGAGCAACAACGTCTCTGACTTCTCTAGATGCTTCTTCTTGAAGCCTTAGGGACTCACGCATTTTCTCTTGTGCTGCTTCAAGATCGCACATTATCCCCGGAATAGTTGTTTCGACCTTAAGAATGACGTCACATCTTTCGATGCCTTCTTTTTCAGAAATTAGGTCTTTGATTTGTTCAGCAGCGAGATCTAGCCTTCGACTGGAAATCATTAGGTCATCCAGAGCTGGGACCTTGACCCACCACTGGCCTGATTTTCTCTCGCACTCTGCTTTGACTTCCATGCTGCAACCCTAACAAGCCCTATTCAGCCACGATAGACAGACTTTGTCTAGGGAGGGTGGACTTAGCAAAACAAGCCCAAAAACCTTGTAAATTCAGGCTTCTGGGTTATTGGCGTCACGACTTTTTTACGTACTTGCGAAATATAATTTATAGAAATAAAATACTAGTAATTATTTTCTAATAAGGAGTGCTTTGAACGTCCCACTTTGGCTTTGGCTTGCTGTCCTCGGCCTGATTCTTCTAATGCTCGCTATCGATCTTTTTGCTCACCGCAAGGCAAAGGTGATTGAGGTAAAAGAAGCTGCGATATGGTCAGCGATTTGGGTGTCGCTTGGTGTTGCATTCGGTTTCGTTGTTTGGTGGATGTTTGGCGCCGAAAGAGCACAGGAGTACTTCTCCGGTTTCGTAATTGAAAAGTCGTTGGCGGTAGACAACGTGTTTGTTTGGGCAATGATCTTTGCTGCCTTCTCAATACCTCGTGAGTACCAGCACAGGGTTCTATTCCTTGGTGTAGTTGGTGCCCTGGTCTTCCGAGGAATCTTTATTGCCCTAGGTGCCGCACTTATTTATCAGTTCAGCTGGATTTTGTATTTGTTTGCAGCCTTCCTTCTCTACACCGGTTTCAAAATGCTGCAAACCAGAAACGAGCACTACGACCCTACAAAGTCGAAGTTCTATAAATGGTTTAGTGGCAAGGTAAAGACAACCGACAAGCTTTACGGACAGAAGATGTTTGTTCGTATTGGTGGAGTGGTCTTTGCAACTCCGCTTCTGATTGTTCTAGCCCTAGTGGAATTCACGGACATCATCTTTGCCGTTGACTCCATTCCAGCTATCTTCGCTGTTACTGATGAGCCATTCCTAGTCTTCACCGCTAACGCTTTTGCTGTGCTGGGACTGAGAGCTATGTACTTCTTGCTGTCGGACCTAATCCACAGGTTTGTCTACCTCAAGGTTGGTTTGGCAGTAATCCTGATCTGGGTTGGTGTGAAGATGATGCTTCACGACATCTACAAAGTCCCAACCACGCTTTCTCTTGCTGTAATCATTCTCGTTATCGCCACAGCCGTTATTGCCTCTCTAATAAAGAGCCGAGGAGAGGAAAGACACGAAGTCGAGGTTGAAAACAAGAGATTCTTTGAGAGCGCGAGCGCCGAGGATTGGGCCAAAGTCGAACCGCTAATGAAGAGAAGAAAGAATGAGTAAGAACTGGACATTTTTATCTCACCACGCTCACGTGCTTCTAGCATTGAGTGAGAATCCCAATCTAACCATCGAGGAGTTGGCAAAAATAGCTGGTCTAACAACTCGATCGATTGTCAATGTTCTCAAGGATCTTGAGGACGGTGGCTATCTGGTCAAAAGCCGCGAGGGCAGGAACAATCACTATGAAATCAATCTCAAGGCTCAGCTCAGACACTCGACTTCACGTGAACACACAATCGGCGAGCTCATCTCTGCCCTTGGTCAGATAGGGCGGTAGGTAATTGGACGGACTTCAGCTAGCGATCACCAACCTGACATCACCGCCAGTACTGGCGTTCGCGCTGGGTCTTCTAGCAACTGCCCTTAGGTCCGACCTAAGGCTTCCTGATGCTGTTTACCAAGCGCTGTCGATCTACCTTCTGCTTGGCATAGGTATCAAGGGAGGTGTGGCGCTTGGGCAGTCAAGTTTTGAGGAATTGGCAGGACCACTGGTTGGCACACTAATTCTGGGGGTTGTCGTTCCAGTCGCTGCCTTTTATCTACTTTCCTTCTTTACTCGGTTAGACGCTGTGAACCGCGGAGCTCTTGCTGCTCATTACGGCTCAACCTCGCTTGTTACCTTCACAGCTGGAATTGTTTTTCTTGAAGCTCTGCAGATGCAGGTTGAGGGTTACGTCAACACGCTATTGGCAGTTTTAGAAATACCAGGAATCATCATCGGTCTAGCTCTGGCATCCAGGGGAATCAATAGACAGATGAGCTGGGGAGAATCCATTCGGGAGATCCTGACGGGTAAATCAATATTCCTGCTTGCCGGTGGTGTTTTACTTGGCTTCCTCACGGGATCTGCCGGCTATGCGCGGATTGAGATTTTCTTCGGTGGTCTTTTCACCGGAGTCCTTACTCTTTTCCTCCTAGAGCTTGGAATGGTGGCGGGACGAAGAATCAAAGATTTAAAGCAGGCCGGTGTCGGGCTGTTTCTATTTGGAACAACTTTCCCGCTAATGGCGGGGGCTCTAGGCGTACTTGTCGGACAGGTAACCGGAATGAGTGTAGGTGGAAGCGCAGCGCTAGGAATTCTTTCGGCATCTGCTTCTTACATCGCAGCTCCTGCCGCAGTCAGGCTGGCTCTGCCCGAGGCATCACCTGGAATATATTTATCTGCCTCACTTGGCATAACATTTCCGTTTAACCTCACGATTGGAATTCCTGCGATGCTTGCCATCAGTCAGTTGCTTGAAGGAGTCGGTCTCTGATGCTGAACAAAAGAAAGCTTGTGACAATCGTCATCGAAACCTCTCTGGCGCATCGACTAGAAGAAGACCTAATCGAGTGCGGAGCAAAGGGTTTCACTTCGAGTCTTGCTCATGGTGCTGGTCCAAAGAATCAGCGAAGCTCAGACATTGAGGGCGGAAATGTCAGAATCGAAACTGTTGTGAGTGACTCGGTGCTCGAAGCAATCCTGGAAAAACTTAAGTCAAACTACTTTCCACACTATGCGATTAGCTGCTGGGTGAGCGAAGTAGAAGTTGTCAGGGAAGACCGCTACTGACGCTTCTTTGGAAGAGTCAGAACAATTGCTCCAATAAAGACTGACAAAAGCGGCGCGAGTCCGAGAGCCCACGCCCCACTAATTCCTGCAATCGCCCCAAGCCCGGTGACCGTGTTAGAGAGAATTCCAATCCACAATTTGATCTTGCCTTTTCTTGCCAGCACTACGAGTAATAGGTTGACCAAGGAAAGAGCAATTAGTCCGACAAAGATTGATGCGACCAGTGCTGCAAGAGATTCCATTTATCCAGCCTAACTAGCGAAATTCCGTGGGAAATTCACGAGCCGTTTACTCGCTAAACTGACACGGTGAATAGAGAAGGTGCTCTCAGGGCCTTCAATCATCGCAACTATCGAATCCTCTTTCCCGCCAGCGTTTTATCAAACATTGGGACTTGGGCCCAAAGAATCGCTCAAGACTGGTTAGTGCTAGAGCTAACTGGAAGTGCTCAGCTGCTGGGTCTAGTAACGGCACTGCAATTTCTGCCATCTCTTCTTCTAAGCCTCTACGGTGGCGTTCTAGCCGATCGATTTGATAAGCGAACCCTGCTGATGGTTACAAACATCGGGGCTGGCATTGGATCTTTAGTCATGGGTCTGCTGGTGGTGACGGGGGTCGTTCAGATCTGGCACGTTGCCCTGCTCGCTTTTATTGTTGGGGTTTTTAGTGCCCTGGATGCCCCAGTTAGAACAAGCTTTAATTCAGAGCTGGTGGGTAAAAGCGACATCCCAAGCGCAATCAGCCTGAACTCCGCGAACTTCAATGCTGGACGCTTGATTGGACCCGCAGCCTCAGGACTCCTGATTGTTCTATTTGGAACAGGTGTCTCCTTCATCATCAACTCATTCACTTATGTAGCAGTGGTGATTGCTCTATCCATGATGCAAAAAGAGAAGCTGTTTATTGAGGCCAAGCCAGACACTTCAGCAAAGCTAAAGCAGGCTGTTCAGTATGTTCTGAAAAAGAGAGAACTGAAACTGGTCATGATTGCGGTTTTCTTCGCAACGACCTTTGGCCTGAACTTCCAGATATTCATGGCTGTTATGGCAACCAAGGAGTTTGGTCTAGGACCTGCGGAGTTTGGACTTCTGGGCAGCATCCTGGCGGTAGGTTCGTTCACCGGTGTTTTGGTTTCGGCAAGACTGGAACATCTGCGCGTTCCTAAATTCGTCATGGCCGGTGGCGTGATGTTTGGTCTGCTGCTAACAATTGCCGCCTGGATGCCGAACTACGGAAGCTTTGCTGCAATCCTTCCAATTCTTGGTGGTGTGGCTCTTCTGACACTGATTTCAGCCAACTCATATGTTCAAACAAACTCTGATCCAAAACTCCGTGGAAGAGTGATGGGCATATATCTATTGATCTTTATGGGCGGAACTCCCATAGGATCACCACTAATTGGTTTGTTTGCAGAAGCCGTCGGAATACGTTGGGCTATCTTTGCCTGTGGCGTAGTTGTTCTAATTGCATCGTCAATAATTTATTTCCTGCTAGTTAGAAACCCGGGACAGGACCCAATCACTGAGGGTCTGCCTGTCATTCCAGAGCCCAGCAGCTAGAGGCGAAACAAGCTAGGCCTTGTTCTCCATAAGATTGCTAGTGAGGCTTTGGATGTCGCCTAAGACCCAGATGGTAGTCAGCAATCCATTTTCACTTTCGAAGAAAGCTGCTCCCAGCCAGCTAACTTCTTTGCCCGTTGGTTCAAAGCCCATAAATTGACCAACGTGTATGCCTCTAAATAAAACTTTGGCAGCGGCCTTCTGCCCATCAACCACAATTTCTTGAATCTCACAGGTGTAGTTCTGAAGAGCATCTGTGACGCTTTTGACATATTCGCAAACCCTGTCTCTACCAACCATTGCTGGACCAAGGGAGCCTCTGAAACTCACTTGCTCCTGCAGGATTTGATTAGCTATTTCAAAATCCCTTTGATTCCAAAGCTGCAGATAAAACTGCTTCACGAGATCAGATATTTGCGCCATGTGACAACAATAGAGAAAGCTCTCTATACGCAAAGGGCTAAACAAGTCATTTTTGCCAATCTTGTGGGAGTGAATGTGCCTTCGACAGCAAAAACAAGTTTGAACAAAGTCCGATTTGTGTTTTTGGACTTTTTTGCAGACCATATCGTAAGTAAGTTTCTTATTCAGGCATTAGATAGGAGTCGTGTCAATGGCTAGCGTTAGGGACGCTCTTTCCGGTGGGACAAGGACCTCTGTTGGCAAGGCAGACCAGGTTATTGAGAAACTGCTTAAAGCCCCTTCTGGTCTATCCGAGGTCTACGAACTCTTTCTTGATGAAGACCCAGTTGTTGCAATGCGATCGAGCTACGTTGCGATGAGGGTTGCTGAACAGAAACCAGAGTCTGTGCAGCCTTTCGCGAAAGACTTATTGAAGAATCTGGAGCTTTACACGCAGCAAGAAGTCCGTTGGCACATACCTCAGCTACTTGTTCACTTGGATCTAACTAAAGCCCAAAGAAAGCGGGCCTATGAGGTAATCATGAATTGGGCAGAAACAGATAAAAGCAAGATTGTTGGTTACTACGGTTTTCAGGCCGCTGCTGATTTCGCCGAGACAGATTCAACCTTGCTTCAGGACTTCATCCCTAGAATTAGGAAAGCAAACAAAACTGGCGCGAAATCGATTCAGAATCGGTGCAAAAAAATTGCAAAGCAATTAGATATTGAGCTTTGATTGTCCACACTAAAAAACTCCCCTTATTTCTGGAGGGAGATTTTTTAGACTTTAGGGGTTTAGAGACCTAGTAAAGACGGGACTCTTAGATGGTTGCTTTGTATCTTCAGCCTATTTCGGTCTCGTATATTCTTCATGGTAATTAGACTCTTTTTCATGGATAAACAGACGCTATCGAGAGCTTTGTGGGTGTCTCTAGTTTCTACTGGATTGCTGTTTGGAATTGAGTTGGTTTTTTCAGGAGGCTATCCACTTGGGGTGCCGTGGGGAGTTTTCTTATTTCTAACAGCTTTGTCATTTATCGCTGCATCTTCTGTAATCGAAGGGTTTAGTCGCAAACCAAAAAGCAGGTTTGTTAAGTTTGGTGCAATTCTCGTGGGGTTGTTTGCATTTACTGCATGGGTAACTCTGTTTGTGGATCAGCTGCCTTGCTTTTTTGGTGGCAAAGGCTGTTAGGTGTAGTCAGACCATGAATCGGACTATCTCCACAAAAAAAGAAATCTCCCTCCAGAAATGGGGGGAGATTTTGTGGAGACTAGGAAACTCGACTTAGCCTGTGATTTCTGGGCTGCAGGGCTGCGTTCTAGGCAGATTCAAACAGAAATTCAGACAGATTTTTCCTTGTTCTGTCTCGCAAGGTAGTCAGCGATAAGCCCATCCAGGTCTTTGTCTTCCGGTGAGGGCGTGGCTATCCTGGCTTCCTTTTTTTCTTCAATAATGAGAGCTGAATTTGCAGCCGAGGGTTGAAAAAGTTCATTTACGACTTGGAGTCCGGCCGCAGCCGATCCTCGCCCGAGTTTCTTACCTGTCTCTTTTTCGTATCTCATCGCAGAAACGCTCAAGGACCCGACGACTAGCGATGTTCCCAAAAGGAAAAACAAAAGATCCATGACCACATCTTATAAAGTGCAAACGTCCACAAACCAGCACTAGCTAACGCGGGACTTGAGCTGTTAAATGAAAAAACCCGCTATTGCTAGCGGGTTTCTCCCCATGGGTGGAGACTAGGGGGATCGAACCCCTGACCCCCTGCTTGCAAAGCAGGTGCTCTACCAGCTGAGCTAAGTCCCCGTAGGTGTGCTCCCGTTTAGTGGAAGAGCTCACCGTGGGCCTAGGAGGACTTGAACCTCCGACCTCTTCATTATCAGTGAAGCGCTCTAACCACCTGAGCTATAGGCCCGTAGAGCAAACAAAACCTTACTAGAGATTGCCCTCGCAAACAAACCCCCGCCTAATTATTGGTGAAGGTCAGCGAAATACCGCCAACCAGCTTGGCAATTAGGTTGAAGATTGCTGCATAAACAGCCGCCAACGTGGTGGTTAGAACTAAGTTCAGAAGTGACAGGGTGATTGCGGTTCCCATCACATTCCCGAAAGAAAACTCACTCTCGAGGTTAAATCCACTGCCATCGCCCAGGACGCTGCTGAGCAGTCCTCCGAGAGATGAAAGGGCACCGGATGCTGAGAGAACTGCCCAGAGAAGTAGTGAGGTGACAATGATTCCGATGGCAGCGGCTAGTGCAACAAAGAAGCCGACTTTGGTGGCTGACCAAATATCGATTGTCCTGAGCTTGAGTTTGATTTGCTTGCGAGGTTCCTGCGGCTTGCTGCTGCGTTCAAAAAGTTTGGCCACTTCTAAACCTCTTCGCTGTCTAAGTTTCGTTCTTTGTTCTTAGCAAGCGACAGAACAGAGTCGCCCTCTTCAAACCTAGCAAACACTACGCCCATGGTGTCACGGCCCTTGGCTGGCACCTCGCTGGCTGGCGTCCGCATTACTTTTCCTGATGCCAATACAACTAGCACTTCATCGGTTTCGTCAACAATTTGTGAGCCGACCAGATCTCCCCGCTTCTCATCCAGCTTCGCTACCTTGATTCCAAGGCCTCCGCGGTTTTGAACTCGGTACTGATCGACGCTGGTGCGCTTGGCGTATCCGCCCTCGGTGACAACAAATACGAATCCAGCGCTTCCAATCACACAGGCTGAAAGAAGCTCATCGCCCTTGCGGAATTTCATTCCAGTGACACCCGATGTGTCTCGTCCCATTGGTCGAAGAGATTCATTGTCAGCAGAGAAACAAATTGACATTCCCTTCTTGCTCACAAGTAGCAGATGGTTATCGTCTTCCACCAGCATGGCATTGACAACTTCATCGTCTTTACGAAGCTTGATGGCAATGATTCCGCCACTGCGAGCTGTGTCATAGAGCTCGAGTTCGGTTTTCTTGACAAGGCCGTTTTTGGTTGCGATGACCAGGTATGGGGCCTGGGTGTAGTCCTTCAGATCTAAAACCTCAACCACACGCTCATCCGGCTGCAGAGCAAGCAGGTTGGCGACGTGCTGTCCCTTAGCCTCACGCGATGCTTCCTGAACCTCGTGGACCTTTGCGCGATAGACGCGTCCCTTGTTGGTGAAGAACATAAGCCAGTGATGAGTGGTTGAAACAATGAAGTTTTGAACAACATCGTCTGCTCTTAGGCTTGCGCCTTTCACTCCCCTGCCGCCGCGGTGCTGAACCCTGTAGCTAGAGCTCTTGGTTCTCTTGATGTAGCCGCCGGCTGTCAGGGTAACAACCATCTCTTCTTCTTTGATTAGGTCTTCAACTCCGACATCGCCATCGGATCCCATCGCGATGGTTGTCTTGCGTTCGTCACCATATTTCTCAGTTATTTCGTCAAGTTCTTCAATGACGATTTTTCGCTGAAGTGCTTCGTCCTTGATGATTTTTTTGTAGCCCTTGATCTCTGCCTCGAGCTCGGCGGCCTCGTCAATAATCTTCTGACGCTCCAGAGCGGCCAGCTGCCGCAGCTGCATATTCAGAATCGCCCTGGCCTGCAAATCATCAATCTTGAGTAACTTCATCAATCCGTCTCTAGCGTCATCAACGGTCTGACTCTTTCGAATAAGTTTGATGACTGCGTCGAGTGCGTCCAGGGCTTTCAGATAACCCCGGAGGATGTGTGCACGCTCTTCAGCCTTCTTCAGTCTGAACTGGGTGCGGCGAAGAATGATTTCAATCTGGTGCTCTATCCAGGCGGTGATGAAGCCGTCCAGTGACAGAGTTCTTGGGACACCATCAACCAGGGCCAGCATGTTGGCACCAAAGTTCTCCTGCAGCTGGGTGTACTTGAAAAGGTTGTTTAGAACAACCCGGGCAACGGCATCCTTCTTTAGGACGATGACTAAACGCTGCCCGGTTCGACCTGAGGTCTCGTCTCTGATGTCGGCAATACCGGTGAGCTTGCCCTCCTTGACCAGTTCCGCGATTCGCAGGGCTAGGTTGTCCGGGTTTACCTGATAGGGCAGTTCGGTTACCACGAGGCAGACGCGTCCGTGAATCTCCTCGACGGTGACAACTGCACGCATGGTGATTGATCCGCGTCCAGTGCGGTAGGCCTCTTCAATTCCACTGCGACCAAGAATCTGAGCTCCAGTTGGAAAGTCAGGACCCTTAACAATCTTGATTAGTTCATTGAGAAGCTTTGCGCCCTTCTTCTCTGGATTCAGAAGTGAATACTTGGCTGCTTCAGCAATCTCCCGCAGGTTGTGTGGGGGGATGTTGGTTGCCATGCCAACTGCAATTCCGATTGATCCGTTAACTAAAAGATTTGGGAAGCGGGAGGGAAGAATAGTTGGCTCTTGTGTTCTTCCGTCATAGTTGTCTTGGAAGTCAACAGTTTCTTCATCAATGTCGCGCACCATCTCCATTGCCAGCGGTGCCATCTTGCACTCGGTATATCGCGGTGCAGCAGCTGGGTCGTTTCCTGGGGAACCGAAGTTTCCCTGGCCTGCAACAAGCGGATAGCGCATGTTCCAGTCCTGAACCAGTCTGACCAAGGTGTCATAGATTGCCGCGTCGCCGTGTGGGTGATACTGACCCATGACATCGCCAACCACTCTTGAGCACTTGGAGAACTGCTTGTCTGGTCGGTAACCACCGTCATACATTGCGTAAAGCACTCTGCGGTGTACTGGCTTTAGTCCGTCTCTAACGTCAGGCAGTGCTCTTCCAACAATCACGCTCATCGCGTAATCGAGATAGCTTCGCTGCATCTCGACCTGGAGGTCGACCTGTTCGATCTTGTCTATTTGATCAGCCACGTATTACTCCTAGATGTCCAAGAATCGAACGTCTTTGGCGTTCTTCTGAATAAAGGTTCTTCTGCTGTCGACGTCCTCGCCCATCAGGGTTGAGAAGATCTCGTCGGCGAGCGCCGCGTCATCCAGGGTGACCTGCAGAAGCGTCCTGGTGGCGGGATTCATGGTTGTCTGCCACAGCTCGTCATAGTCCATCTCTCCCAGACCTTTGTAGCGCTGGATCGAGTTCTCTTTTGGCAGCTTCTTGCCGTCCTTGTTGCCCTTGGCGATCTTCGAATCTCTCTCGGCATCGGAGAATGCGTACTCATGCTCTGAGTTGGACCACTTGATTCGGTAGAGCGGTGGCTGGGCCATGTAGACATAGCCGTGCTCAATCAGGGGTCGCATGTATCTGAAAAGAAGTGTTAGAAGCAGTGTTCGAATGTGTTGACCGTCGACATCGGCATCAGCCATCAAAATGCACTTGTGATACCTGATCTTTTCAACATCAAAGTCTTCGCCGATGCCGGTGCCGAAGGCCGTGATAAGCGATTGCACCTCTGTGTTTGCTAGTGCTCGGTCAAGCCTTGCCTTTTCAACATTCAAAATCTTTCCGCGCAGCGGCAAGATGGCCTGAGTCTCAGGATCTCTTCCTCTAACCGCTGAACCACCAGCGGAATCACCCTCGACGATGTAGATCTCAGAGACTTTAGGATCTCGGGATTGACAGTCGCGAAGCTTGCCTGGCATACCGCCGGACTCCAGCAGGCTCTTTCTTCTGGTTGCCTCTCGCGCTTTTCTTGCAGCTAGTCGTGCGGCGGCTGCTTGAATTGCTTTTCTAACAACCTCTTTACCCTGACCTGGGTTTCTTTCGAACCAGTCGCCAAGCTGATCGCTAACGACCTTTTGAACATAGGTCTTAGCTTCGGTGTTTCCCAGTTTGGTTTTTGTCTGACCTTCAAACTGAGGCTCTGCCAGCTTGACGGAAATAACTGCGGTGAGTCCTTCACGAACATCATCACCCGTTAGGTTTTCGTCCTTTTCTTTAAGCAGACCCTTATCTCTTGCATATTTGTTTAGCAGTGAGGTGATGGCTGCTCGGAAGCCTTCTTCATGAGTTCCACCCTCGTGGGTATTGATTGTGTTGGCATAGGTGTGGACACCCTCGTTGTAACCGGTGGTCCACTGCATGGCAATTTCCACCGACATTTTCTTGTCTTTGGTTTCTGATTCAATCGAAATGATTTCGTCGTGAACAACCTCAACTTTTTTCGCAGAGTTTAGGTATTCGACATAGTCAATCAGACCGCGATCATATTTATATGAGTCGCTTGCCCCGGTTCTTTCATCAACCAGATTGATCTTGAGACCCTTGTTCAAAAAACACATCTGTTGGAATCTTTGGCGAAGAGTTTCGTAATCGAAGACAACGGTTTCGAAAATATCTTTACTGGGTGTGAACTGAATTGTTGTGCCAGTCTTAGTTGTTTTGACACCTTTCTTCAAGGGCTTGTCAGGAACACCAATGGTGTAGGTCTGCGACCAAACAAAACCATCGCGATGAACATCAACTGAGAGCTTGCTACTCAGTGCATTAACAACTGATGCGCCTACTCCGTGAAGACCGCCTGAAACTGCGTAGCCTCCGCCACCAAACTTTCCTCCCGCGTGAAGAACCGTGAGGACGACCTCGACAGCTGGTTTCTTCTCAACCGGGTGCATATCCACTGGGATGCCGCGACCATTGTCGCTAACTCTGATGTCTCCGGACTTGGTGATTGTCACATCGATGTTGTCGCAATAGCCAGCTAGGGCCTCGTCGACCGAGTTATCAACAATTTCATAGACCAGGTGGTGCAAACCCCTGGGGCCGGTAGAGCCGATATACATTCCGGGGCGCTTGCGAACCGCTTCCAGCCCCTCCAGGACTTGGATCGCCCCGGCGTCATATTTCTTTTTTGATTCAGACATATTCAGTTGCTTCCCACTTGGGTTAGCACCACAGAAATGCAGGCCTAGGACTGACTAATATTCGGGTTGGCTAACCCCCTAATTCTAGTCCAAATCCGCTTATTTACAGGGCAAAACTACCCATATGTATCGCGCGGGCCACGGCCTGGAACGCTCCTGGGACCCTTCTTCCAGCTGGGGGCAGCAGGGCCTAAAAACACCAAATCTTTGACCCCAAGATCGGGGTACTGCTCCTGGATTCTCGCGAGAATCTGGTCCTTTAGAAGTCGCAGCTGGGTAGCCCAGGCAGTGGACCGACAGCCGATGCTGAGGGTGCCGTTTCTAATCTCCTGCGGCTTTGAGGCTGCAGCATTTTCTGGTCCAACGAGTCTTTCCCAGTCGAGAAACAGGGATTCCTTATCGACACGCTTTTGCCAATCAAAATCATCCAGAAGTTTTTCAACTCCCTCTGCTGCCGAAATTGGCTCCCTGCCTTTATCAAAAGGTCTTGAGCCGCGCTCTGCTTTTTCTTCACGTCTTTTTTGGTCACGTGTTTTTCGACCAATTGATTTCAGCGTCTCTTTGAAGAAGCGATCAGCCATGTTGAAATTAATCTCCACTAAGCTCGCCTCCCGTTACTGAATAAGTTGCGCTCAACTCTAGCTCTGGAGAAAGACCCAGATCTGCGGCTGTTATCAGTACCTGTTCGAAACCAACAACAAACTCCAGCATCCTTGCCCTTCGACCCGGATCTAGAACAGAAAAAACATCGTCTAAAACAACAACCGGATCTCCAAGGCTGCTTTCTCTTAGCAGCTGTGCGAGTGCGAGTTTGAGACCGAGAGCGATTGACCACGCCTCGCCTTGGGATGCCTGGCTTCTAACCGGAAGTGAGTTCTTTTCAATTAGTAATTCATCTCGGTGGGGGCCGGCAAGTGTTATTCCTCTTTCAAGCTCTTGCTCGCGTAGAGATTGCAATTTTTGCAAAAGCATCTGCTCGAGATCTTTTTGAGAAATCTCTTCTGTTTCTTCTTTGCTATTGAGAGACACAAGTCTCATCGAGATTTGCTCTTGCGAGGTGGAGAGTTTGTTGTAGAAGTCTTGAATCAACGGGGAAAGTTGTGAGATGAGATCGAGTCTTGCGATGGTTACCTTGCTACCGAGATTTGCAATTTGCTCATCCCATATGTCTAGAGTTGTGAGGTCGGGGTTTCTCACCTGTTTAGCGGTTTTGAGTAAAGCGTTTCTTTGCTTTAGCGCCTTGTCGTAATCCAACTTCAGCTGAGCAAGTCTTGGTCTGAGCAGCGCCATGTTGGTGTCTAGGAAGTGTCGACGATCCTCCGGGTCGCGTCTAACGATGTCTAAATCCTCTGGAGCAAAGAGAACTACGGGTAGGTTTCCTAAAAAATCACCGACTCGTTTCTGCTGGTTTCCGCCCAGAAAATATCTATTCGGTGCTTCGCGATTTAGCTCCGCTGCTACAACCAGCTTTCTACCCGCGTGGTTGGCGGTGGCCGAAACAACGGCCTGTTCTTGGCCATTTTGAATTAGTGACTTTAGGTTCCCTGGCCTGTGTGAGCTGAGTTGGCTTAGGTAAACCAGGGCCTCTACCAAGTTTGTTTTTCCTTCTCCGTTTGGACCGTGGAAAAGGGTTATTCCTTGAGTTAGGGGGAGGGTTAGCTGCGCGTAATTTCGAAAATTAGCAAGCTGTAGCTCGCTTACCCACAAGTGCGCCCCCTAGGAAACAAGAAGGTTAGGTTGCAACAGATATTTGTACTGATTATCTGATCCAACGGGGGTAATCAAAACCGGTCCGGGTTTATTCGGGTTGTTTGGATTTGAGGTAAAGCCCAGAGAAACCATTTCTGTTTGAATGCCAGATAGTGCGTCAATCAAATACTGCGGCTTGAGAGAAACGACATTCTCGTCTCCCGTCAAGGAGCAAGAAACTTGCTCACTTGCGTCCGCGACGTCGGACCCGATTGACTCAAGCGTAACTTCGTTAGCTGAAAATTTGTATCTCAATGGCTTGTCTCGATCGACAACCAATCCAACTCTTCGAGTTGCGTCCATAAGGTCGTGTGTATTTAGCACTGCGAAGTGTGGTGTTTCACTTGGGAACAGGGTGAGAACTGCAGGGTACTTGCCCTTTATTGTTGAGGTTGTCACGGACTTGTTTCCGGAGGAAAAGCTAATTAATTCTTTATCCCCTTCGGCAAAACCAATTCGAATTTCTTTTTCGTGAGCAAAGGTTTTCGAGATTTCTCCCATTACGCGAGCAGGGACCAAAACCTCTTTGTCACCAGCTGTGCTCTGCCATGGAATTGATTTTGTTGCGACTCTGAATCTGTCGGTTGCTATGAAAGATAGGTTTTTATTGTTTGCGGAGATCATGACAGCTGTAAGAACTGGTGTTACTTCTTCTTTGGATGCAGCCACAGAAACCTGGGAAATAGATTCGGCAAAAATATCACCGGCAACCTTTCCCGATGGTTCTGGGCTTTGGGGTGCATTTGGATACTCCGCCATGCTCATCGGGGACAGAGAAAATTTGCTAGATCCGGAATTGATTTGAACTCGGGAGTCTGTGTTGTCAAAAGCAACTGAATCTGAAGGGAGCTTCGCAACTATTTCGGAAAGTAGCTTTGCTTGAACTAAGACTTTTCCCGGTTTTTCTACGTTTGCAGAAATTTTTGCTTTTGCTGAAACCTCATAATCAAAAATTGAGAGGGTCACTTCATTGTTTAAAGCCTCAATCACAACACCGGATAATTGAGGAAGCTGAGGCCTTGGAGAGACAAGCCTGACTACAAAAGAAATAGCCTCTGAAAGAACTTCTTTATCTGCTTGGAATTTCATCTTTATCCTCAATCGGGCCTTTTATCTTGGCACATCCGGATGATTTCTTGAGAATTGGGTTTCCCCCAAGACCCCCAGCTATTTAAACTTCCTGTAATAACAACAATAAGCACCTGTGGAATATGGGATAAGTCCATGAAGGGCACAAATTACCTAAAAACTACATCTTTGTAAGATGTTTATTAGCCTGTGGATAAGTCTGGGGATAACCCGGTTGGTTGTGGAAATCCACATAAATAAAGGGCGAAAATGGGTTCTTGTGGACAAATTGTGGACATTTATCCACAGATTTTGACCTGTTTATCCACAGGGCCTATCTTGCGTTGTCTTTGATTTTCTGGATTATTTCTGAGACTTGGTTGTAGATGTAGCGCCTCTCGCGCATCTGTTCGCTGATCTTCTTGGTCGCATACATAACCGTTGTGTGATCCCTGTTGCCGAAATACAACCCGATCTTTGGCAGCGATAGGTCCGTTAGCTCTCTACAGATGTGCATAGCGATCTGTCTAGCCAGGGCCACGGCCTGCTGCCTACCGCTTCCTGTTATATCGTCTGGGCTGAGTTTGTAATACTCCGCGGTTGCAGAGATTATCGACATCGGAGAAACGTTGCTATCTCCTGCGAACGAGAGCGTGTCTTTTAGGACGACCTGAATAAGGTCCATGTCGATTGGCTGCCTGTTCAGATTCGCGAAAGCAGTCACACGAATAAGTGTTCCTTCCAACTCTCTTATGTTGGAGGAAACTCTTGCCGCCATGTATTCGATTACTTCGTCTGGGACCTGAATTCTTTCCATCGCTGCTTTTTTGCGAAGAATGGCGACACGTGTTTCAAACTCCGGTGCCTGAATGTCAGTGATTAGTCCCCACTCAAATCTCGACAGCATTCTCTCTTCGAAACCAGCGAGCTGCTTTGGACGCAGATCTGAAGTTATGACTACCTGCTTGTTGTGATCGTGAAGAGTGTTGAAGGTGTGGAAGAAGGCTTCCTGTGTTTGGTCCTTGCCTTGCAGAAACTGAATGTCATCAACGAGCAAGATATCGACATCCCTGTATTGGGCCTGAAATTCAGCCGTTTTATTGTTCTGAATTGCATTGATGAAATCGTTCGTGAATTCTTCAGACGACACATATCTCACCTTAAGACGTGGCTTGAGGGTAAGAGCGTAGTGACCAATTGCGTGCAGTAGGTGGGTCTTACCAAGACCACTTGATCCATAAATGAATAGTGGGTTGTATGCCTCAGCCGGTGCTTCGGCTACTGCGAAAGCAGCCGCGTGCGCAAATCGATTTGATCCACCTGTGACAAAACTTTCAAAACTGTATTTCGGATTTAATCCAGAAGCACTTGGAATTGAAGTTGGAAGAACCGGATCAATCTCCGGCCACTTAATTTCCTGTTCTTGAACAACATCAACTCGGATGGCAGTTTGCAGATCCTCGTTTGTGATTGCAACAAAACTCTTTGGGCCACCAACTTCGGCGAGCTCTGTGAGAGCGTTCAGGATTTGATCGCGAAGCCTTCCTTGCAACATTGATCGCGTGACTTCGTTAGGAACTTCAATGTAGAGGGTGTCTTCAAGAACACCCTTGGGAACAGCCAGATCTAGGTGCCCTTTTAGGTGAGGGGTTACGTTGGGGTCAGAAGCTACCTTGGCGACCAATCCCTTCCAGGAGGTAGTCAAAGCCGCATCGGCCATCTCAACTCCCTTCGAAAGTTATCCACAGAGTTTTACACAGGACCCTCTACCTGTGGAGAAGGTTTATAGTGCTGTGGAAAACTTGTGGATAAAGCACCCACTGTTTTTGACTGCAACATTCAACTCCCAGAGGCCCTAGATATCAAATCGGTGCGGCGTGTCGGGCCCAAATTTGGCTGTTTTTGAAGAGTTTTCCACAGCCTAAATTTCGTCTTGACTAACTGGGCCCAACAGCGTAAATTGTTGAGGTTGTCTAGGGCTCTAGCCCGTAATTTTCAGGAGTTTCGAAGTGACCAAGCGCACTTTCCAACCAAACAACCGCCGCCGTGCGAAGACCCACGGTTTCCGTGCTCGCATGCGCACCCGTGCCGGCCGAGCCATCCTGGCAGCCCGTCGTCGTAAGGGTCGCGCCGAGCTCAGCGCCTAGGGGTAAATTGCTCCCCCGCGTAAATCGCTTGCGTTCAAGCGATGAAATTCGCGAAGTCGTCAACAAGGGCCAACGATCAACAACCAAATTGGTCACACTTCACTACCTCCCGGCTGAAATGAACCGCTTTGCAGTTGTGGTTTCCAAGGCTGTTGGCGGGGCTGTAACGCGAAATCAAGTAAAACGCCGTTTCCGGGCAGCTTTAGTGGGTCATTTAGCTCAAAATCCTTCAATTTCGGGGGTTTTTCGTGTGAGACCGGGTGCAGACAAGGCACCCTTTGAACAACTCAAGGCCGAAGTCGGGGAAATTTTGGGGAAAATTCAGTGATATTCCTGAAGACTATCTGGCTTATTCCTCGGAACTTATTGATAGCTCCAATCCTTTTGTGGAGAAAGCTCATTTCACCCCTGTATGGCAATGTTTGTCGCTACTACCCAAGCTGCTCAACCTATGGATTATCAGCAGTTCAGCGCTACGGAGTTATGCGCGGAGTACCTATGACGATCTGGCGGATAGCCCGTTGCAACCCCTGGTCGAAAGGTGGAGTGGATGATGTTCCCGAAGGGCCGAACTGGATACAGATCGGCAGACTAGGATTTGTAAGTCCGGCTTTATCAACGCGAGGTAGCTAGTGGATCTTTTATGGCCAATTAAGTGGCTAATTGAATTTATTCTGGTCAGTTTCCACACCGTCTTTAGCTCTCTGGGGCTTGGTTTTGACTCTGGAATCTCATGGGTACTAGCCATCGTTGGCCTGGTTTTGTTGGTCAGAGCTGCCCTGATTCCGGTTTTCGTCAAGCAGATCCGTAGCCAGCGCAACATGATGCTGGTCCAGCCAGAACTGCTGAAACTCCAGAAGAAGTACCGGGGCAAGACCGATCGGGAGTCCCGCGAACGGATGGCCAAAGAGCAGATGGACCTCTACAAGAGGACTGGCTCCAACCCGTTCAGCTCGTGCCTGCCCCTACTGCTGCAAATGCCTATATTTATGGGCCTTTTCTTCGTTTTGAACGATGCTCAAGCCAATAAAAAGGGTGTCGGCCCCCTAGACGCCACCCTGGCCCAGTCCTTTTCCCAGGCTGAAATGTGGGGGGCAAAGCTCTCCGATACCTTCTTCGGAAGCCCAGAACTAAACGTCAAAATCATCGCCGGAGTCATGATCGTGCTGATGTCTGCTAGCCAGTTCATCACCCAGAAGCAGATTATGACCAAGAACCAGAACCCGGACATTCAGAACAGCCAGTTCATGCAGACCCAGAAGATTCTGCTCTATGTTTTGCCCTTAGTTTTCCTTATTTCTGGCCTCACTTTCCCACTGGGAGTAATGACCTACTGGCTAGTTTCAAACTTCTGGACCATGGGACAGCAGTTCTTTGTCATCCGGAATATGCCTCAACCAGGCTCTCCAGCCCACCACGCTCGCCAGGAAAGGCTGAGAAAGAAGGGCAAACTCACCGATCCTGAGCCAGAAATCAAGGCAGTTGAGGCTGAGTCAGAAGAAGCAGCCCCAGAATCAGGCCAGAGACAGCAACCCGTCAATAAGAATCGCGCAAAGAAGAAGAAAAAGAAATGACCGAAGAAAACCAGCTTGAAAAAGAGGGTGAAATCGCAGCCGATTTCATCGAAGAATTCCTAGATTTAGCCGATTTAGATGGCGACCTAGAGATTGAACTTCGCCAGGAGAGGGTCTATTTGACCGTTTCCAGTGAGGGGGAATCTAATCTAGGCAAGGTTTCGGACCCTGAAATTGCCCAGGCCATTCAGGAAATTACCCGACTGGCTGTACAGGCCAAAACTGGCGAGCCAAGCCGCCTGATCCTGGATATTGGCGGATCTCGAGAAGCCAAGACCGAACAGCTGAAGAAGCTTGTGGAGAAGATCGTTAAGAAGGTTAACGAATCGGGTAAACCAGAGCACCTGAAGCCAATGAGCAGCTATGACCGCAAATTGGTCCACGACATGGTGGCAGAAGCGGGCCTATCATCAGAATCCGAAGGCCAGGGCAGAGATCGCCACATTGTCGTCAGCAAGCCCTAATGTTTCACGTGAAACATGGGGACTGAGATGGAAGACCTAGAGCAAGAGCCAGAATACGCGGCCGTGCTCTTCGGTCCCCAGATAGGCAAGGCAAGAGCTTTTGCCCAGCGCCTGGCCAAGGACTCCGAAACGTTCGGCCTACTCGGCCCCAGGGAACTCCCCCGAATCTGGTCAAGACATGTCATCAATAGCGGATTACTCGCCGAACTTATCCCTTCTGGCAGCAAGGTTGTGGACGTGGGTAGTGGAGCCGGGTTACCAGGCATTCCGATGGCCATCGCTCAGCCCGATGCCACATTTACTCTGGTAGAGCCCATGGAGAGACGAGCGAGCTGGCTTTCCTCGGTCATCAAAGATCTGGGTATTGAGAATGTTCGCGTCCTCAGGGCAAGAGCTGAGGATGTCAAGGAATCAGACTTCGATTTTGCTACCGCTCGGGCGGTTGCAGCCTTGGATAAGCTGCTCAAGCTGCTCACCCCTCTGATAAAAGACTCGAAAAATCGCACAATTATTGCCATGAAGGGCTCCAAGGCTCAAGAAGAGATAACCGAGGCCCAGCGCAGGCTGGAAACCATGGGTTATTCACAGCCAGAAATTCTGACCCTCGGTTTGAACAAAGCCCCTGAAACAGCCACGGTTGTGAGAACTTCTCTGAAATGATGGTCTTCAAATGAATCAGCCAGCCGAAAACACAGCCGAAACGCCCGCGACAGTGGTGCCTGGGATGGGCTACCCCAATAATCGTGAGGAAACGAGCCCAACGCCTATCGGCTGGCAAGGAGTCAAGGACGATAATTTGACTGTAGTTTCACGTGAAACATTTGGAGTCAAATTTGAGCAGTGAGCGGGACGCAACCCCCATACTCAATGAACTCACGCAAAACAACGAGCGTGCTAAGCGCGTCGCCGCAACTGTTCTGACCCCTCCCTGGAAAACCAGAATCATTACTATCTCCAACCAAAAGGGGGGAGTTGGAAAAACGACTACGGCTGTCAACTTGGCAGCAGCCCTAGCCTCAAAGGGTATGCGGGTTCTAGTTATTGACCTTGATCCACAGGGCAACGCATCAACCGCCCTTGGTGTTCCCCACCAAACCGGCACACTTAGTAGCTACGAAGTCATGATGGGGGAGGCTTCGATTGCCGAAGCCGTCCGCCCAAGCACCGAGCACCCAAACCTTCTGTGTTTGCCAGCAACAATTGACCTTGCTGGAGCCGAAATTGATTTAGTCAATGCCGAGAACCCCAGAAGAATCCTGGCCGAGGCCTTATCCAGGTATCTGATTCAAAACCCTCAGGATTATGTGTTTATCGACTCACCCCCTTCCCTGGGACTCCTAACGGTTAATGCACTTGTGGCAGCCACTGAGGTTATGGTTCCGATTCAGTGCGAGTACTACGCATTAGAAGGCGTCACCCAGCTGATCTCAAACATCGAGAGGATTAAGCAGGCGCTTAATCCATCACTCGTTATTTCGTCGATCTTGCTCACGATGTATGACAGCCGGACTAAGTTGAGCTCGGATGTTGCCGCCGAAGTGAAGAACTTTTTCCCGAATCAAACTCTCAAGGCAGTTATACCTAGATCGGTAAGAATTTCCGAGGCCCCTAGCTTTGGACAAACTGCAATCAAGTACGACCCAAAGAATGCAGGCTCTCTTGCATATCAAGAAGCAGCGATTGAACTAGCTCAACAAGGAGTGAAGTAATGGCAGAGGATAAAAGAAGAGGCGGGCTCGGCAGAGGAATCGGCTCACTGATTCCAGCTGGGCAGCGTGACGCGGTCGATGTTTTCTTTAGCTCTGATAGCCAGGGTCTGATTGCGGTGCCCGGTGCCAAACTCGCATTTTTGGAACTCAGTCGCATAATTCCAAACCCTCAGCAACCAAGAAAAGTTTTTGAACCTGAAGCACTCGCCGAACTCGTTCACTCAATCAAAGAGTTTGGTGTGCTGCAACCAATCGTTGTTCGACCAAGACAAGACGACTTCGAACTAATCATGGGAGAGCGCCGCTTCCGCGCCGCTAAGGAAGCAGGTCTAACTGCGATACCTGCGGTGATCCGAGACACCACGGATGAGAACATGCTCAGGGATGCGTTGTTAGAAAATCTTCACAGAGCAGATCTAAACCCACTTGAAGAAGCGAGCGCTTACAAGCAACTACTCGAAGACTTCGGAATTACTCAGGAGCAACTTGCAGATCGTTTAGGAAGATCTCGACCACAGATAACCAACACCCTCAGGCTCCTCAGGCTGCCAATAGATGTTCAGCAAAAACTAGTTGCCGGTGTACTCACCGCAGGTCACGCTAGAGCGTTGCTTGCCGCAGATTCTGAAGAACTAATGAGCGAGCTGGCCGGAAGAGTTATTCGAGAAGGACTTTCAGTAAGAGGCCTTGAAGAACTGATTGCAAGTGGAGTTGGCAAGAAAAAGAAGCCGACTATAAAGCCAGGTGGAAAAACCGACATGCTGCATGAGCTGGCTCAAGAACTTGGTGACAAACTGAACACCGTTGTGAAGATAAAGCTTGGAAGACAAAAAGGTCAGATTGTCATTGAGTTTGGATCTGTGGCAGACCTCAGACGAATCGCAGACGAGATTAAGTCTTAAGCCTGAAATCTTTCTATTGCTTTAGCTAGTCTCTGAATTCCAACCTTCACATTCTCTGCGGTTGGGTGTGAGTAGCAAATTCGAATGAATTCTTTTCCGCGTCCATCCCCATAGAATGCTGTGCCGGGTGTGTATGCGACAAGTTCCTCAACCGCAATCGGCAATAGTTTTTTACCATCGATTCCGCTAGGCAAGCTGACCCAAAGGAAGAATCCACCACGTGGCTTTGTAGTTTCAATACTCGGAAGATATTCACCAAGAGCCCAGATGGCAGCATCACGCTTAGTTTTATACAAAGAACGATATTCAGATATCTGCTGTTGCCAATCGCAAATTGATAAATATTCAGACACCATCATTTGAGCAAAAGTTGCGGGAGATAAAATCGCCGACTCGTTGGCAAGAATTAATTTCTCCCTGATGGCAGGGGGAGCAAGAACGTATCCGACTCTCAGTCCGGGAGAGAGAATCTTTGAGAATGAACCAAGGTAAACAACGCTGTCCGCATCCCTGGACCTAAGCGCCTTTGGCGGAGCCTCGTCGAAGTAAAGAAGTCCATATGGATTGTCTTCCACAATCAAGATTCCTCGTGATTTGCAAACCTCAATCAGACGATCTCTTCTGTCTTCACTGAGAGTGACACCAGAAGGATTGGCAAAGTTAGTGACCAAATAAAGAAGCTTCACCTTCTTTCCCTGGGCCACTAACCGGTCAGCAGTTTCAGCAACAGCATCCGGAGAAATTCCATCGCTGTCCGTATAGACGTGTTCGATTTGTGCCTCTTTGTGTCGGAAAATTCCAACCGCTCCGACATAACTCGGAGACTCAACGAGTGCGACGTCACCTTGGTCTAAAAACAAATCTGCAATCAGCTCGAGCGCATGCTGACTGCCAGTTGTAATCATCAGGTTCTCAACACTGCCCTCAATGCCTTCAAGTGCCATGATTTCCAAAATCTGAGACCTGAGCTTGGCATCTCCCTGACCTGGACCATACTGCAGGGCAAACTGGGAGCGATTAGCCATCAGCGAATCAAAGGCTTTTCTGATTAGCTCGTTATCCAATGCGGAAACATCCGGCATGCCGCCGGCGAGCGAGACAACCTCGGGTCTCGAGACAGTGGCAAACAGCGCGCGCACTTCACTGACCGAGAGATTCTCGGCACGTTTCGCATAAGCATCTTTGAATAAATCAAAGCTCTGCTCCAGGCGCGACTGAGCCATTTTGCGCTCCTTTGGGGTTAGCGCAAAGTCTATGGCTTTATTGGTTCTTAGCTAAGAAATTCAGCGAGTTCGCTGACCAGAGCTGCCTTCGGCCGAGCGCCTACCAGCTGCTTTACCATCTGTCCGTTTTTAAAAACTCCCAGTAGCGGAATACCGGTGACGTTGTATTTCATAGCCAGATCTGGCTCGTTGTCGACATTAACCTTGGCAACCGTCACCTTGTCGCGATATTCCTCAGCGATTTCAGCTAACACGGGAGCAATCATTCGGCACGGACCACACCACTCTGCCCAGAAATCGACAATGACTGGCTTAGCACTTTGCAGGACATCAGCCTCAAACTTGGCTGTCGTGGTGTCGATTGGCATTACTTCTCCTATTTCGAACTTAGGTAGTGCTCGGCATCTAGGGCCGCTACACATCCAGAACCCGCCGCTGTAATCGCCTGTCTATAAGTTGGGTCAATCACATCGCCACAGGCAAATACTCCTGGTAGCGAAGTCTTGGAAGATCTTCCCTCCACCTTAATAAAGCGATCAGCGGTGAGCTCCACCTGATTCTCAACCAACCAAACCCTCGGGTCATTTCCAATGGCTATAAATAGGCCCTCCAGAGCCAAATCACTCTTTTCACCCGTCTGGGTGTTTTCCAAAACTACGCCGCTGAGCTTGGCATCACCCTTGAGCTCACTGACCGCCGAATTCCAGATGAATTCAATCTTGGGGTTATCAAATGAGCGCTTCTGCATGATTTTTGAAGCCTTCAGGCTGTCTCTGCGGTGAATGACGTAGACCTTAGAAGCAAACTTGGTGAGGAAGTTCGCTTCCTCCATGGCGGAGTCGCCACCACCAACCACCGCAATTACCTTGTCTCTGAAGAAAAAGCCATCACAGGTCGCACACCAGCTGACTCCGTGACCGCTGAGCTCCTTCTCCTTAGGAAGGCCCAACTCGCGATAGGCAGCGCCAGTGGCAATGATTACGGATCTGGCCTCAAACTCTTTGCCACCACCCGTCTTTACCTTCTTGACTGGGCCCTTTAGATCAACCTCAACCACATCATCAAAGAGGATTTCGGTGCCAAATCTTTCTGCCTGAGCCTGGAAATTCGCCATTAGGTCAGGCCCCATTAGCCCTTCGGGGAATCCGGGGAAGTTTTCTACCTCGGTGGTTTTCATCAGCTCGCCACCGGGCTCAACGCTGGAGGCAATCATCAGGGGATTCAGCTGTGCTCTGGCCGCATAGATTGCGGCGGTGTAGCCGGCAGGCCCAGAACCGATGATTATGACTTCGCGCATTTACGTGTTTCCTTCAGTCATCTAAACATAGATGAGTATCTATTTATTTCGTTTCCCAGCCTAGTCTCCGTTGCCGTTTCTTGTAAAACGGCCACGTAACGCAGAGCTTAACTCTTGAATCTCCTGCGACTTTAGTAACCAAAGAAGCAAAAGATAACTAACTCCCATGATGCCACCAACAATTACCGCAGAGGCAATAGCGCCCAACACACTTTGCAGGGCAAATGAATCCTCACCTATTCCTCCAAGTGCCAACAGCACTATTACTCCCGCGGCGCTCGCTGGAATGGCAGCTAATACAAACTTGAGAGTTGATTTAGAAACCCCATAACCACTTAGGCTCCCAATCTTCTTTCTGAGCATTGCATAAGCAATCAGTCCCTGCACACAGATTGAAAATGCTGTCAGCAGAGCAATCGAAACAACCAGGAACTGCTTAGGCATGACGAATCCAAGTGTGATTGATCCTGCGATGTGAATACCAATTTGGATTGATGTAAATATAAAAGGAGTCTTGGTGTCTTCCAGCGCAAAGAATCCACGCTGCATCATGTAGACAAAACTAAATGGAAGCAGTCCAATCATGAATGCGGCAATTACATTTCCCAGCGCTGCAGTCGCAGGATATTCACCGACAAAGACTCTTGCTACTGGATAACTAAGAACAATCAACACTGCGCTAGCAATAACACTCACCATCGCAATCACACGAAGAGCAGTTGTGAGATCTTGCTTAAACTGATTCATCTGTCCAGCTTGCTGATGCTCAGCCATGCGGGTGAAGTAGGCGGTGGCAATGGAGACTGTCACTACCGAATGAGGAAGCATAAAAATAAGCCAGGCAATTGCCGCAGCAGCAACCGATGCAACAGCTTGACCTGATCCGCGATCAACAGCAGCGGTTGAAGCAACAGCCGTTTGAACCAGTCCACCGATTTGTGAAATCAACACCATCGCTAGTGACCAAGACGCTGCTTTGAGTGCAGGACCAAGACCAAAACCTCGCCAGCGAAAATTCAGATTTAGCTTGAGTCCAATTCGCTTCCAACTAACCAAAAGAATCAGTGCTTGTGCTGCAACGCCAGCTGTTGCACTTCCCGCTAGAAGAGCAATCTGATCCGGACCCCAAGAGCTAATTGATCTCAAACCAGTTGGGTCGGCAGAGAAGATCAGAATGAATAAACCAAGACCCAACAGCGAAACCAGATTGTTTAGAACAGGAGCCCACATAAAGGGCCCAAAGGCCTTTCTGGAATTGAGCACCTCACCCAGGATCGAATAAAGACCATAGAAAAACAGTTGTGGCAGACACCAGTAGGCAAAGGCTGTAGCTAGAGCCAGCTGCTCATCGCTCCAACCAGAGGTGTAGAGCCGAACCAGCAGCGGAGAGGCAATTGTGAAGACAAGGGTGCTGACAAAAAAGACGGTGATTGCCAGCGTTACGAAGCGATCGACATATCCTTTCCCACCATCGCTTGCTGATCTTGCTTTGACAAGCGTTGGCACCATCACCGCATTGAGAACACCGCCGACGATGATGGCGTAGACAGAGTTTGGTAGTTGGTTAGCAACACCGAATGCGTCAGCGGCATCAGTGGTGACTCCAATCGCCACAGCCAGTAAAACCGCTCTGGCAAAACCTAGGACTCTGGAAACTATGGTTCCGCTCGCCATCACCACAGAGCTTTTGGTGACGGATGGATTCAGATCAGCCAATGTTTCTCCGTCTTAGCTTGATGGTGGTGCGAATGATTCCAACAATCATTAGAGCAAACATAGCCACGCCAAAACTCACCAGCAGAAACAACTCAACGTCGTAATTGACATTGATTTGTAAAAGCTGATCTTCCGAAATTCTCTGGCCATTCACCTCAAGCCAGACTCTGACCTCTACCGGCCCATTAGCTATGGCCCTGACGGGGAGTTCGGCAACTTCAGTGCTCTGCGCGGGAATCGAGACCGCTACTTCTTCCTGCACTTCAAGGCGAAAGCTCGTGCTCTCAGCTCTCAGAGTTACTTCAACCGGAAAGGCGTCGGGATTAGAAATTGTTACCGGAATCCTGGCATCGCGCGCAACCAGATTGATTACTGAACCCGGAACTATCTCAGCCGCTGCCAAAGAAGGTGCTGGAAACAAAAGAACAATCGCGAACGCAGCCAAGAACTTTTTCATGGCAAAAGCTCCACAGCTCGCTGAGCCACTTTTCGTTCGTTTTCGTGAGCTAAAACCTCATCGAGTTGTGAAATGGGAAACCAGGAAACCCTCAGAACTTCTCCCGCTGGGTCTTGTTCGTGACTGAGGTTTCCCCCAACCTGCTTCATAAGGAAGTGGTGAACTGTTTTCTTTATGCGAGTGGTTCCCAAGCGGAATGAATATGTGATCTCGCCGATCTTCTCCAGGATTTCAGCCTCGAGCCCGGTTTCTTCGCTGACCTCTCGAACGGCTGTGGTGTGGAGCTCTTCACCATTTTCCTGGTGTCCCTTTGGGATTACCCAGTCCTCGCCGCCCCCGCGGTTTCGATGGCTGATTAGCGCGACCAGGCCAGGGTCATCGGCGGAAATAACCAATCCGCCTGCGGAAATCTCGGTTTGAGTTCTGATCCGACCCGGAGTCATACCCCAACTCTACTTGGGCGCAAGAAATGGGCTGTGGCAAGCTAATCCCATGCAAGAGGTGGCTAAAGCGCTTTCCAACCTTGCCGACAACACCCAGCATCCGGTCATAGAACTGCTGTCCAAAGCCTTCTTTGATGCCGGTTTCGAGTTGGCTCTGGTCGGGGGTCCGGTTCGAGACGCACTCCTTGGCAAAAAATCCTTTGATCTTGATTTCACCACCAGTGCAAATCCAGATCAGATTCTCAAGGTCGTGAAGCCTCACGCCAGTGCCACCTGGGATGTTGGAAGAGAATTTGGAACCATCGCCGCTGAACTATCGGGCGAAAGAGTTGAAATCACTACCTACCGAGCTGATTCCTACGACGCGAAAACTAGAAAACCGACTGTCGAGTTCGGAGACAACCTCGAAGATGACCTAAAGCGTAGAGACTTCACCATTAATGCGATGGCACTGAAACTTCCGCAAAGAGTTTTTGTTGATCCACACGAGGGACTCAGAGATCTGCAACTAAGGACCTTGCGAACACCGAGTGCACCAGAGATTAGTTTTTCTGATGATCCACTACGCATGATGCGCGCAGCGAGATTTTCATCACAGCTAGATTTGGTGATTGACCCGCAGGCATTCGATGCAATGGTTGAACTCAAAGATCGAATCCGAATTGTTTCGGCAGAGCGAATCAGAGATGAGTTCAGCAAACTGCTGTTGACCGATAATCCGGCTACCGGCCTTGAGCTGCTGGTTGATTCCGGAGTAGCTTCAATAGTTCTACCCGAGCTCACTGCCTTGAAACTTGAAACCGATGAGCACATGCGACACAAAGATGTTTATCAGCACTCGCTGACTGTGCTTCGACAAGCCATCGACTACGAGAATAATTATGCACTTGAAAAGGATTTGATTATTCGGCTAGCGGCTTTGCTTCACGATATCGGAAAGCCTGCGACCAGAAGACTTGATGGAAATGTTGTCTCTTTCTATCACCACGATGTGGTTGGTTCGAAGTTAGCCAAGAAGCGACTGAGTGAACTTAGATTTTCGAACGAAGTTATTGATTCTGTTTCCAGGCTTATCGAATTGCACCTGAGATTTTTTGGCTATTCAGATTCACAGTGGAGTGATTCGGCCGTCAGAAGATATGTCAGGGATGCAGGTGAAATGCTGGATCGACTGCACATTCTCACCAGGGCAGACGTCACAACCAGAAATCAAAAGAAGGCTGAGCGATTGGCTCACGCCTATGACGATCTAGAGCGAAGAATTGCCGAGCTTAGGGAGCAGGAAGAGCTTGACTCGATAAGACCAGACCTGGATGGCAATCAGATCATGGAGATTCTTGGAATCGGACCTTCCAAGGAGGTTGGGCTGGCATATAACTTCCTGATGGAACTGCGCCTGGATGAGGGCGAGCTTGGCTTCGATGAAGCCAAAAAGCGCTTGCTTAGCTGGTGGGAAGCTCGCTAAAGTAGCCAGGTTGCCCAAGGCAACATTGCATATACCCTCCTGTCACGGAAAGGCCGTGACCGTTTAGTCCGAAGGAGGTGGGTTAGCTATGCATAGCTATGAACTAATGGTCATTTTCGACCCAACCGTTGATGAGAAGACCGTAGCTACCAGTGTCAACAACTACGTCAAGGTCATCAGCTCTGCTGGTGGCACCGTAGACAAGATTGACATCTGGGGCCGCAGGAAGATGACCTTCGAAATCAAAAAGCACGCTGAAGGTATCTACGTCGTGATTAACGTCACATCTGGATACGAAGCGGTTGTTGAGCTCGACCGTCAGCTAAAGCTGTCAGAGTCAGTTCTTCGCACCAAGGTGCTCAGACTGGAGGATGCAGTATTCAGCATCAACCCAGTGGAGTTCACTCCAGACGCCAGACCACCACGCGCTCCTCGCCCATCGGGTAAGCGCCCAGCCAGGACAAAGTAATGGCCGGAGAAGTTAACGTCACGATTGTCGGCAACCTTGCCGATGACCCAGAGCTTCGCTACACCCAGAATGGAATTGCTGTTGTTTCGGTTCGCGTTGGATCTACTCCTCGCACCTTCAACCGCCAGACCAACGAGTGGGTGGATGGCGACACAGTTTGGGTTCGCTGCACCGCATGGCGAGAAGCCGCTGAAAACATTGCGCAGTCACTTTCTAAGGGAACTCGCGTTGTAGTCACCGGTCGCCTAAAGGCACCGAGCGCATATCAAACTGCACAGGGCGAAGCACGCGCTTCTCTTGAACTCGAGATCGACGAGATTGGACCAAGCCTGCGTTATGCAACTGCAGCGGTCACACGTCGAGCACGCGAGTCAGCTGCTGCTGTTGAATCACCATGGGCTGGCGAAAAGGCCACCAACAATCCAGCGGATGCTTGGGCAAACCCAGCTGAAGCTGCAGTTGACGAAGCACCGTTCTAAAAAGACTTAGGAGAAAAACAAAATGGCTGGAAAAGGACAAGACCGCCGCAAGAAGATGATGGCTAAGAACCTCAAGCTTGCTCCGGTTAAAACAATCAAGATCGAGGTTATCGACTACAAAGACGTCGCTACCCTAAGAAAGTTCGTCTCTGATCGAGGCAAGATCCGTGCTCGTCGCATCACTGGTGCAACAGTTCAAGATCAGCGCAAGATTGCAAAGGCGATTAAGAATGCACGCGAGATGGCACTTCTGCCATACGCAGGCGCAGGACGCTAAGGAGAAATAAATGTCAAAACTAATTCTGACTAATGAAGTCTCTGGTCTCGGAAGCGCCGGCGATGTAGTTGACGTGAAGGATGGTTACGCACGCAACTACCTCATCCCAAATGGTCTAGCTGTTGCCTGGACTAAGGGTGGAGAGAAGCAGGTTGCCTCCATCAGAGCAGCCCGCAATGCCCGCGCAATCGCAACCGAAGACGAAGCAAAATCGCTCAAGGCAAAGCTGGAGCAAGCTCCAATCAAGATCACCATGCGCTCAGGACTGAACGGCCGACTATTCGGTGCTGTGAAGACCAGCGACATCGTGGCTGCCGTTTCAGCTCTTGGTTATGGAGAGCTAGACAAGCGAAAGATTGAACTAGGTACCTCTATCCGGACCGTTGGACGCTACGAGGTGACCATCCGCCTTACCGGCGAGATTGTTGCTAAGGCCACAATCCAGGTAGTAAGCGCCAAGTAAACAAAGGGCTAAAGATAAGGCCGATCCGCCAGCTGGCGTGTCGGCCTTTTCCCTTTCCTGGGAGAGTTATCCACAACCCTCAGGCAAGGCTTGAAAGTTTTCCAGGAATACTTATTCACACGCAAATCCCCTAATTTACTGGCCAAGAGGGCACATTGCCCTAGTTATCCACAGGTTATCCACAGGGCTAATCGGCGTGTTTACACAGAGTTATCCACAGTTTTCCACAGGCCAATTTGATACTTAGTTGTCAGAGTCCCAAGCTATACAAGTTCTGAGCAATCTGGAGGGCAAAGAATGTCGATGTTGGCACCGGTTTCCGCTGGTGAGGCGAGGGTCGTCCCGCACAACATTGAGGCCGAACAGTCCGCACTTGGCGGAATGCTGCTTAGTCAAGAAGCAGTTGCCGATGTCCTTGAAGTAGTTGCTGGTTCTGATTTTTATGCACCAAAGCACGAATTAATTTTTAACGCAATCATTCATCTTTTTGGTCGCGGTGAACCAACCGACGTAATTGCAGTAACTGATCATCTAAACAAGCAAGGCAATCTACTCAAAGCCGGTGGCGCAGATTACCTTCACTCACTTTCAAGTTTTGTTCCAACCGCTGCCAGTGCTGGTTACTACGCGAAGATTGTTTCTGACAAAGCAATTCTTCGCAGACTTATTAACGCTGGAACAAGAATTGCTCAGTCTGGTTATGAGAGCCAGGGAGAAGTTGAGGATCTGGTAAACCAAGCCCAGTCCGAAGTCTTCGCTGTTGTCAGTCAAACTGCAAAGGATGACTACGTTGGCCTGAGCGAATCCATTGACTTTGCTATTCGTGATATCGAACTAGCGCAAAACCGCGGTGGTGGTCTCACCGGTATTCCAACTGGATTTACTAATCTCGACACCTACACTCACGGACTTCACTCAGGTCAGCTCGTAATTGTTGCTGCTCGTCCATCAGTTGGTAAGTCAACCTTTGCTCTGGATATCGCTCGCAACGCTGCAATCAGAAACAACAACGCAACAATATTTTTCTCACTCGAAATGGGAAGATCTGAAATAGCAATGCGCATGCTCAGTGCAGAGAGTGGCATTTACCTGCAGAGCATGCGCAAGGGAACATTGACCGAAGGCGATTGGGCAAAGCTCGCAGCTGTCAGAGGCAAAATCAATGACGCACCGCTATACATCGATGACAGCCCAAACATGTCCCTGGTTGAAATTCGCGCAAAGTGTCGACGTCTAGCGCAGCAGGTTCAGCTGAAGATGGTTGTCATTGACTACATTCAGTTGATGTCGAGCGGTAAAAAAGTTGAGTCAAGGCAACAGGAAGTTTCAGAGTTCTCCAGAGCTCTCAAGCTTTTGGCAAAGGAGCTAAATGTTCCAGTGGTTGCCCTTTCGCAGCTCAACCGTCAGCCGGAACAAACCAAAGATAAAAGGCCAGAACTCTCCCACCTTCGTGAGTCAGGCTCACTCGAACAGGACGCAGACGTTGTAGTTCTTTTGCACCGCGAGGGCCTATTCGAAAAAGATCACCCACGTGCTGGTGAAGCCGATCTGATTTTGGCAAAGCAGAGAAACGGACCGACCGGAACGGTCACAGTTGCGTTCCAGGGACAGTATTCACGCTTTGTGAATATGCCAAGCTAACTTCGTG